>NZ_CP029488.1:3292500-3592500 GCF_003177035.1 Salinisphaera sp. LB1 | reverse complement strand
TGTAAAAACAGAGTCGTACAGGCCTCATCGATATCGGCACGTGCGTTGCTCCTGTTGTGGCAAGACAACCGGAGGAAAGGATCCGCACGATGAAAGCAGCCGTACTCAAGGCTTACGACCCAGAGGTCCACGACCGAAAATGGGTTCATTGCGCGCGAGCGCCGATCGCGCGGCGGCAACCCCGAGCCCGTATGTTGCCACTCGATCTGGCCGCCCGGGCGGCGCGCTACGGCGTGCCCATTCTGATTTGCGGGCAAATCGGCAGCGGCAAGGAACATGTCGCACGTCTGGCCGATAAGACCGATCGGGCAATATCCGGAAGCTTCGCAACGCAATCATCCCGGGCATGCTGGAAACCGCGACGGCCGTGATCGGTGCCGCCGAGGTCGCTCGGGCGCTGCCCCGGACCGGCTGACGTTCGATCCCGGCTTGCCGTGCGTGTCGTTGGGCGGGTACCTTTCTGCGGCCTGATACTGTCCCCAGGGCCGGCATACCGTCGGTCGCCCGGGAATAATCCGCCAGCGAGGCACGATGGCCACAACCTTCGAACATGAGAGCGAGCGCCAACCGCTCAACGCCTTTGCCGAAAAGGCGTATCTCGATTATGCGATGTACGTCATCCTCGATCGAGCCTTGCCGCATGTCGGCGACGGCCTGAAGCCGGTGCAGCGGCGCATCGTCTATGCCATGAGCGAGCTCGGCCTGTCGGCGGCGTCCAAGCCGAAAAAAGCGGCGCGCACGGTCGGCGACGTGATCGGCAAGTTCCATCCGCACGGCGACTCGGCCTGCTACGAGGCCATGGTGATCATGGCCCAGCCGTTCACCTATCGTTATCCGCTGGTCGACGGGCAGGGCAACTGGGGCACGGCGGACGATCCCAAGTCGTTCGCGGCCATGCGCTATACCGAATCGCGCCTGACCGCCTATGCCTCCACGTTGCTGTCCGAGCTCGGCCAGGGCACGGTCGACTGGCGGCCGAACTTTGACGGCACGCTGGACGAGCCGGAAACGCTGCCGGCGCGGCTGCCGAATGTGCTGCTGAATGGCGGCACCGGGATCGCGGTCGGCATGGCGACGGATATCCCGCCGCACAACATCCGCGAGGTCGCCGCGGCCACGATCCATCTGCTGAACAATCCGGATGCCGATCTCGACGCGCTGATGGCGCACATGCCGGCGCCGGATTTCCCGACCGGCGCCGAGATCATCACGCCGACAGCCGAGATTCGCCAGATGTATGCCACCGGCAACGGCCAGGTGCGCGTGCGCGCGACGTACACGATCGAATCCGGCGAAGTCGTGATCAACGAGCTGCCGTACCAGACCTCGGGGGCCAAGGTGCTGGAACAGATCGCCGGGCAGATGACGGCCAAGAAGCTGCCGATGGTCTCGGATCTGCGCGACGAATCCGATCACGAGAATCCGACCCGGCTGGTGATCGTGCCGCGCAGCAACCGCGTGGACATCGAGGCGATGATGGCGCATCTGTTCGCCACCACCGGGCTCGAGAAGAATGTGCGCGTCAACCTCAACGTAATCGGGCTGGACGGCGCGCCGCGGGTCAAGAATCTGCGCGATCTGTTGTCCGAATGGCTGACCTATCGCACGACCACGGTCACGCGTCGCCTGGAACATCGCCTGAAGGCGGTCACCGACCGGCTGCATATTCTCGAAGGCCTGCTGGTTGCTTATCTCAACATCGATGACGTGATTCACATCATCCGCACCGAGGATGAACCCAAGCCGGTGATGATGGCTCGCTTCGCGATCACCGACGTGCAGGCGGACGCGGTCCTCAACCTGCGTCTGCGGCACTTGATGAAGCTCGAGGAGTTCAAGATCCGCGGCGAGCAGGAAGAGCTCGCGGCCGAGCGCGCCGATCTCGAGGCCACGCTGGGCTCCAGGACGAAACTCAATCAGCTGATTGCCGACGAACTCGCCGCCGATGCCGAGCAGTACGGCGACGATCGCCGCAGCGCGCTGGTCGAACGCCATCAGGCCAGGGCGCTGTCGGAGGCGGATCTTGTGCCCAGCGAGAACATCACGGTGGTGTTGTCGCGCGAGGGCTGGATCCGTTCGGCCAAGGGCCACGATGTCGACGCCATGGGCATGAATTATCGCACCGGCGACGAATATCTGGCCGATGCGGCGGGCCGCTCGAACGACAAGCTGATCGTGCTCGACTCGGCCGGCCGCAGTTACAGTCTGTCCGCGCACAGGCTGCCGTCGGCGCGTGGCCAGGGTGAGCCGCTCACCGGCTCGCTGTCGCCGGCCGACGGGGCGCGCTTCGTGGGTCTGGCGATCGGCGACGGGGATCTGGTCTGCGTGCTGGCGTCGACGGCCGGTAACGGCTTTGCCACGCGACTGGCGGATATGGCAAGCCGGCAAAAATCGGGCAAGGCCACGCTCACGCCGGGCAAGGGGGCGACGGCGCTGGCGCCGACGACGGTTGCGGGCGATGACCCGGAGGTCTGCGTGGTGACCACCGCCGGCCAGTTGCTGTGCCTGTCGCTCGAGGAGCTGCCGCAGCTGGCCAAGGGCAAGGGCAACAAGCTGATCGCGCTCAAGGCCGGTGAGGCCGTGATCGCGATTCAGGCGGTATCCGGCGACCAGACATTGGTGATCCACAGCGGCAAGCGCCACATGACGCTCAAACCCGCCGAGCGCGATGCCTATCGCGGCCCGCGCGCTTCGCGCGGCAAGCGCCTGCCGCGTGGCTTCACACAGGTCCAGCGCCTGTCGCGCCAGGGCTGAGGACGACCGGGACGATGCCGGGCGTGGGCCGGGTCGGCCCACGCGTCCGAAGGCGCGATCAGCCGATGGTTTCGCCGTGCTGGAGCGCCGCCGGGTCCGGCTCCTGAATGAAGTGGCCCTGGACGTAATTGACGCCGGCCTGCCACAGGCGCGCCATGCTGGCGGCATCCTCGATATGCTCGGCGATGAGCGGCACCCCGTGCTCACGGGCGAAATCGACCACCCTCTGCAGGCGCCCATTCTCGCTGTTCTGCTCCGCCAGCTGGCGCGCAAACGCCGGCGCCAGTTTGATGAACGACAGCGTGAGGTTTTCGAGCATCGCCGCATGGCTGCTCGACTCGCCAAAATGCGTCAGGGCAAAACGATAAGTCTGGCGATCGAGTTCGGCGGCCAGGCGACGCGTCGCGGCCACGTGTGAACGCGCGTCCGCTTCACGCACGCAGAATATGATCTGCTGGTGATCGATCGCGGCCATGGCCTCGTCCTCGGCCAGCCACTGGATGAATGTCTGCGCGCTGTCGAGCGTAGCGCTCGACAATTTGACGAACAGTGCGAGTTCGACATCGCGGGCGGCCTGTTCGGCGATCACGCGCGCCGCGCGCCGGGTCACCCAGCGATCGATCTCGGGCATCAGGCCCGCCTGCTCGGCGGCCGGCAGGAAGTTGGCGGGCATGATCATGCCGTCGTGATCGTCGACGTAGCGCAGCAGCACGTCGTAGTAGCGACGCTGGTCGCCGGCCAGGCTGGTCACGGTCTGGAATGCCAGCCGGAAACGATCCGAGACGAGCGCCTGTTCCAGCCGGCTCTGCCAGGCGTCGGAGCCAGCCTGTGCGTCGGCCATCGGATCGCCTTCGCACTCGCGAAACGCATCGCCGCCCGTTTCCCGCAGGCGATATCCAGTGTCGACCAGTTGCTGCAGCCGACGATCGTTGGCGGTGGATTCCGCCCCGAGCATGATCGCGGACACGCTGGCCGTGACATGCACCGAGCGATGATGACCGCCGAACTCGGTGTCGCCGATGGTGCGTACCAGGGTTTCCGCCATGGCCGAAACATCGGCCGGGGCCCCGCGTTCGATCGACAGGACGTATTCGCCCACGGCGAAGCGGAAGCAGCGATCGGCATCGGCCAGATTGTCGATCAGGAACAGGCTGACCTCCTCGAGCAATTCATCGGTGCTCGCCAGGCCGAATTGCTGTTGCAGTGCCGGCACGCCGTCGACCGCCACGAACACGAGGCCGCGCAGGCGGCCGCTGTCGGACCAGCGGCTGATGCTGGCCAGGTGTCGATGCAGGGCCATGCGCGCGTCGGCAATGGGGGTCGCGCCCAGAACCGGCATGCTGGTCGTTTCGATCGGTGCCAGCGACAGCCACTGGCTGCGGTCGGTGCCGGTATACAGATGCGCGGACAGCGGATGCGTGGCACCAGCGCTGGCCCGGCGCAGGATCACGCCGCGACCGGCTGGCCGGTCGGGGTCGTTCAGGCGCGCCTGGGCGGCGGACAGGCGCGCCGCGTCGGTCTTGGACAGCCAGCTGCCGAGCGCCTGCCCGTTGATGGCCGCGGCGGACTCGGCCCCGATCAGGTCGGCGAAATGGGGCGTCGCCCCGACGAGTGTGCCTCCGTCGAGGCGGGCTCTCGCGCCCTCGCTCTGTTGCTCGAGCTCGGCCAGGCGGCGTCGGTCGATGGCCAGATCCAGAGCGCGCGACAGCCGGGCGTCGATCAATTCCGCATCCTCGTCGATATCGATGCGCTGACAGACGCCGGCGCGCACACAGGCGCCGCGGGGCGGCAGACGCACTTCGGTGCCCGCCACCAGCAGAGGGACGCTGCCGGCGCCTTCCACACGCCGAATCAGCGTCGCGGTATCGAAGCGGTCGCCGTCGCGGCAGACCAGGGCGAGCAGGGCCAGCGGCGGATGCGCCTGGCTGGCGGCCGTATCGAAGTCATCAAACCGTTGGGTCGCCCAATCCCGGGGCGACAGCGTCTGCAGGCGAGCGGCCAATCGCCGGCTGGTGGCGTCATCGTCGCCAATCACGGCGATCAGTGCATTGGCGTTGGCGCTGTCGTTGCTTGCATTCGATCGATGTGCGTTGGTTGCGTCGGCAATAGCCATCGGTATCAGTCCCCTTGTCCCCTCAAACCAGCATGCCGTGCCCGCGCCGGCACGCCAAGTACGCTCTTGGCATCGTCACCCGGGCCCTCGCGCGCCAGCTTCGGTACCAGATAGCCCGGCAAGCGTGCGGCAAGCGCCTGCATCAAGACGACCGCACGCGCTTCCGGTACCTCGAAATGATGGGTACCGCGAACGCGATCAAGCAGATGCAGATAATAGGGCATAACACCGGCATCGAAGAGCGCGAGACTCAAATCCGCGAGCGTGTCGGCGTCGTCGTTGACGCCGGCGAGCAACACGGCCTGATTGAGCGGTACGGCGCCGGTTCCCGCGATCGCACGAGCTATATCGGCAACGTCGAAGGAAAGTTCAGCCGCGTGATTGACGTGCAACACGACCACCGTTCGCGCGCGGCGTGCGGCGAACCATGCGAGCAGCCCGTCATCCACGCGTTCGGGCAGCACAACGGGTGTGCGCGTATGTATGCGTAGTCGCCGGACATGGTCGATGGCATCCAGTCGCGCCCCGAGTGCGTCCAGCCGCGCATTCGACAGCGATAGCGGATCGCCGCCTGACAGGATCACTTCGGTAATGCTCGGGTCCGCGGCGATGCGCGCCAGCGCGGCCTCGGTATGCGAGCCGCCCGCATGTTGGGCGCTGTAATCGAAGTGCCGGCGAAAGCAATAGCGGCAATGCACGGCACAGGCGCCGGTGGTCACCAGCAGCGCCCGGCCGTGGTATTTGTGCAGCAGCCCATCGCCGACGGCGCTCGAATTGTCGCCCACCGCATCGTCGACGAAACCGGGCGGATCGTGGCACTCGGCGTGCAGCGGCAGAACCTGGCGCAGCAGGGGGTCGGCGATGTCGCCGCGGCGCATGCGCGCGACATAGCCGCGCGGTACGCGTAGATCGAACAGAGCGGCGGCACGTCGGGCCGCGGGCTTGTACTCGGCCGGCAGGTCGAGTTCGGCAAACAGCGTATCGACGTCGGTGATGGCGTCACGCATGGCCTGCTGCCAGCCACCGCTGCGATACGATAGACTGCGCGGCTCGATCAGCGGCGTAATCCGTGATGGCGCGGGGCGTGTGCTCATATCGAACCAGTATAGAGGCTGTCGTCAGCCCGTGCCGCACGGCCTGACGACGGATTCTTGAGACCGGGGCGCCGCGCATGCCGGCGCGACGCATTCCAGCCTTGGAGTTTCGTTTTATGGCGCAGTTTTCCACCAACCAGTTCAAGGGCGGCCTGAAGATCATCCTCGACGGCGACCCGTACACCATCGTCGAGAACGAATTCGTCAAGCCCGGTAAGGGCCAGGCTTTCAATCGCGTGAAGGTGCGCAACCTCAAGACCAATCGCACGGTCGAGCGCACCTTCAAGTCGGGCGATTCGGTCGAGGCGGCCGACGTGTTCAACCTCGATCTTCAGTTCCTGTACCACGATGGTGAGTTCTTCCATTTCATGGAACCGAACACGTTCGAGCAGTACCAGGCCAGCGAAGCCGCGGTCGGCGATGCCGCCAAGTGGCTCAAGCCCCAGGACAGCTGCGATGTCACGCTGTGGAACGGTGTGCCGCTGCAGGTGGATGCGCCCAACTTCGTCGTCCTGCAGGTCACCGAGACCGATCCGGGCGTGCGCGGCAACACCTCCTCGGGCGGTTCCAAGCCGGCCACGCTGGAAACGGGCGCGGTGGTCCAGGTGCCGTTGTTCATCGAAGAAGGCGAGACCCTGCGCATCGATACCCGCAAGGGTGAGTACGTCTCGCGCGCCAACGAAAGCTGAGACCCGCATGAGCCACGATGGCCGCTGGCGCTCGGGGCTCGCCCCGGGCGCGCTGGCGGCGCGGGCGCGGTTGCTCGCCGATACTCGTGTCTTCATGGCCGAGCACGGGCTGCTGGAAGTGGATACGCCCGTGCTGTCGGCGGCCGCACCGAGCGAGCGCGCGCTGGAATGCCTGGCGGTCGCGGGTGCGGGCTATCTCGTGCCGTCGCCCGAGCATGCGCTCAAGCGTCTGCTCGCCGAGGGTGCCGGCTCGTTGTATCAGCTCGGGCATGTCTTTCGCGCCGGGGAGACCGGGCGCTGGCACAATCCCGAGTTCACCATGCTCGAGTGGTACGGCGTCGACGAGGACATGGGCGCGGCGATGGCCCGGCTCGCCGCGCTGCTGCGTCGACTGGGCGTGCCCGCGGGCCGGCCGGCGCGTACCTATCGCGCCGTGTTCCGCGAGGCGCTCGGCCTCGATCCGCTGGTGGCCGACGCCCGCGCACTTGCCGACTGCGCGGCCGCCCAGGGCGTTGCCCCGGGTGGCATGGGGGCCGAGGCCGGGCGCGTGTTCTGGCTCGATCTGCTCATGGCGACTTGCGTACAGCCGACGCTGGGCCGCGACGGCGCCGAGCTGGTGACGCATTTCCCGGCCGACGACGCCGTGCTGGTGGCCAGCGATCCGGACGATGCGCGTCAGGCGCTGCGGTTCGAATGCTTCTGGCAGGGCGTGGAGTTAGCCAACGGCGCCCGCGAGCTGACCGATGCCGACCTCGCTCGCCAGCGTATGGCGCGTGAACAAGAGGCGCGTGCCGCCCAGGGCAGCCCGGTGCCGCCGGTCGACGAGGCCCTGCTGGCGGCAATGCGTGCGGGCCTGCCGCCTTGCGCCGGCGTGGCGCTCGGGATCGACCGATTGCTGGCGTTGTTGCAGGGCGTGGACGCGATTGCGCCGGTTCTGCCATTCGCCGACGGGCGCTGATCCGGCGCGTCAGGCGCCCGGCACGAGTTGTCCGAGCGACTGGTTGAGACGCACCGGCTGGCCGGCCGTCAGTTCGGGATCGAAAGCCACCGCATCCGGGCCGGTGAGCAGAATCACGCTCGATCCCAGCATGAAATGCCCCATCGGATCGCCGCGGCCATAGCGGTGCTCGGTCTGGCCGGCATCGATATAGCTGGTGTGGCGGCGGGCCTTTTGATGGGGCGGGCAGACACGCCCGGCGGCACGGGTGTGGATGCCGCCGACGATGAAGGCCCCGACCATCACCACGGCCACCGGCCCGACCGCGGTATCGAAGCAGCTCACCAGACGTTCGTTGCGCGAGAACAGCCGGGGGATGGCGCGCACGCAGCGCGGATTCACGCCGAACAGACGCCCCGGTACATATTGCGTCTCGCGCAGCCGGCCGTCCAGCGGCATATGCACCCGATGATAATTATGCGGCGCGAGATAGAGCGTGACATAGCGGCCGCCGAGAAAAGCGGCGGCAAGACTGTCGTCGCCGGCCACCAGTTGCCGCAGGTCGTAGGCCACGCCCTTGGTCTGGAACAGGCGGCCGGTCTCGATGGCCCCGAACATGCCGAGCTGGCCATCGACGGGGCAGGCGAGTGTGTGGTCGTCGGCCGGCAACGGCCGCACGTCGGCAGCGAGTTCGCGCGTGAAAAAATCGTTGAAGCAGGCATATTGCGTCGGTTCCGGCTCGGCCGCTTCGCTCATGTCGATCGCCGGATAGGCGCGCAGGAAGCCACGGATCAGCGCATTCTTGATCCGTGGCAGCCGCATCTCGGCGATGACAAACGCCAGATGCGAGATGGCGCGCGTGGGTAACAGCGCGAGCGCAAGGGCGAACAGGCGATCGGTGAAGCGAACCGGGACATTGGGCATGGTCAAGCGGGAAAACGACAGCGGAGCGAGCCGTCACCCTAGCGCAACGCCGCAACACTGGCGATCTGGTTTATCCTAGCCCGCTGTTCCCGATTGAGAATGACGCGCGATACCGGTCGCGCGTCGTGCCACCGACAGGAGCGGGCCCGGGCCCGCGAGTGAGACTATGGCTAGCGACACCGCCGAACCGGCCTCCGAGATCGCCGCGACCCTGACGCGCATCGTCGATTACATCCGCTGGGGCGCATCGCGTTTCGTGGCGGCCGATCTATCGTTCGGCCACGGCAGCGACAATGCGATCGACGAGGCGGCGCATCTGGTGCTGGATGCGCTGGCTCTGGATCCGGGGCTGCCTGATGCGTATCTCGAGTCCGTGCTCACGCCGAGCGAGCGCCAGCGCGTAATCGCGGTCATCGAGCGCCGAATCGACACGCGGCTGCCGGCGCCGTATATCACCGGTCGCGCCTGGTTCGCGGAGATGGAGTTCTTCGTCGACGAGCGCGTCATCGTACCGCGCTCGCCGATCGCCGAATTGATCGAGCAGGGCTTTCAGCCGTGGCTTGGCCACCGCGAGCCGTTGGCCGTGCTGGATCTGTGCACGGGCTGCGGCGCGATCGCGATCGGCTGTGCCTACGCCTTCCCCGATGCACAGATCGTGGCGACCGACGCCAGTGACGATGCACTGGCCGTGGCTGCGATCAACTGCGACAAGCACGATACCGGGCCGCAGGTGGAACTGGTGCGGGCCGACCTGTTCGACGGGCTGGAAGCGCAGCGGTTCGACCTGATCGTGACCAATCCGCCGTATGTCACGCAGGACGAATGGTCGGGCCTGGACCCGGAATTCCGCCACGAACCGGGTTTCGCCTTCCACGGCGACGCCGAGGATCTGACCCTGGTCGAGCGCATCCTGTTGGGCGCACCCGACTATCTCACCGAGGACGGCCTGTTGATCATGGAAGTGGGCGCGTCGGCGTTCCTGCTGGAACAGCGCTATCCGGACCTGCCGGTCACCTGGATCGATCTGGAGCGCGGCGGCATGGGTGTGGGCGCGCTCGAGGCCGAAGACCTCGCCGCCTGGGTCGAAGCACAACAGGTGGGAGCGTAATCGCATGGCGGGCAATACCTGGGGCCAGCAGTTCACCGTCACTTCGTTCGGCGAATCGCACGGACCGGCGATCGGTTGTGTCATCGACGGCTGCCCGCCCGGCGTGGCGGTCGACGAGGCCTTGCTGCAGCGCGATCTGGATCGGCGCAAGCCCGGTACGTCGCGCTACGTGACCCAGCGCCGCGAAGCCGACGAGGCGCGCATCGTCTCGGGTGTCTTCGAGGGCGTGACCACGGGCACTCCGATCGCGATCATCATCGAGAACACCGATCAGCGCTCGCGTGATTATTCCAAGATCAAGGACGTGTTCCGGCCGAATCATGCCGATTACGCCTATCTGCAGAAATACGGCATTCGCGACTATCGCGGCGGCGGGCGCTCTTCGGCGCGCGAAACCGCAGTACGCGTGGCCGCCGGCGCCATCGCGCGCCGCATCCTGGCCGAGCGCTGGGGTGTGGCCATCCAGGGTTATCTGGCCCAGATGGGCGATATTCGCCTCGGCTGCACCGATCTCGCCGCGGCCAACGACAACCCGTTCTTCTGCGCCGAACCGGACCGGTTGCCCGAACTGGAGGCCTACATCAACCAGCTGCGTCGTGACGGCGACTCCATCGGCGCGCGTATCGATGTCATGGCCACCGGCGTGCCGGCGGGCTGGGGTGAGCCGGTGTTCGACCGGCTGGATGCCGATATCGCCAAGGCACTGATGAGCATCAATGCGGTCAAGGGCGTGGAGATCGGCGATGGCTTCGATGTGGTGTCCATGCGCGGCTCGGAACACCGCGACGAAATGACGCCGGACGGTTTCGCCAGCAATCATTCCGGCGGTATCCAGGGCGGTATTTCCAGCGGCCAGGCGATTCGCGCCAGCATGGCGCTGAAACCCACCTCCAGCATCACCATCCCGGGGGATACGGTCGACACGGCGGGCCAGGCCACACAGATGCGGACCACCGGACGGCACGACCCCTGTGTGGGGCTGCGTGCGGCGCCGATCGCTGAAGCCATGCTCGCCATCACGCTGCTCGACCACGCGTTGCGCCATCGTGGGCAGAACGCCGATGTCGAGCCGCCCATGGCGCCCCTGGGCGGCGGGCCGATGTTCTGATCCACCGGCTGCGCACGGGGGCTTTGCGCCGCGGCGCCGGCCGGCTAGGATGCGTCGAGGCACAGTGGCTGGGGGCGTCGCGTGAAACATTGGTTTTCGAGTATTACCTGCATCGCCGTACTGGCGGCCGGCCCGGCGGTCGCGGCGGCAGCCGATTGGAACCCGGCCGCGGTCGGTCATGAGCTGTCGAACGGTCAGGCCGTGCAGGCGCTGGAAGCGACGAACGCCCGCCTGGCCGATCAGCCGGACGATCCGCAGGCGCAGTTCCTGCAGGCCATGGCGCTGGCGCGAACCGGCGATGCGTCCCACGCGATCGATCTCTACCGAAAGTTGTCGACCGAGTATCCGCAGCGGGCACGCGTCTGGAATAACCTGGGCGTGCTCTATGCCCGCCAGGGCCGGCTCGACAAGGCGCGCGACGCGCTGGCGCATGCGGTCGCAGCCGCGCCGGACTACGCCGTCGCCGACGAGAATCTGGGCGATGTCTATGTGGCGTTGGCCAGCGCGGCCTATCGGCATGCGCAGCAGCAGGGCGCGAGTGCCGAGGCCATGACTCGCCGCCGCCGCGCACTGGCGCGGCTGGTTCCCGCCTTACCGAGCCCGGCCCAACCGACCGCGGTTTCCGCAAAGCCGAGCGCCGCCACGCCGGCGGATGCCGCGGCAGCGAGCGGTAGCAGCCACGGCGCGGCCAAAAACCCGGCTTCGGGCCCGCCCAGGCAGGCAATCGATCAGGTGTTGTCGCACTGGGCGAATGCATGGTCGCAACAGGATGTATCGGCTTATCTGGCGGCATACAGCGACGACTATCAACCGCAGGGCAAGATCAGCCGCGCACAGTGGATCCGTCAGCAGCGTGCGCGGGTGACCCAGCCGAAATCGGTGCATGTGAGCGTGTCCGATGTCCGGGTGACGGCACAAAGCTCGAATCGTGCCCAGGCCACCTTCCAGGAGCATTATCGCGCCGCGGGCAATGAACGCGATGCCACCCGGCACATGGTGTTCGTGCGTGAGGATGGGGCCTGGCGTATCCGTCAGGAAAGCTGAGCGCCTCCGGCTTCCGCTTCCAGCATGGCGAGCAACGCGCGCGCTGCGTTCGACAAGTGCCGCTGTGGATGCCGCATGACACCCAGTTCACGATGCATCCCCAGTCCGGGCAGCGCCAGCGGCACCAGCCGATGCGGCATGGCCTCGGGCAGGACCGTCCAGCCCAGGCCTACGTCCGCGAGCATGCGCAGGGTTTCCAGCGAGTGGCTGGTCATGCGCGCGGTCACCGCGACACCGTGTTCGGCCAGGGCGGATTCGATGATCCGATGGGTATAGCTGTCCGGCGGCGGCAGTACCGCGGGATAGCGCACCAGTTCCGAGAACGGAATGGCCGCGCGCCGTGCCAGCGGGTGGTCGATGCCGGCATAAATGGCGAGCGGGTCGTGCCAGATGGTGCGCGCGATCAGTGTCCGATGGGGTTTGACCGGCAGCGTGATCAGGGCGAGTTCCGATTCGCCGTTGACTACGCGCTGGCAGGCTTGCTCCGAATCGGCGAACTCGATCTGAGGCGCCACGTCCGGATAGCGCGCCACGAAGGCCCGCAGCACCTCGGGCATGCGGTGCATGCCGACATGGTGCGAGACCGCCAGTTCGAGCGTGCCGGCGACCTGCTCGGCGAGATTATCCAGCGCCCGGTCGCCGTCCGCGACCGCGGCCAGCGTCTCGCGGGCGTGTGGCAGGTAGGCGCGTCCTGCCTCGGTCAGCCCGATGCCGCGACCCACGCGATCGAATAGACGATGGCCGAGTTCGCTTTCCAGGGCGGCGATGCGTTTGCTTACCGCCGGCTGGCTCAGATGCAGCCGGTGCCCGGCGTCCTGAAAGGAACCCAGCTCGGCCACGGCCACGAACGCCTGCAATGCATCGATACGCATGCCGGCATTGTATTCCAGTTTGGAATGCCGCGCGAAAAATTATTCATTTGAGTAATAGATAGGCCGCACCTAGACTCCAGGCAAGCTCAAGCAACGAGATGCGCTCATGGCCCGCACGCTGTACGAAAAGATCTGGGATGAACACGTTGTCCGCGAGGAAGCGGGCAATGCGCTGCTGTATATCGACCGGCACATGGTGCACGAGGTGACTTCGCCCCAGGCCTTCGAGGGCCTGCGCCTGGCGCATCGCGACATCTGGCGTGCGAGCGCCAATCTGGCGGTGCCCGACCACAACGTGCCGACCACTAATCGCGACGGCGGCATCGCCGACCCCATTTCGCGCGCGCAGGTCGAGGCGCTGCAGGTCAACTGCAACGATTTCGGTGTGCGCCTGTTCGGCATGGGCGATCGGCGCCAGGGCATCGTGCATATCATCGGCCCGGAGCAGGGCGCGACCCAGCCCGGCATGACCATTGTCTGCGGCGACTCGCATACCGCCACCCACGGCGCCTTCGGCGCGCTGGCCTTCGGCATCGGCACGTCCGAGGTCGAGCATGTGCTGGCCACCCAGACACTACCGCAGTCGCGCTCCAAGACCATGCTGGTGCGCGTGGACGGGCAGGTGGCACCCGGTATTTCGGCCAAGGACATCATGCTGGCCATCATCGGCAAGATCGGCACGGCCGGCGGTACGGGTCACGTCATCGAGTACGGCGGCGAGGCGATTCGCGCGCTGTCCATGGAAGGCCGCATGACGATCTGCAACATGTCGATCGAGGCGGGCGCGCGCGCCGGCATGGTCGCGGTCGACGACACCACCATCGACTACATGCGCGGTCGCCCCTATGCGCCGGATGAACAGCAATGGCCGGCGGCGGAAGCCTACTGGCGTACGCTGGTTTCCGACGAGGGCGCCGAATACGATCAGGTGGTCGTGCTGGATGCCGCCGAGATCGCGCCGCAGGTCACCTGGGGCACGTCGCCGGAAATGGTCGCCCCGGTCACCGATCGTGTGCCCGAGCCGGACAGCGCGCCGCGCGCGGGTCAGAATGAAGGCTGGCGCGCCGCGCTCGAATACATGGATCTGACGCCCGGCGTACCGATCACCGAGATCATGCTGGACAAGATCTTCATCGGCTCCTGCACCAACGCGCGTATCGAGGATCTGCGCGTGGCCGCGAAATATCTGGAAGGCCGCCGGATCGCGCCGAACATTGAGCTGGCGATGGTCGTGCCGGGTTCGGGGCTGGTGAAGGCGCAGGCCGAAAAAGAAGGGCTGGACGCGATCTTCAAGGCCGCCGGTTTCGAATGGCGCGATGCCGGTTGCTCGATGTGCCTGGGCATGAACGACGATAACCTGCTGCCGGGCGAGCGTTGTGCCTCGACCTCGAACCGCAACTTCGAAGGGCGCCAGGGCAAGGGCGGCCGGACCCATCTGGTCAGCCCGGCCATGGCCGCCGCCGCCGCGGTTCATGGCCATTTCGTGGATATCCGCGAGCTGGATGTTGCGGCATGAGTGACACCGCGGAAATCAACGCCGGCGGCTGGCGGGCTGAGGATTACCACCGCAACGCCCGTTTCGTCGCCCATCTGGCGGCAGATCTTGTGGCGTGGCTGGCGCCGGCCGCGGGCGAGCAGATCCTGGATCTGGGCTGCGGCGATGGCGCGCTCAGCGAACGCCTTGCCGAAACCGGCGCCGAGGTGATCGGCGCCGACGGCAGCCCGGCCATGGTGGCCGCGGCCCGGGCCCGAGGGGTGGCGGCGGTGGTCGCCGACGGCCAGAACCTGGATACGGTCCCCGAGCTCGATCGGACCTTCGATGCCGTGTTCTCGAACGCCGCGCTGCACTGGATGCGAGATGATCCGCAGGCCGTCATCGACGGCGTGTTCGCACGCTTGAAGCCGGGCGGGCGCTTCGTGGCCGAGATGGGCGGCGCCGGCAATATCGCCCCCATCCAGGCCGCGCTGCGTGCCGAGGCCGATGCCCGCGGGATCGACCCGGATACGCTCGATCCGTGGTATTTCCCGAGCGAGACGACCTATCTCGACCGGCTCGCCACCGCCGGCTTTCATATCGAGCGCTCACACAGTTTCGAGCGGCCGACCCAGCTGCCGGGTGACGTGGCCGACTGGCTGACTACGCTGGCGCGCCCGTTCGTGACCGCGTTCGCCGAAGGCCGGGCGCGCGACGATTATGTCGCCGCGGTGCGCGAGCGCCTGGCCGGCGAGATGCGCCACCACGACGGCCAGTGGGTCGCCCCGTACGTGCGGCTGCGCTTTGTCGCCCGCAAACCCGTATAAGAGGATTCTCATCATGCAGGCATTCACCGTTCACGAAGGGTTGGTCGCGCCGCTGGATCGTGCCAACGTCGATACCGACGCCATCATCCCCAAGCAGTACCTGAAATCCATCCGCCGCACCGGTTTCGGCCAGTATCTGTTCGATGACTGGCGTTATCTGGATGCCGGCGGCCTGGACGTGGATATCGCCGACCGGCGCGAAAACCCCGACTTCATCCTCAACAAGGAGCCGTTCCGCGACGCCTCGATCCTGCTGGCGCGCGAAAATTTCGGCTGTGGCTCCTCGCGTGAGCATGCGGTGTGGGCGCTGGAGGATTTCGGCATCCGCTGTGTGATCGCGCCCAGCTTCGCCGATATCTTCTACAACAACTGTTTCAAGAACGGCGTGCTGCCGATCGCGCTGGCCGCGGAGCAGGTCGACGCGCTGTTTCAGGCGGCCCACGCGGCCGGCGGTCTGCGCGCTCGCGTCGATCTGGTCGAGCAGCGGATCAGCCTGCCCGACGGCAGCATCTACGCCTTCGAGGTCGAGGGCTATCGCCGCAAGAACATGCTCGAAGGCCTCGACGACATCGGCCTGACACTGCAGCACGAAGACGCGATTCGCGCGTACGAACAACAGCGCGCGGCCGAAAAGCCCTGGCTCTTTCGCGAGTTGTAATCGTGTATTGGAGCCGTCCGCGAATCAACGCGAATGCTGTTCTGCGCCGCTTTCGACTTGCGTTCATTTGCGGACTGATTTTTTTTGTTTTCGAATCTTTCTCTGCTATTGAAACCGTCCGCAAATGAACGCCAATTAACGCAAATCCTGTTCCGCACGACTTCCAGTTGTCGTTTATTGGTGTTTATTAGCGGATCGCTATTGCCTTCTCTGATCTATTTTGGGTATTGGAACGGTTCGCAAATGGGCGCGAAGTAACATAGCTGCTGTCCGGTTGCGTTTTTAATTTGCGTTTATTGGCGTTTATTTGCGGATTTTTCTTGTCTTTTAAATCTATCGTTACATGGGAAACGTCCGCAAATGAACGCAAATACGCGCAAATAAAAAGTCATACAGAACAATATTTGCGTTGTTTCGCGTTCATTTGTGGACCGCTTTTGTCTTCTCGAATATATCCGACGAAAGCTGAACAAGGATTGTCATGACCTCACGCATTCTGGTAATGCCCGGCGACGGCGTCGGCCCCGAAATCTGTCGCGAAGCGGTGCGCGTGCTCGAAGCGCTGGCCGCCGATCACGGGCTCGACATCGAGCTGGATGAAGCGCTCGTCGGCGGGGCCGCGATTGATGTCGAGGGCGATCCGCTGCCGGAGTCGTCGCTCGCCGCCGCGCGCGAGGCCGATGCCGTGCTGTTCGGCGCGATCGGCGGGCCTGCCTGGGATAACCTTGAGCGCGCCATGCGGCCGGAGTCCGGACTGTTGCGGCTGCGCAGCGAACTCGGCCTGTTCGCCAATCTGCGCCCGGCGACTCTCTATCCGCAGCTGGCGCATGCCTCGGCGCTCAAGCCGGAGATGGTGTCGGGGCTGGATATCATGATTGTTCGTGAGCTGACCGGGGGCATCTATTTCGGCAAGCCGGCGGGTTCCGGCCGCACCGAAGCCGGTCTGCGCGAGGCCTGGAACACCCTGCGCTACAACGAAGCCGAGATCGAGCGTATCGGCCGGGCGGCGTTCGAGACCGCGCGCGCCCGCGGCCATCGCCTGTGCAGCGTCGACAAGGCCAACGTGCTGGATGTCTCGCAGTTGTGGCGCGATGTCATGAACGAACTCGCGCGCGAGTACGAGGACGTCGAACTCTCGCATATGTATGTCGACAACGCCGCCATGCAGCTGGTGCGCGCGCCCAAGCAGTTTGACACGGTGGTCACCAGCAACCTGTTCGGCGACATTCTCTCGGACGCGGCCGCCATGCTCACCGGCTCGATCGGCATGCTGCCCTCGGCATCGATGGATGCCCACGGCAAGGGGCTGTACGAGCCGGTGCACGGCAGCGCGCCCGACATCGCCGGCCAGGGCCTGGCCAATCCGTTGGCGATCATCCTGTCGGTGGCGATGATGCTGCGCTATACGCTGGATCGCGGCGACCTGGCCGACAAGGTGGAGGCGGCGGTCGGCTATGCGCTCGACCGAGGTCTTCGCACCCGCGATATCATGGACGATGAAACCCAGATTGCCAGCACCCGGGAGATGGGGGGCGCGATCGTCGATATGCTACGCTGAGCCGGCCGGATAGCCAGGCGGCGGGCGAATCGCATCGGCCCGCGCCCTGGGTGTGGCGCTTGAGCGCCGCCCCAGTCTGCCGATAACAGTAATCGGGCGGGCGGTCGGGCCGGGTTGGCCGCGGGGAGTAAACAGGGGGTTGCATACGGCGTGGCCGTTTTCATCGATCGAGCTATCCGATGCGGTCTGATCGCCGCGAGTATTGCGGCGGCGGGGTATGCCTCGTCCGCGTTCGCCCTCGAATTCGGGGCGCTTACGGTGCATTCGCATCTCAATCAGCCGCTCGACGCTACGGTGGTGTTGAAGGATATCGATGCCGCCGAGCGCGCGTCGCTCGACGTCGGTATCGCGCCGCCGGCCATGTTCCAGCGTTTCGGCATCCGCCGCAGCAGCGCGGTCGATCGCCTCAAGGTCGATACCAAGATGAGCCCGGGCGGCCATCGCGCGACCGTGCATATCGCCACGAATCGCCCGGTGAGCGAGCCGTTCGTGGATTTTCTTCTGCAAGTGGATTCCGGTAGCGGCAGTGCGCTACGCGAATACACCGCCATGCTCGATCCGGGGCCCGAGGCGAATGCGGCGCCGTCGCCGGCGCCCGGTGCGATGACGGCGGGCCGGCCGGGGGCGGCGACATCCGCCGCGGGCCGCGCGTCCCGTCACGAAGTGCGTTCCGGTGAAACCCTCTGGTCGATCGCCGCGGGCCACACGCCGCCCGGGGCGACGATCGCGCAGACCATGCTGGCGATCTACCGGGCCAATCCATCCGCCTTCAATGGCCGCATGGGCGCGCTGTCGCAGAACGCGCGTCTGACCATCCCGGGTGCGGATCGCATTCGCGCCGTGAACGCCGACACGGCGCAACAGCGCTTGCAGAATGCTCAGGCGCACCACAACGCCACCGGGCGCGGCGGTGCCGATAATTCGCCCAAGCTGGCGGCGAGTGGCGTCGCGCCGCCGGCGGCGCTGCAGTCACCGAATGCCAATGCCAGTACCGCGCCCCGGGCCACGGGTGCGAGCAAAGGCGAAGCAAAGACGCCGCCCGGGCCAGCAAAAGCCACGCCGGCCGGCGCGAAAACGACGCCGGCCGGACCCTTCGGCCAACTGAGCCTGCCGTCCGCGGCGCCGTGGCCGACGCCGCAGGCGAGCTCGAGCGGCCACGCCACGGCGTCGGCGCCGGGCGCGTCCGGCGCGGGGTCGGGCGCCACGCCAGCCGGTAATACCGCGTCGACTGCAACGGCCCCGGCGACCGCATCCACGAACGGCAGCCCAAAGCCGACACCCGAGTCGAAACCCGAGTCGGCGACCGATTCATCCGGCGGCGGCCGCGCTGCCCATCCGCCGCGGGTTGCGTCTCCGCCGCCGGGCGACGTGGCCCAGGCCAGCGGTGACGTCTGGCTGTCGCCGCGCAATCTGTTGTTGTTCCTATTGTTGTTGGTGCTGGTCGGGTGGGCCCTGCGGCGCCTGCGCGAGCGCGGGTACAAGCCGGTCACGCTCGAGCGCGAGCAGGCGCCGTCGGCTGCGGATGAGCCGGCGGTGCATCCGGAGCCGACCGGCGCGGCGGCGGATCCCGCAGTCGCCCGCGAAGCCCCCGGCCGCGATAGCACTGCGCCGGGCGAAGTGGCGCCCACGGCGGTCCAGACGCCCAGGTCGGCGCAGGAGCCGGAGCCGGAACCCGAACCGGAGCCGGAACCTGAGCCGGAACCTGAGCCGGAACGCCCGGCAACGCCCGTTGCCAGCGCGGAGCGGGACATGCCGCGGGCCGAACGCACCGGCGCGTCTTCGCCGAACGCGGGCGCGGCGCTGGGCGGGCGCGGCGATCGGACGGGTGCGGATGAACCGGCCGAGCCGGGCGCCGAATCTACCCCTGCTGCGGCCGAGCCTGCGCGGGCGCCTGATCCGGCGATGCGTTTCGAGCCGGTTGCGGCAGCCGAGTCCGGTGATCGCGACCTGCTGGTACATCGCCGCCCGGCTACGAACCAGGAGATCGAGGCCCTGGCCTTCGAGACGCAATCGCTACCGGAGACCGGGGAGCGCGAGCATGATCTGGGCGCGGACGGGGCGCCGGGGCTGGATTTCGATGCCGACAGCGGGCCTGCGGCCGATACGCCCGGCGCGACCCGCAGCGCCACGCCTGCTGCAGGCCGCCCCGATCCCTATGGTCTCGAAATGATCGATCCCGGCGGGTTCGACCTGTACGATCCGCCTTCCGAGACCGCGGGGCCGACCGACGATGACTCAAACGACAGCGTGGAGATCCGTCTCGATCTCGCCCGTATGTACCTTGACATGGAAGATAACGCCGCCGCCCGCGAGCTGCTTGTCGATGTGCGAACGCGAGGCGACGACGCGCAGCGCGACGAGGCCGAGCGGCTGCTCGAGCGCCTCGATTCCTGAGCGGCACGTACCCGCCCGGGGCGGGGCTGTCTGATGCGCTGGGCTGCCTGCATTGAATACGACGGCTCTGCCTACAGCGGCTGGCAGAGCCAGCCGCATGCGCCCAGCGTGCAGGACAGTCTCGAGGCCGCGTTATCGAAGGTCGCCGATGAACCGATCCGCACCGTCTGCAGCGGCCGCACCGACAGTGGGGTGCATGCGCAGGGCCAGATCGTGCATTTCGACACCGGGGCCGAGCGTCGCGATCGTAGCTGGCTGCTGGGCAGCAATCGCTGGTTGGCCGACGATATCGCGCCGCAGTGGTTCGTGCCCGTGCCGGAAACCTTCCATGCGCGATTCAATGCGATCGCGCGCGATTATCGTTACTGGATCATCGATCGGGACGCGCCGTCGGCGCTCTGGCGCAATCGAGTGTGGCACGCGCACAAGCGGTTGGATGACTACGCCATGCAGGCAGCGGCGCAAACGCTCGTCGGCCGGCACGACTTCAGCGCATTCCGGGCGGCGGGTTGTCAGGCCAAAAGCCCGGTTCGCCAAGTGCATCATGTCACCGTCACGCGCCTCGGCGATTGGGTACGCATCGACGTGCGGGCCAATGCATTCCTGCATCACATGGTGCGTAACATTGCCGGCACGCTGGCCGTGGTCGGGCGCGGCGAGGCGGCGCCGGCATGGGTGGGCGAGTTGCTTGACGGCCGGGATCGGCGCCGCGCCGGCATGACCGCGCCGGCGGCGGGTTTATCGCTGCGGCGCGTGCATTATCCCGAAGATATTCAATTGCCCGAGCCGCCCCTCGATGACGCGGGCTGGTAAAATGATAGATCTATGACGTCCCTCGATGCACCACAGCTGATCACGGTCAACCGTGTGCGCACGAAGATCTGCGGCGTGCGCTCCGTCGCCGATGCGCGCGCGGCCGCCGCGGCCGGGGCGGATGCGGTCGGGCTGGTGTTTGCGGCGGCGAGCAAGCGGCGCATCACGGCGGCACAGGGCGCCGAAATCGCGGCGGCACTGCCGCCGTTCGTCTCGCGCGTTGCGCTGTTCATGGACAACGACCCCGACGAGATCGCCCGGATTCTGGCCACGGTCGCGATCGATGTCATCCAGTTCCACGGCGCCGAGTCGGCGGATTTTTGCAATGCCTTCGATCGCCCATATATCAAGGCTGTACCGATGGGTGAGCCGGGGGTGAAACTGACCGATTGGGCCGAGCGCCATCCGCGGGCCACGGCTTTTCTGCTCGACGCCAACCGCGTCGGCGAGGCCGGCGGCCAGGGACGCGCGTTCGATTGGCAGGCCACGGTGGCGGCGATCGATCGGCCGATCGTGATCGCGGGCGGGCTGACGCCCGGTAATGTGGGTGCAGCCATTGCGCGGTTTGCACCGTATGCAGTGGATGTCAGCAGCGGGGTCGAGAGCGAGCCCGGTGTGAAATGCAGCGAGCGCATGCGTGTGTTCGTCAACACAGTAACCGAAATGGGTAAGGCATGAGTACGACGATATCCAAGGACCCGGCGAATCCCGCAGCCCACGGCCCGCACGCCTGGCGCGACATGCCCGATGCCCGGGGTCACTTCGGGCCGTACGGCGGCAAGTTCGTCGCCGAGACACTGATGGCACCGCTCGACGAACTCGCCGCGGCTTATGCCGACGCCCGCCGGGATCCGGCGTTCATGGCCGAACTGGATGCCGATCTGGCCGATTATGTCGGCCGGCCGACCCCGATCTACTACGCCGAGCGCCTGTCGAAGCTGGCCGGCGGGGCGAAGATCTGGTTCAAGCGCGAGGATCTGAATCATACTGGCGCGCACAAGGTGAACAACACCATCGGCCAGGCGCTGCTGGCCGCGCGCATGGGTAAGACGCGCATCATCGCCGAGACCGGTGCCGGCCAGCACGGGGTGGCCACGGCCACGGTCGCCGCGCGCCTGGGGCTTGAATGCGTGGTGTTCATGGGCAGCGAGGACATGCGCCGCCAGGCGACCAATGTCTACCGCATGCGCCTGCTGGGCGCAGAGGTGCGGCCGGTCGAATCCGGCTCGAAGACGCTCAAGGATGCGATGAACGATGCGCTTCGCGATTGGGTCGCCAACGTGGACGATACCTTTTACATCATTGGCACGGTGGCCGGTCCGGCGCCGTATCCGGCAATGGTGCGCGATTTTCAGGCGGTGATCGGCCGCGAGGCGCGCCGCCAGATGCTGGATCGAACCGGGCGCCTGCCGGACGCGCTGGTGGCCTGCGTGGGTGGCGGATCGAACGCGATCGGCCTGTTCCATCCGTTCCTCGACGATGAAGAGGTCGCCATTTACGGCGTGGAAGCGGGGGGCGACGGCATCGCCAGCGGGCGGCACGCGGCACCGCTTTCGGCCGGGCGCTCGGGCGTGTTGCACGGCAACCGCACCTACCTGATGCAGGACGACAACGGCCAGATCCAGGGCACGCATTCGATCTCGGCCGGGCTGGATTATCCCGGCGTCGGGCCCGAGCATGCCTGGCTCAAGGACATCGGCCGGGCGCACTATGTCGATGTCACCGACGCCGAAGCGCTGGCCGCGTTTCATGAATGCACCCGCATCGAAGGCATCATGCCGGCACTGGAATCGGCCCATGCGGTCGCTTACGCCAAGAAACTGGCCGCCGGGATGAGCCCGGAAGCCAACATCCTGCTGAACATGTCGGGCCGGGGCGACAAGGACATGGCCAGCGTGGCCGAGGCCGAGGGGGACACGCTTTGAGCCGTCTCACCGATCGTTTTACCGCACTCAAGCGGGCGCAGCGCACCGCGCTGATCCCCTTTCTGACCGCCGGTGATCCAGGGCCGGACGCGACCGTCGATTTCATGCATGCGCTGGTGGCGGCCGGGGCCGATGTGATCGAGCTGGGCGTGCCGTTCACCGATCCGATGGCCGACGGCCCGGTGATCCAGGCGGCCTGCGAGCGTGCGCTGGCGCACGGTACGAGCCTGCGCGACGTGCTGGCCATGGTCGCGCGTTTTCGCGAACGCGACACCGACACCCCCGTCGTATTGATGGGCTATTTCAACCCCATCGATTCCATGGGGCTCGAGGCATTCGGCGAACGGGCGGGCGCTGCCGGGGTCGACGGCGCGCTGATCGTCGACATGACCGCCGAGGAAGCGCCGGATATCGCGCCGAAGCTGCGGGCGGCCGGTGTCGACCCGGTCTGTCTGATCGCGCCGACCACCGGCGAATCGCGCATTGGCCGGATCTGCGAAAACGCCGCCGGTTTTATCTATTATGTTTCATTCAAGGGCGTCACCGGTGCTTCGAGCCTGAACACCGACAGTCTGGCGGCCCAGATCGCGCCGATTCGGCGCGCCACGGCGTTGCCGGTCGGGGTGGGCTTCGGCGTTCGCACGCCGGACAACGCGGCGGCCGTGGCCGCGGTGGCGGATGCGGTGATCGTGGGCAGCGCGCTGGTCAGTCGGATCGCGGAACACGGGCACGACGTGGCCACGGCCACCGCGAAACTGCGCGAAACGCTGGCGGCGATGCGTGCGGCGATCGACCAGGCGGACGACAAGCGACGGGACGAACGCGAACAGGAGGGCGAAAGCGTATGAGCTGGCTCGGAAAAATCATGCCATCGCAGATGCGAAACGATGCCTCTCGGCGCAAGAACAGCGTCCCGGAAGGGTTATGGACCAAGTGCAGCAGCTGCGGCGCGGTGCTGTACACCGCCGAGATGGAGCGGACGCTGCATGTCTGCCCGAAGTGCAACACGCACCAGCGCCTGCGTGCCCGTCAGCGTCTGGATTTCTTTCTCGACGCCGACGATCGCACCGAGATCGCCAGCGATCTCGAGCCGCGGGATCCGCTCAAGTTCCGCGATTCCAGGAAATACCGCGATCGCCTGTCGGCAGCGCAGAAGGATTCCGGCGAGCGCGAAGCGGTCATCATGATGACCGGGCACCTCAAGTCCATGCCGATCGTCGCCGGGGCCATGGACTTTCAGTTCATGGGGGGCTCGATGGGCAGCGTGGTCGGTGAGACGTTCGTGCGCGGCGTGCACGCCGCGATCGAGGCCGGTTCGCCGTTCGTGTTCTTCTCGGCCTCGGGCGGTGCCCGCATGCAGGAGGGGTTGTTCTCGCTGCTGCAGATGGGCAAGACCAGTGCCGCCCTCACTCGGCTGGCGGATCGCGGGCTGCCGTTCGTCTCGGTACTGACGCATCCGACCATGGGCGGCGTGGCCGCCAGTTACGCCATGCTGGGTGACATCAACGTGGCCGAACCCGAAGCGCTGATCGGCTTTGCCGGGCCGCGGGTGATCGAGCAGACCGTGAAGCAGACGTTGCCGGAAGGCTTTCAGCGCAGCGAATTCCTGCTCGAGCACGGGGCCATCGACATGATCGTCGAACGTGTCGATCTGCGTGATCGCATTCATCGCGTCGTGTCCACGCTCATGCATCGCGCGCCGGCGGCCGAAGACGTCGACACGCCCGAGGTGACGACCCAAGCGTGAGCAAGCAGGACCCGCTGCGTCCGGCGGCTGCCCGCCGGACGCTGGCCCAGTGGCTGGACTACCAGCTGGCGATGCATCCGAGCGAGATCGAGCTTGGCCTCGATCGCGTGCGCTCGGTGGCCGATCGGCTCGGCCTGGTGCCGCCGCCGCATGCCACGATCACTGTGGCCGGCACCAACGGCAAGGGCAGCTGTGTGGCCCTGGTCGCGGGCCTGATCGGCGCGCGCGCCCGGGTTGGCTCCTACACCTCGCCGCATCTCTGGCGTTACAACGAGCGCATCGCGATCGACGGCGCGCCGGTCGGCGATGCGGACCTGATCGCGGCCTTCGAGACCGTCGAGGCGGCGCGCGGCGGGACGTCCCTGACCTTCTTCGAGTTCGGCACGCTCGCTGCGCTCGTCATCTTCCGGCGCATGGCGGTCGATGTCGCCGTACTGGAGGTGGGGCTCGGCGGGCGACTCGATGCGGTGAACATCGTGGATGCCGATGTGGCGCTGATCACGCAGATCGGTCTCGACCACATGGATTGGCTCGGCGATACCCGTGAGGCGATCGGTCGCGAGAAGGCCGGCATCATGCGCCCCGGGCGGCCGGTGTTTTGTGGCGACCGACATCCGCCGGACAGCATTCCGGCCGCGGCCACCGCCTGCGGCGCGCATCTGGCGTGTCTGGGCCGCGATTTCGATTTGACGTGCACGCCGCCGCAACGCTGGACATGGTCGGATGGCGCCACCTGCCTCGATATCGCGCCGCATGCGGCCGTGCACCCCGACAATCTCGCCCTCGCAATCGCGGGCGCGAGCGCGGCCGGGTATGGGCCGGGCGCCGAGGATATTCGGCGCGCCTGCGCCTGGCAGGCATTACTGCCCGGACGGCGCGAAGTTATCGACGCTCCCATACCGATCATCTACGATGTGGGCCACAATGAAGATGCAGTGGCTCTGCTGGCGGAATCGCTGCAGCAGCGGCCTGTTTCGGGAAGGACACACGTGGTGCTGGGTATGTTGGCGGACAAGCCGGTGGAAGCCGTCGCGCGGCGGTTGATGCCCTGGGCCGACGCGCTGTATCCGGCCGGACTCGACGGTCTCAGTACGCGCGGCTTGACGGGCCAGGCGCTGGCCGCACGGCTGCGTCATGCCGGGCCTGTTTATGCCGGCCCCGAACAGGCGCTCGCTGCGGCGCAGGCAGCGGCCGTACCGGGCGATCGTATCGTCGTCTGTGGTTCATTTTTCACCGTGGCGCAGGCGCGGAGTCCTGATCATGAATGACGTGATGAAAAAACGCCTGATCGGCGTTGCCATTCTGGTAATCATCGGCGTACTGGCGCCGTTGCTGCTCTCGCGCTGCATGCATGGTGATAGCCAGGATAACGGCCGCGGTTCCATGCGCGTGTATGACGTGCAGCCCGATGGCAAGGCGGAGCCGGCGGGTAACGATCACAACGATCAGGCGGGGGCGAGCCCGGCCCCGGCGCAATCGGCAGCGGGCAACACCGAGAGTAACGGCAGCCAGGGGCGCCCGCAGGCGCCAACCCCGGATGCGGTATCGCCGCAGAGCAAGCAGGGCTTCTCGGCACCGCCGGTGCATGGCGGTAGCGGGGCGGCTTCGAAGCCGTTGGATTCGCAGTCACCGTCGAGCAAGCCGGCATCGGGCGGTGCATCCGCGACCAACGGGGCGGGCCAGAATCCGCATTCGGGAACGCATGATCACGGCGCGTCGTCCGCCGGCTCCGGCGCCGCCAGCGCTTCGTCGTCCAGCGGCTCCGGGCTGGAAAAATCCAGTATCCAGGGCTGGGTGGTGCAGGTGGCGAGCTTCAGTCAGCAAGGCAACGCGGCCGATCTGGCGAACCAACTCAAGGGCCGGTTCCCGGTGTCGTATACCCCGGGCCAGGTCAACGGCAAGACGTGGTATCGCGTGAATGTTGGCCCGTTCGACAGCAAGCAGGCGGCACAGTCGGCAGCCGATCGACTGAGCAAGGCCGGGCACAAGGGGCTGGTGCGCCAGTTGCCCTGATGACAGGCCAGCCGCGGTTGCGCGCCCAATTTGTTATCATTGAGGGGTTTCGCCCCGGCGGCTGGCTGTCATGATCTGGATCGATGTCGCTATCGTTGTGGTGGTCGCATTGTCGGCGACGATCGGTTTCTTCCGTGGTTTTCTGCGCGAGGCGCTGGGTCTGGCGACGTGGATCCTGGCCTTTTATCTGGCGTTCGTTCTGGCAGCCCCCGCGTCGGTCTATCTGCAGCGCTGGATCGATTCCGGCTCAGCACGTCTGGCCGTGGCGTTCGCGATTGTCTTTCTCGGCGTGCTCGTCGCGGGCGCGATCTTCAATTACCTGCTGGGCCGGCTGATCAACCAGACCGGTTTCGCCGGTACCGACCGTGCTGTCGGGATCATATTCGGGGTGGTGCGCGGCGTGGCCGTGCTCATTGTTCTGGTCCTGCTGGCTGGCGTGACCCCCGTGCCGCGCGACAGCTGGTGGCAGCGCTCGATCTTCATCGGGCAGCTGGAAGCCGGCGCGCTCTGGGTGCGGGGTTATCTGCCGCCCGACATCGCCCATGCGATCACCTATCCCGATGCGCCGTCGACGCTGCCCGCGGGCCGCACGACGACGACCTCGACCTGACATTTTTCCTTCTCCAAACCGAGCGACTCGCTTATGTGCGGCATTGTTGGGATGGTCTCGACCTCCCCGGTCAATCAGGATATCTATGATGCGCTGACGGTGCTGCAGCACCGCGGCCAGGACGCGGCCGGCATCGTCACCACGGACGGCAGACGTCTGTATCTGCGCAAGGATAACGGCCTGGTGCGGGATGTGTTTCATACCGACCACATGCTGCGGCTGGTCGGCAACGCGGGCGTCGGGCATGTCCGCTATCCGACGGCCGGGGTGGATTCCACCGCCGAGGCGCAGCCGTTCTACGTCAACACGCCGTATGGCATCTGCCTGTCGCACAATGGCAATCTGACCAACGCCGACCAGCTCAAGGACGAACTGTATCGCTCGGACCGGCGGCATCTGAATACCGACTCCGATACCGAGATCCTGCTCAACGTGTTTGCCCACGAACTGATGCAGAGCGAGCGTCTGCAGCTGGCGCCCGAGGATATCTTCGAGGCGGTAGCGGCGGTGCATCGCCGCTGTCGCGGCGGTTACGCGGCCACCGCGCTGATCACGGGTTACGGACTGGTCGGCTTCCGCGACCCCAATGGTATCCGCCCGGCGGTCTACGGCAAACGCGAGACCGCCGACGGCACGGATTACATGATCGCCTCCGAATCGGTGGCGCTGGACGCGCTCGGTTTCGAGCGCCTGGGCGATATCGGCCCCGGCGAGGCCGTGGTGATCACGCTCGACGGCGAGATCCATGTCCAGCAGTGTGCCGACCAGCCGTATCACTCGCCGTGTATTTTCGAATACGTCTATCTCGCGCGTCCGGACTCGGTCATCGACGATGTCTATGTCTACAAGGCGCGGCTGCGCATGGGCACCTATCTTGCCGACAAGATCCGGCGCGAGTGGCCCGATCACGATATCGACGTGGTGATCCCGATCCCCTCGACCAGCCGCACGGCGGCGGTGGAGCTGGCCAGCCAGCTCGACATAAAGTATCGCGAAGGCTTCATCAAGAACCGCTATATCGGCCGCACCTTCATCATGCCGGGCCAGCAGCAGCGGGTGAAATCGGTGCGCAAGAAGCTGAACCCGATCGACCTGGAATTCGCCGGCAAGAATGTGTTGCTGGTCGACGACTCGATCGTGCGCGGCACGACGTCGCGCCAGATCATCGAGATGGCACGCGACGCAGGGGCGAACAAGGTCTATTTCGCCTCCGCCGCGCCGCCGGTGCGCTACCCCAACGTCTACGGCATCGACATGCCCAGCGCGGCCGAACTGGTCGCGCATGGCCACTCCGACGACGAGATCGCCGAAATCATCGGTGCCGACAGGCTGATCTATCAGGACATGGCCGATCTCAAGCGCGCGGTGTCGGTCGGCAACGACGCGCTGCAGAGCTACGAGGATTCGGTGTTCACCGGCAACTACATCACCGCGGATGTATCGGCCGAGTATCTGGAACAGCTCGAGTTGTTCCGTGCGGACGCCACGCGCGAGGCGCGCCGCAAGAAGGACAATGCCGTGCTCGAAATCCATAACGACGCGTGACGCGCGAGTTGTCCTCCGCGATCGACAATCTCAAGCTCGCCGTACTCATCGATGCCGACAACGCGCCGTCGTCGCGCTGCGGCGAGTTGCTGGCGGAAGTCTCGACCTTCGGGCTGGCCAGTATCAAGCGGGCCTACGGCGACTGGACCACGACCCATCTGAAGGGCTGGAAGCGGGCCCTGCACGATCATGCAATCCAGCCGATCCAGCAATTCGCCTACACCACCGGCAAGAATGCGACCGACGCGGCGTTGATCATCGATGCCATGGATCTGCTCCATCAGGCGCATCTCGACGGCTTCGTGATCGTGTCTTCGGACAGCGACTACACGCGGCTGGCCACGCGCATCCGGGAATCCGGGCTCGCGGTTTACGGCTTCGGCGAGAAAAAGACGCCGCCGGCGTTCGTCTCGGCCTGCGACCGGTTCGTGTTCACCGAAATCCTGGCGGCCGAACCGGCCCGGGACGAAAAGGCGCCCACCGGCGATCCCAAGGAGCTGCGGCGTATGCTCACCACGGCCATCGAAGCGGTCTCGCGCGATGACGGCTGGGCGCCGCTGGGTGCGGTGGGCAGCTACGTGAACAAGAACCATCCGTCGTTCGATTCGCGCAACTACGGCTTTTCCAAGCTGAGCAAGCTGATGGAATCGCTGGACTACGTGATCGTGGATTTTCGCGAGTCGCGTAGCGACGCCGATACCCACATCGTTTACGTACGCTTGAAGTAGCGCCGCCAACGGGTCCATCGGGCTTGATGCCGGCCCGTCCTCGGGCCATACTTGCCGCGCGCCGATTTGCAACAGCTTGCGGGCGCGGGCCATCGCCGATGGCTGAACAAATGCCGCTAAACGAACCGGTCAGACAGGCGGCCTGCGGCGTTATGCGCCAGCGGGTTTTTTTGTGTCTGCCGACCCATGCAGGAGAGCATCATGAGCACCGATTTCGATCCCGAATGGGGCACCGCCACACGCGGTGTACGCGCCGGCACCCATCGCAGCCCCGAAGGCGAGCACAGCAGCGCCATCTACATGACCTCGAGCTTCGTGTTCGATTCGGCCGAGGCCTGTGCGGCGCGCTTCGCCGGCGACGAACCGGGCAACATCTATTCGCGTTTCACCAACCCGACCGTGGATGCCTTCTGCGATCGGCTGGCGGCGATGGAAGGCGGCGAGGCGTGTGTGGCCACCGGTTCCGGCATGGCCGCGATTCTGGCGACCTGTCTGGCCACGCTCGAGGCCGGAGACCATATCGTGGCCGCGCATACCCTGTTCGGTTCCACCATCGGCCTGTTCAACAATTACCTCGGCAAGCTCGGCATCCGCACCAGCTACGTGGCGCCGGCGGATGTCGACGCCTGGCAGGCCGCGATCGAACCGAACACGAAGATGCTGTTCGTGGAAACACCGTCCAACCCGCTGACCGAGATCGTCGATCTCGGCGCACTCGGGGCGCTGGCCGAGGCGCACGGCGCCAGGCTGGTGGTCGACAATTGCTTCTGTACGCCCGCGCTGCAGCGCCCACTGGAGCTGGGCGCGCATATCGTGACGCACTCGGCTACCAAGTATCTCGATGGCCAGGGGCGGGCGCTTGGCGGGGCGGTCGTGGGCGATGCCGATATCGTCGGCAACCAGGTCTTTCGTTTCCTGCGCACCTGCGGGCCGAGCATGAGCCCGTTCAACGCCTGGATTTTCTACAAGGCGCTGGAGACGCTGGAAGTGCGGATGCGCGCGCATTGCGACGGCGCGGCCCGGCTCGCCCAGTGGCTGGAAACCCAGCCCGGTGTGGCGCATGTCTATTACCCCGGTCTGGCGTCGCATCCGCAGCATGACCTGGCCGCGAAACAGCAGCCGGGCGGCTTTGGCGGCATCGTGTCGTTCGATGTGAGGGGCGGCCGCGAGAATGCGTTCAAGCTCATCAACGCCACCCGGATGCTGTCGATCACCGCCAATCTCGGCGATACCCGCACCACCATCGTCCATCCCGCCAGTACCACCCATGCCCGCATCTCGGCCGAGGCCCGTGCCCGGGCCGGTATCGGCGAGGGCCTGATCCGGGTCTCGGTGGGGCTGGAGAACGTGGACGACATCATGGCCGATCTCGGGCGGGGCCTGGCCGCCTGATGACGCCGGATGACGTGCATGCCGCGCTCATGGCGTGCGAGCCGCGGGCGAAATGCCTCGCCACGCGGGCATTGCACGCGGCCGACTCCAGCGGGTTGTCCGCCGCGTCCGGCGCAGCACAAGCCGTGCCGGTGCCGGGGCGCCCGGCGCGTCCGGCGCTGGTGCATCCGGCCAAGCTGGCGCGGCGCGGCCTGGGCTCCGACCATGGCCGCGCCGCGCTCATTCATGCCATCGCCCATATCGAGTTCAACGCGATCAATCTGGGGCTGGACGCGGCGTATCGCTATCGCGGACTGCCGGCCGATTATTATGCCGACTGGTTGTCGATGGCCGCCGACGAGTCACGCCACTTCGAGATGCTCAATGACCGGCTGGCCGATTTCGGCTATGCCTACGGCGATTTCGATGCCCACAACGGACTGTGGGAAATGGCGGTCAAGACCGCGCACGACCCGATGGTGCGCATGGCCCTGGTGCCGCGTGTACTGGAAGCACGTGGACTCGATGTCACGCCCGGCATGATCGAAAAACTCAAGCGCGTCGGCGATGACAAGACCGTTGCCATCTTCGAGCAGATTCTGGCCGAGGAAGTGCCGCACGTGGAGATCGGCAGCAAGTGGTTTCGCTACTTCGCCGAGCCACGTGGACTCGACCCGGACGAGACCTTCTTCAAATTGCTGGATGAATACATGAACGGCGGCCCGCCCGGGCCGTACAACCTCGCCGCACGGCGCGAGGCGCGTTTTTCCGAGCCGGAACTGGATGAACTGACCGCGCGCGACGCGCAGCGACCGTAATCAGTCGATGAAGCGCCCGGCGTGATCCAGGCGCCGGCGCGCGACGCCGTTGTCGTCCACGATCAATACTTCGCTGCGGTCGTCGCGCCAGTCGGCCAGCACATAGCGTGCAATATCGCCGTCCAGATGATCGGCGGGCCGGTGGGTATGGCCGTGGATGATCCGCTGGGCCCGGTATTCGTCGGCCATGCTCGCCACGGTCGCCGCGTTCACATCCATGATGCGCATCGGCTTGCGGGTTTTCGCCCGAGCTGAACGGCGCCGCGCGCGCCGTGCCACCGTGCGCCGCAGCCACAAGGGCAGGGCAAGGCGCCGTTGTCGCCAGCGGGCGTCGCTGTACTTCGCCCGAAATGCCTGATGGGCACTGTCGTCGCTGCAGAATACATCGCCGTGGGCGAGCAGGGTGGGCACGCCGTGAAGCCTGACAGCCGTCGGGTCGTCCAGAATCTGCATTCGGCTGCGCGATTCGAAGCTCGGCCCCACAGCGAAATCACGGTTGCCGCGAATGAAGAAGATCGGCGTGCCCGTGTGGGCGAGTGCGGCGAACGCATCCAGCGTGGCCGCATGCTGCGGGATCGAGCCATCGTCGCCGATCCAGACATCGAACAGATCGCCCAGCACATATAACGCATCGGCGGCGCGCGCCGGACCGCCCAGATAGCCGGCGAGCCGGCACGCAGCCGGCTCGCGATCGTCGATCAGGTGCAGATCGGCGATGAAGTGGGTCGCGGCCACGGCGCGCCAATCAGACGATTTCCGCCGACTCGATGCGAACGGTGTCCTGCGGAACGTCCTGACGGAACGGCCCGGCGGCGCCGGTGGGCACCTTGGCGATGGCGTCGACCACTTCCATGCCCTCGACCACGCGACCGAACACGGCATAGCCGGGTCGTGTGCCCATGTCGTTGAGGGCCTCGTTGTCTTCGAGATTGATGAAGAACTGCGAGGTGGCCGAATCCGGGTCCTGGGTGCGCGCCATCGACAGGGTACCGCGCTCATTGTCCAGCCCGTTGGCGGATTCGTTCTTGATCGGCGCGCGCGTGGTCTTCTGGTTGAAGTTTTCGTCGAACCCACCGCCCTGGACGACGAAGCCCGGGATCACGCGATGAAAGATCACACCGTCGTAAAAGCCGTCGCGAACATAGGTGAGAAAGTTCTCGGCCGAGATCGGGGCGTTGTGTTCGTCGACATCGATATGAATGTCGCCGAGGTTGGTCTTGAAAATCACCATGATGAACAGGCTCTGCGCAAAAACCGCTATTGTGCGGCAATGCGCCGGTGTTGCCTACGTCAGCACCGCATCGGTGGTCGGGGCGACGCAGGTTAGCGCCGCATCAAGAACCTCAAGACCCGCGTCCGGCCGATTGCCCTGTTCGGACAGCACGCGCCGCCAGGCGCGACCGCCGGGCTGGGCATGGAACAATCCCAGCATGTGGCGGGTGATGCTTTTGAGCTGGCCGCCAGCGGCGAGGTGGTTGGCGATATAGCCCCGCATGGCCTCGACCACATCCAGGCGCGAGGGCACGGGGGCGTCGTCACCGAAAAAGCGCGAATCCACCCCGGCCATCGCATAGGGGTTGCGATAGGCCTCGCGCCCGATCATCACGCCGTCGACATGTGCGAGTTGGGTTTCGGCCGTATCCAGATCCACGATGCCGCCGTTGATCGACATCGGCAGATCCGGAAAATCGGCCGCCAGCCGGTGTACTCGGGCATAGTCGAGTGGCGGCACTTCGCGGTTTTCCTTGGGCGAGAGGCCCGACAACCAGGCCTTGCGCGCATGCACGATCAGCCGGTCCGCGCCGGCCTCGGCCACGCGCGAGGCGAAATCGTGCAGGAATTCATAGCTGTCCTGATGATCGATGCCGATGCGGGTCTTGACCGTCACCGGGATGGCGACGCGGGCCTTCATGTCGGCCACGCAATCGGCAATGCGCCCGGGTTCGGCCATCATGCAGGCACCGAACGCGCCGTTCTGGACGCGGTCCGACGGGCAGCCGACGTTGATGTCGACCTCGTCGAAGCCGGCGTTCTCGGCCAGCAGCGCGCAGTGCGCCATGGCCGCCGGATCGCTGCCCCCGAGCTGTAGCGCCAATGGATGCTCGTCGGCGTGATAATCCAGAAACCGGGCCGTATCGCCGTGGATCAGCGCCGCGGTGGTGACCATCTCGGTATACAGCAGCGCATGGCGCGTGATGCGGCGCATGAAGTAGCGCTGGGCCGGGGTGGTCCAGTCCATCATGGGCGCGATGGACAGCCGGGCGCCCGGCGGGTTACGGCGTGAATATTTGGTCATGCTGCTATTATCGCATCATGGCCGCGCAGGCCAAATCGTGCGCTGCGTCGTTCCAGCCCGCACAATAGGCCGGCATTCCAAGCCCGCATTCGCATGTATTCGCTGATTCGACCGGCATTATTCGGCCTCGAGGCCGAACGCGCGCATGAGCTCACCCTGGATCAATTGTCGCGCTTCGCCTCGCTCGCGCATCGCCTCTATGGCGCGCGCGTGCCCGCGCTGCCCACGGAACTGATGGGGCTGACCCTGCCCAATCCGGTGGGCCTGGCCGCCGGGCTCGATAAGAACGGCGCGCATGTGGACGGGCTGGCCGGTCTGGGCTTCGGCTTCATCGAGGTCGGCACGGTCACGCCGAAGCCCCAGCCCGGCAATCCGAAACCGCGCCTGTTTCGACTGCCCGAGCAGCGCGCGTTGCTCAATCGCTTTGGCTTCAACAACGCCGGGGCAGCGGCGCTGGTGGCGCATCTGGCGTCGTCGCGATACGACGGCGTGCTCGGCATCAACATCGGCAAGAACAAGGACACTCCGGCCGACCGGGCGGTCGACGACTATATATCGGCACTGGCCACGGTTTACGACGCGGCCCATTACGTCACGATCAATGTGTCGTCGCCGAACACCGCGGGGTTGCGTGACTGGCAGGGCGAGGATGCACTGGATGCGCTGCTGGCGGCGGTCGTGGCTGAGCGCAACTGGCTGGCCGAGGCGCGTGGGCGCTATGTGCCTCTTGCGCTCAAGATCGCCCCGGATCTGGACGAGACCGGCATCGACGCGATCGTGGCACGGCTACGTTACCATCGCATCGACGGCGTGATCGCGACCAACACCACGACGGCGCGCGCCGCTCTGCCTCTGGCCTGGCGCGAGGCGGCGGGCGGCGTGAGCGGACGGCCCGTGCGGGCGGCCTCCAATCGCGTGATTACCGCGCTGTATGCGCGTCTTGCGGGGGATATACCGATCATCGGCGTGGGCGGCATCATGAACGGCGCGGATGCGGCGGCCAAGATTGCGGCCGGGGCCCGTGCGGTGCAGATTTATAGTGGGCTGATCTATCGGGGGCCGGCGTTGGTTAACGATTGCGTGAGGGCGATTTCGCGAAATAAATGAGCCCGGGCCGAGAACGTGTTGTCATGTTTCCGTCACATAGTCCATGCAAAGTGTGGATACCCTATTGCGAAGACCTAGGGCGCTTCACCTAAAAATATTAGGAGCACGAGGTTTATGTTCGATAATCATCCTTCCTTCCGTCGTTCGGTCAAAGCGATCGCCGGCGCCGCCCTGGCGGTGTCGTCGGTTGGCGTGGCTTTCGGTGCCACGACGCTGACCGAAACCGGTTCCAGCCTGCTGTATCCGTTGTTCAACCTCTGGGTGCCGGCCTACACCAGCAACCACAGCGATCTCAAAATCAACACGGCGGCCACGGGCAGCGGCACGGGCATTGCCCAGTCGACCCAGGGCATCGTGCAGATGGGCGCTTCGGATGCCTATCTCAGCAACGCGCAGATGAAAAAGCATCCGGGCATGCTGAACATCCCGGTGGCGATTTCCTCGCAGATGGTCAACTATAATGTGCCGGGCGAGAATGATGCCAATCTCAAGCTGAGCGGTCCGGTGCTGGCCGAGATCTACAGCGGCAAGATCCGCTACTGGGATAACAAGAAGATCGAGTCCATGAACGATGGCGTCGATCTTCCGCACAAGCAGATCGTGCCGCTCCATCGCGCCGACGGCAGTGGCGACACCTTCCTGTTCACCCAGTTCCTGACCAAGTCGGCCGGGCATCACTGGAAGGCGGGTTACGGCACGACCGTCAGCTGGCCGAACGTGCAGGGCGCCATCGGGGCGACCGGCAACTCGGGCATGGTGACCGCGCTGGGTAACAATCCGTACTCGATCGCCTACATCGGCGTCAGCTACAAGGATCAGACCGACAAGGCCGGTCTGGGCGAAGCGATGCTGAAGAACAAGGCCGGCAACTTCGTCCAGCCGGACGAGGAGACTGTCCCGGCGGCGGCCGCTCAGATGGTGCCGAAGACGCCGAAGAGCGAGCGCATCAGCCTGATTTTCGCGCCGGGCAAGAAGTCCTATCCGATCATCAACTACGAGTATGTGCTCGTACAGTCGAAGCAGTCGGATGAGCAGACCGCCAAGGAACTGAAGAACTTCCTGACCTGGGCGGTGAGCTCGGATGGCGGCAACAGCATGCAGTACCTCAAGCAGGTTCACTTCATGCCGCTGCCCGCTCCGGCGCGTAAGCTTACGCTGAACCAGATCGACAAGATCCACGGCTAAAGTCCGGGTGCAGCGTTGATGAGCCGGGCTCCGGCGGTGCATGCGCGCCGCCGGGGTGCCGGCTCTTACGCGTTTCCGGCCAGCAGATAAAACTACTATGTCCGAAGTTACTGCGGATTTCGTCTCGACTCGGCGCAATGCGCGCTGGCAGAGCATTCAGCGGGTATTGTTCGCCCTGTTGCTTCGCTTGTTCTCGCTGATCATTCCCGCGCTCCTGGTCGGACTTTTTCTTTTTTTGACGTGGAAGGCGTGGCCTGCGCTCCAGTTCAATGGCCTGGGTTTCCTGGGCAGTAACGACTGGGATCTGGGCAGCCAGTACGGTACGCCGACCACGGTCGATGGCCATATGGTCCTGCCGGGCGCAAGCTACGGCATTTTCTTTCTGATTTTTGGCACCCTGGCGAGTTCCGGATTAGCGCTGCTGTTCGCGGTACCGGTCGGGGTGCTGGCGGCGATGTTCATCGCCGAGATCGTTCCGGCCGGGGTGCGCGACCTGGTCGCGGCCATTGTCGAATTACTGGCTGCGGTGCCCAGTGTGGTGTTCGGGCTGTGGGGGTATGTCGTTGTCATACCATTGGCCGCACATTATGTGTATCCCTACATGGCGGATGTGCTGGGCTTCATCCCGGGTTTCGGCGGCCCGGTCGGGGCCGGCTACGGTCTGTTGACCGCGGGCATCGTGCTGGCGCTGATGGTCGTGCCGATCATCACGGCGAACGTGCGCGAGGCCATTTCCGCGGTGGCGCAGAGCGAAGTCGAGGCCGGCTTTGCGCTGGGCGCGACGCGCTTCGAGGTGGTGCGCAAGGTGGTCATGCCCCAGGTTCGGCGCGCCATCATCGGCGTGACCATTCTCGGGCTGGGGCGTGCGCTGGGCGAAACCATGGCCGTTCTCATGGTCAGTGGCAACGCCTTGGCGGTGCCGACCAATATCTATAATCCGATGTCCACCATGGCGGCTTTCATCGTCTCGCAGCTGGACAGCGCGCTGCAGGACCCAACCGGCATGGCGGTGAACAGTCTCACCGAGATCGGTCTGGTGCTGTTGATCATGGGGGTGATCGTCAACGCGGTCGCGCGCCTGCTGCTCTGGCAGATAAGAGAGTAATCGAACATGAGTGAAACGTTTGCGAGCACGACGTTCGCCCTCGACGCTAAGGCGCGGGTTCGGTACCACCGGCGACGGCTGGTGAGCTATATCGGCTGGACCATCTGCGGTGCCAGTTTCCTGATTCTAGCCGCCGCGCTGGTCGATATTCTGGCGGAGGTCACGGTTGGCGGGTTCTCCGCGCTCAATCTCAAGCTGTTTACCGAACCCACGCAGGGCGTGTCCGGCGGTCTTCTGAACGCGATCGAAGGCACGGCGTTGCTCACTGTCGGCTCGGTGGCCATCGCGGGCCCGCTGGGCATCGGCGTCGGCGTGTATTGCTCGGAAAAACGCCATCATCTGTTTTCCCGGGTGGTGCGCTTCATGGGGGATGTGCTGGTCGGCGTGCCGTCGATCGTGCTCGGCCTGTTCGGCTATATCACCATGGTCGTGGCCCTGGGCTGGCATTTCTCCGTGCTCGCCGGTGCAATCACACTGGCGATCATGATTATTCCGTACATTGCCCGCACCACCGAGTTGGCACTGGTCGCGCTGCCGGGCAGTCTGCGCGAATCCGCGTATTCCCTGGGCGCCTCGGAGGCCAGCGTCATTCTGCGCGTGCTGATGCCCAGTTGCGCGGGCCGCATTCTCACCGGCCTGTTGCTGGCCATGGCCCTGTCCATGGGCGAGACGGCGCCGCTGATCTACACCGTGGGCTGGTCCAATTACACCTGGAGCGGCCAATTGACCCAGGAGCCGGTAGGCTACCTGACCTACGTCATCTGGTCGTTCATCAACGAACCGTTCGAATCGGCACACAAGCTGGCCTTCGCCGCGGCCCTGCTGATCACCTTCTTCGCCCTCGCCATTACGCTGAGTTCGCGGCTGCTGCTGCGTTATATCGAAAAAGGGCGTTAACCACTCGACGACGCGCGCCCCTTCGGGGCGCGCCCGTTCCACGCGGGCCCGCGTTGCGCCCGGACGCGTATCGGCGGCCCGTGGACGCGCGATGCGCTCTCGATGGACGACCAATCGAGTGGCGGGCTACCATGCTTGCCTGCGGCAATGTGAGCTCGCGCCGGCATTTGGCGTATTTTTTCGTGCCCGGTACGGCTCGGGGAAGCGAGCGCATCAGGCAAGACGGCGCATGCCGCGGCAACGCGCCGAAATACGGCAGTGAATTGGGGTGACAGGATACTGGGTGGCGATGTCATGGGGCGCGAGGCGCAAGGCCGGATTCTGAAATGGCTGTCGTTCGTCAATTGGGTCGTGCTCACGCTGGCAGTACTGGCCACTCTGACCGGCGCGGTCATCAGTCTGCTGACCTGGCCGTTTCCCCAGGTCGCCGATAACGGCGGCGGGCTGGCCGATATATGGATCGCCACCGAGCTGGGGGCGGGCGTGGCTCTGTTTGCGACCATCGCGACCTGGCTGACCGACAAGCGGCACCCGGCGTTCTGGATCGCGGAACTGGCGCTCGCGGTCGCCGTGCTCATCGCGCTTTACTACGGCATTACGAGCCGCTGACATGGAACCCTTGCGCGAAGTGTCGCCGATGCTTTGGCAACCGCGGCGTTTTAAGTCCGCGAGTATTGTGCTGGCCATCGGCCTGTCCTGGCTGGTGGCCGCCTGGCCGACGAACTGGGGGGTTGCGGCGCTGGGCACCGTGCCCGGTGTGGTGCTTATCGCCACCGGGGCGGGGCAACTGCTCTGGGCGGGGGATCGCCAGCTGTGCTGCCACATGGCGCTGGCGGGCCCGCTGAGTTCGCTCCTGGCGCTGATCCTGATCTACTGGCTCGGCCTGTGGCCCGGTGTCGGGTTGATCCTCGGCGGCGCGGCGGTGTTCATGGTGGCCGGGTGGGCGCTGCGCATCCAGCACCCGGTGCCCGCGGGCGTGGCGCCACCGCCGACGCAACCCAAACTGCTGGCCAAGATGGCCTGTGATGCGGCCGTGCTCGGTTTTTTCATCAACTGCGCGCGCGTGCCGCGCGGGGCCGCGGTGGATAACGACATCGCCGAGTTGAATGCGATCGGCGAGGTCGCGGCCGAGCGCGACTGGCAGAACTTTCCGGCGCGTTTGCACGAGGCCGCGGCCCCGTTCGAGTCGCCGCGCATCGAATCGATGCGAACCTTCGGCGTGGACTACGAATGGCTCACCGCGCCTTCGTGCTACACCCCCGATCCCGCCTTGCCGGGCGGTGCGCGTTGGCGCGGCCACAAGAACAACCGAACGATGGCCGCGCGTATTCTGCGCCACGGTGAAGGTCGCGGGCGGCCCTGGTTGCTGTGCGTGCACGGGTATCGCATGGGCGTCGCCGGGCTCGATTTTCAGTTGTTCGACGTGGCCCGGCTGCATGCGCATCTCGGCTTGAACCTGGTGATGCCGATCCTGCCGCTGCATGGCGTCCGTCGCGCCACGCCGCTCACGGGCGGGCTGTTCCTGGACGGGCCGTTCGCGGATCTGCTGCACGGCCAGGCGCAGTCGCTGATCGATCTGCGCAGTTGCGTCGCCTGGATTCGCGAGATCGACCCGGATGCGCGCATCGGCGTGCTGGGCTACAGCCTCGGCGGCTACCACGCGGCGCTACTGGCCGCGCACGAACCGGCGCTGGCCTGTGTGATCGCCGGCATCCCGATGACCGACATCCCGGCGACCCTCTGGCAACATTTGCCGACCGCGCACGCGCATTACCTGGAAGCGCGCGGGCTGAGTGCGGCCGCGGTGGGCGAGCGGCTGGCCGCCGTGTCGCCGCTCGCGGCCGAGCCGTGCGTGCCCCGCGATCGACGCTATATCTTCGCCGCGACGGCCGACCAGTTGATTGCACCGGAACAGCCGCTCGCACTCTGGCGACACTGGGGCGAACCGGCGCTGCAGTGGTATCACGGCTCGCATCTGTCGGTGCGCCACGAACCCGATGTCCGGTCGTTTATCGATCGGGCGCTGGCCGAGTCGGGCATGCGCGGTTGAGCCGTGCCGCGGTTGGCGCGATTCGGATACCGGCCTGGCGCGCGCCTCCGGTTCGGCCTCGACCGATGGCCCGCGGTGTGTGCGATGCGCGTTTTTATGCCGTCGCCGGTTGTGGACGTCGCGCCCGAGGGCCAGAATTGCCTATCGCCGAACCATCGAGATCAGGAGCTGCGGTGAGTAATGTCGTTCTAACGGCCTCGGGGCTGTATACGCCGCCCGAGGCGATTTCCAACGATGAACTCGTGGCGTCTTTCAACGCCTACGTGGATATTCATAACGCCGCGCACGCCGACGATATCGCCGCGGGTCGGGTCGCGCCGCTGTCGCATTCCAACAGCGCGTTCATCACCAAGGCCTCGGGCATCCAGAGCCGCTACGTGGTAGACAAGGCCGGCATCCTCGATCCTGAAGTCATGCATCCGCGTATCCGCACACGCGGCAACGACGAGCCCTCGCTGCAGTGCGAGATGGCGTTAGCGGCGATCGCGCCCTGTCTCGAGGCCGCCGGTCGCCGCGCCGAGGATATCGACGTGATTCTGGTGGCCTGTTCCAACCTGCCGCGGCCCTATCCGGCGCTGGCGGTGGAAGTGCAGGAGTTTCTGGGCGGCGGGCGTTACGGTTTCGATCTGAACGTGGCCTGTGCCTCGGCGGCGTTCGGTATCCAGACCGCGGCCGACATGATCAAGTCGGGCAGCGCGCGGCGCGTGCTGATGGTCAATCCGGAAATCTGTTCGGCGCATCTGAATTTCCGCGACCGCGACAGCCATTTCATCTTCGGCGATGTGTGCACCGCCGCGCTGCTCGAGCATGCCGACGATGCCCCGCAGGGCACCGGCTTCGACGTGCTCGGCACGCGCCTGGTCACGCGCTTTTCCAACAACATCCGCAACAACTTCGGTTTCCTCAATCGCAGCGAGATCGAACCGAGATCCGAGGCCGATCGGCTGTTCGTGCAGAACGGGCGTCGCGTGTTCAAGGAAGTGGGGCCGATGGTGGCCGAGATGATCGTCGACCATGTGGCCGAATACGATCGGGCGGCGAGCGATCTCAAGCGCTTGTGGCTGCACCAGGCCAACATCAACATGAACACGCTGATCGCCAAGCGCGTGCTCGGCCGCGCGCCCGAGGACGGCGAAATGCCGTCGGTGCTGGCGGAATACGGCAATACCAGCTCGGCCTCGCCGGTGATCGTGTTCCATAAATTCTCCAACGATCTCGCGCCCGGCGATGTTGGCGTGCTCTGCGGTTTCGGCGCAGGTTATTCGGCCGGCAGCGTCGTACTCCGCCGGCGCTGAAGGCACGCTCATTTTTCCCAGGGACTCTCGATGACCGGCACGCCACAGCGTAAGTATCGCAGCGACTATCAAGCGCCGATCTATCTGATCGACCGCGTCGAACTCGATTTCGACATTGGCGACGGCGCGACCCGGGTGACCGCGCGCCACGCGGTGCGTCGCAATCCACAGCGCATCGGCGATGGCGGGCGCTGGTGGCTCGATGGCCGCGATCTGCGTTTGCTGAGCATCGCGGTCGACGGCGAGGCCGTGGCGGATGAGGCGCTGGAAGTCGTCGACAGCGGCTTGTGGCTCGATGACCTGCCGGATCGTTTCGCTCTGACGGTGGTCACCGAAATCGATCCCGACAGCAATCTCTCGCTGGAGGGGTTGTACCGTTCCGGCTCGATTCTGTGCACGCAGTGCGAGGCGACCGGTTTTTCGCGCATCACGTACTTCCCGGATCGTCCGGACGTGATGGCGCGCTACACCACGCGGGTGGAAGCCGATGCCGCGCGCTACCCGGTGCTGTTGTCGAATGGCAATTGCATCGAATCCGGCGCGGCGGGCGAGGGCCGGCACTACGCGGTCTACGAGGACCCGTTCGCCAAGCCCTGCTATCTGTTCGCACTGGTGGCCGGCGATCTCGGTGTAATCCGGGATACCTTCACCACGGCCTCCGGCCGCGACGTCGCGCTGGCGCTCTATACCGAGCACGGCAACGAGGGCCAGTGTCATCACGCCATGGCGTCGCTCAAGGACGCCATGGCCTGGGACGAAGCGACCTATGGCCTGGAATACGATCTCGACACCTTTGTGATCGTGGCCGTCGGCAGCTTCAACATGGGGGCGATGGAAAACAAAGGCCTCAATATCTTCAACACGGCCTGTATCTTCGCCCATGCCGATACCGCCACCGACGGCGACTTCGCCCGCGTGCGCGACGTCGTCGCCCATGAATACTTTCACAATTACACCGGTAACCGCGTGACCTGTCGCGACTGGTTCCAGCTCTCGCTCAAGGAAGGGCTCACGGTGTATCGAGAGCACCAGTTCGCCATCGACCACGGCTCGCCCGGGGTGACCCGCATCGAGCAGGTGCGCATGCTTCGCGACGTCCAGTTTCCCGAGGATGCCGGACCGCGCGCCCATCCGGTGCGGCCGGAATCGTACGTCGAGATGAACAACTTCTACACCATTACGGTGTACGAAAAAGGCGCCGAACTCATCCGGATGATGGCGCAGATGGCCGGGCGCGAGGCGTTCACCCGGGCGGTGCGGCATTATCTGGACAAGCACGACGGCCAGGCCGTGACCATCGAGGATTTCGTGCTCGCGATCGAGGAATCCACCGGACTGGATCTGACGCAATTCCGTCATTGGTACGCATTCGCCGGCACCCCGCGCCTGCGCGTGACGTCACGCTTCGCCGACGGCCGGCTCGAGCTCGATCTGGCACAGGCCACGCCGGCGACGCCCGGCCAGCAGGACAAGCCGAACTTCGACATACCCGTTGCCGTGGCTCTGTTCGATGACGCGGGCCATCCACTGCGCGCCCCCGAGATCGTCCGGTTGACGGGCCAGCGCGACACGTTCGTGTTCGACGAGCTGCCATCGACGCCGACGATTTCGGTATTGCGCGGCTTGACGGCTCCGGTGCGGCTGACGTTCGATCGGCCCGAAGCCGCGCTGGTTCGACTGATGGCGCACGACTCGGATCCCGTGTCGCGCTGGGACGCCGCCCAGAGCCTTTACATGGCCACGGCCACCGCCGCGGTCCGTGCCTATCAGAACGCGCAACCCATGCCGGCGCTCGGCGCGGGCATGAGCACGGCCATCGCGGCGCTGCTGGCCGATCCGCCGGATGACCGCGCGTTGCTGGCCGAAATGCTGAACCTGCCCAGCACGACCCAGATCGGCGAGGCGTTCGATGCGATCGATGTCGCGGCAGTCGAGGCCGCGCGTCGGCACATCAAGCACGAGATCGCGACGCGGTTTGAGGCCGAGCTGGGCCAGCTCGCCGATGCGCACGCGCCGCGCCCCGGTTATGTGTTCGACCCGCAGTCGGCCGGGCGTCGGCGGGTCTTCGCCATCGCGCTGGACTATCTGTCCTGTCTGGATACGCCGGCGCTGCGCGAGCGCGCGCATCGGGTATACGATGCCGCCGACAACATGACCGATCGCATGACCGCATTGAACGCTCTGCAGGATCTGCCCGGTCCCGACCGCGATGCGGTGCGCGCGGACTTTGCGCAGCGTTTTGCCGATGAGCCGCTGGTCATGGACAAGTGGCTGCGGCTGCAGGCGGCCACGCCGGACGGCGATACCGTGGCGCGGGTGCGGGATCTGTTGGGCGATGCCCGCTTCGATTTCAGCAACCCCAATCGGGTGCGCGCGCTGGTCGGCGGTTTCGTGCGTGGCAACCCGCTGGGTTTTCATCGGGCGGACCGCGCCGGTTACGCACTCGTGGCCGACGAAATCCTGCGCCTGGACCGGTTCAACCCGCAACTGGCGGCGGCATTGGCCGGGATGCTGGCGCCGTGGCGGCGCTATGTCGAGCCCTATGCCACCGGCATGCGCGATGCCCTGGCGCGCGTCGGCGCGGCCGAGTTGTCGGATAACACACGCGAGATCGTGGATGCGGGGCTTGCAACCGACGCGGCCTGAACGGGTTGCCCCGCGGCGGTGTTGGGTGTGTCATACATATGTCACATGACGTTCATAACATCGCCATAAGTTCAGATGCGATACCGCTGCCATGTCACGCAAGCACATACTCGTTGTCGAAGACGAAGCCCCGATTCGCGATATGATCCGCTTCGCGCTCGAGCGCTCGGATTTTTCGGTCGCCGAAGCGCCGGATGCCCAGGCCGCGAGGCTGGCCGTGGCCGAGCGGCGGCCCGATCTGGTGTTGCTCGACTGGATGCTGCCGGGGGTATCCGGCATGGAGCTCGCACGTGAGTGGCGGCGCGACGAGCTCACCCAGAACCTGCCGATCATCCTCGTGACCGCGCGCGTGGATGAAAACGACCGCGTGCGCGGGCTTAATCTCGGCGCCGACGATTACGTGACCAAGCCGTTTTCTTCGTCCGAGCTGGTGGCCCGGGTGCGTGCCGTGTTGCGTCGCAGCCTGCCGGGCGGCGAGGACGAGACGCTCGAACTGGACGGTCTGACCCTTGACGCCGCCAGCCAGCGCGTATCGGTGGGCGACGCCTCGGTGCGGCTGGGCCCCACCGAGTATCGCCTGCTGCGTTTCTTCATGAGCAACCCCGAGCGGGTGTATACCCGGGAACAGATGCTCGATCGCGTCTGGGGGCAGAATGTTTATGTCGAGGAACGTACGGTCGATGTGCATATTCGCCGGTTGCGCAAGGCGCTGGCGCCGCACGGGTTCGATGGCTTCATCCAGACCGTGCGCGGCAGCGGCTACCGTTTTTCGAGTCGTTCGTTGTAGCCGGTCGGCATGGACCCCGCGGCCAATGAAGTACGCCGTATCTGGTTCATGGCCGGCCTGCGGCTCGCGGCCTGGCTGACGGTCGCGGCGTTGGTCGGGCTGGCCTTCGACCGGGTCACCCTGGCCCTGCTCATCGCGTTGGCGTTCTATACCGCGGGGCACCTGATGTTCGCCTATCAGTTGCACCGCTGGTTGGCGCAGCCACGGGTCGAGCCCCGCGAGGGGGCGGGCGTGTGGCAGGAAATCTACACCGAGTTGTATCGCCTCAAACAGCGCAACCGTCGGCGCAAGAAACGGCTCAAGAGCATCGTCGGCGAGTTCCAGGCCTCGACCGCCGCGCTGCCCGATGGTGCCGTGGTTATCGACGGGCGCGGACGTATCGTGTGGTTCAACAATGCGGCCGCGGCGTTGCTGGCCTTGCGCGCTGGCCAGGATAACGGCCAGCGTATCGTCAACCTGATGCGCCACCCGCGTTTCGCCGAATTCCTGGCGCGCGCCGACCATGTCGGCGAGCCGCTGGAAGTGCCGTCGCCGGCCAACGATACCGACACCCTCTCGCTGCGCATCGTGCCCTATGGTAACGGCCAGCGCCTGCTCATCGCGCGCGATGTCAGCGAGCAGAAACGGCTGGAATCGACCCGGCGCGACTTCGTCGCCAATGCCTCGCATGAGTTGCGCACGCCGCTGACCGTGCTGCGCGGTTATCTGGAAATGATGACCGAGGATGCGGCCGAAGCGGGGGCGCTTGCGGCCTGGCGTACGCCGATTCGCGAAATGGATGCCCAGTCCGCGCGCATGGGGCGCATCATCGACAGTCTCCTGCGCCTGGCGCGACTGGAAAGCGAGGGGCTGGCGCAGGCCCAGGAGACGGTCGATATGCCGGCCATGATCGACCGTATCGTGGCCGACTTCCGCAAGTCCGATGAAGGTCGACACCAGATCGATACGGATGTCCAGGCCGGCCTGTCGCTGTTCGGTCGTCCGTCCGAGATCGAGAGCGTCATCTCCAACCTGGTGGCCAACGCTTTGCGCTACACACCCGCCGGCGGGCGGGTCACGGTGCAATGGCGCAATGGGCGCGCAGCGCAGCTGGCCGTGAGCGACAACGGGCCCGGCATCGCGCCGGAACATCTGCCGCGACTCACTGAACGCTTCTACCGGATCGATTCCGGGCGCAGCTCTTCGGATGGCGGGACCGGCCTCGGGCTGGCCATCGTCAAGCACAGCCTCGAACATCACGAGGCCGAGCTGCAGATTGACAGCGAGCTCGGGCAGGGCACCACGTTTCGTTGTCTGTTCCCGTATCAACGACTGGTCGGTGCTGACGCGGCGTAGCGGATCGGCGTAACCGGTCGTTCCATGCCGCCGAACCGGCGCCCGCCGCGCTGAAATCCCCGCCGGCGCGGTCTCCGAACCCCTTGAAATGCCTGCGTCTTGCCCGTCCTGGCCGGGTTATTTTCGCCGGGAATCGCAATTTTCACTTGTTGCAATAAAACGGTCATAACCGGGGTGTTTAATTGGGCCATCGTCCGGATCGGGTCGAGTTGCGATTGCACATGCGCAACCAAGTGTCGTGCAGGGGCACGCGCCCGCCCGGGGTAGCGATGCAGTCGGGAACCGACTGTGCCAGTAGGGGCAAAGACGCCCGGATCAATCTGCTTCGAGGGAGAAACTTTATGTCGATCAAGGCCCAATACGCTGGTTTGGCAACCGGCCTCGTTTCCATGGCCACCGTGTTCGGCGCTGCGCCGGCCGCGCATGCGCTGGATTTCAAGATCTCCGGCCAGGTCAACCGGGCCGTCATCGCCGCCGATAACGGCAAGTCCACGGACGCCGGTCTGGTGGACAATGGCTCCTCGCCGACGCGTTTCGCGTTCAAGGGCAGCCAGGACGTCAACCCGAATCTCAAGGTCGGTTTCGATTACGAGATCGCTGTGTTCGTGAACAAGTCCGGCACATATGACATCAACAAAGGTGCGACCGGCACCTCGACCGATAACCGGCAGGCCTATGCCTTCTTCCAAGGCAATTACGGCAAGCTGCGGTTCGGCAAGACGGACGGTGCCGCCAACAGCACCTCCAAGGTCGACCTGTCGGGTCTGACCGATCTCGGTGGTGGCTCGGTTGTGGATGACTATTTCGGTGGCTTGAGCTTCGTCAATGGCAATGGCGGCACGGTCGGCCTGAGCAGCGGCTACAGCAACTTTGACGCCCTGTCACGTCAGAACACGGTGCGCTACGACTCGCCGAGCTTCAATGGCGCGACCCTCTCGATCAGCTATGATCAGGGCCAGGCCATCGAAGTCGCACCGCGCTACGAACACAAGTTTGCCAACGGCGTGAAGGTCGCGGCCGCGGTAGATTATGTCGATAGTGGCAACCAGAAAAAAGATATCAACCAGGCGGGCGTGGTTAAGCAGAATCAGTATTTCCATGAATTCGGCGGCTCCGCCTCAGTGCTGTTGCCCTCGGGCCTGAACTTCTTTGCCCAGTACAAGCGCCGCAATTATCACGATACTTATTACGATTCGGGTAAATTCATTAGCCAGGATCATGCCCAGTCCTACTCGGGCGGTATCGGCTATATCCGCGGCAAGAACCATATCCAGGCCTTCTTCGGCCAGACCGACGATCTGCAGAGCAGCAACAGCCAGGTGCGCAACTACGGCGTGGCCTATCGCTATGATCTGCTCAAGTCGGTTAACATGTATGCTTCGTACCATCACCTGACTGGCGATAATCTGGCTTCTTATACCCCCGTAACGAACGGCTCGGGTGACCAAGTTGGCACCTCTGTGGGGTCGTTCGGTGCCAAGAATATGAACGTCGTGTTCGCCGGCGTCCGTGTGAAGTTCTTCTAGGAAATCAATGCAATCTACCCACGCCATTACGGGCCTGGTGATGCTGTTGGGGTTGGCCGGATGTGCATCCGGCTTTCCCCATGGCAAGCAGGTCGACTACGACAACCTGCCCGGTGAAAATGACTCGGCCAAGGGGCCGGGTCTGCTCAGCGGCGGGCATTACGATGCCTCGGACGGCGGTGGTACGCTGCTGTATTCGGACAAGAACCCGCAAAAGTCGGTGTTCGGATCGGTACGCAGCCATCGCTCGAACAGCGACCAGGGTCAGTCGGCGTCGACCACATCGGGCAGTTCGCCGAGCGCCTCCGGCTCCAGTGCCGGCGCCAATGGCAGCTTCTCCGATTTCAAGCAATTCCAGGAATACGAGCATTTCAAGAAGCTCCCTGCGAATTCGCCGGAAAAACAGCGTTTCCAGACCTTCCAGCAGTGGAAGGAATACAAGCGCTGGGAGCAGCATCAGAAGCAGCAGCAGGAATAATGTCACGCTGCTGATGCCGTACTGGCGTCGGTTCCTGTTTTGGCGTCTGAACGAGATAACCCCGGCCCGTCCGGGGTTTTTTGCGGCCGGCGGATCGAGGCGCGGGGTGTGCGAAGGCCCGCGATGGCTTGGATTTTCGGGTGCTCGGCCGCGCTGTCACGAACGCGTCATATCGCGTACGCATAATTTTTCTCGGTCGCGTTCTCCCCGCGACCGGGGCCGCGGCTGTCGAGCCCAGCGCTCGGGCCGATCCCGCAAGGTGGGTCATGGCCGGTTCTTGTCCCTGCCGGCCGCATTGCCTGGCGCGATGCAACCCACATCCACAGATGGCTCCCATTCTTTAGCCCGGCTTGCCCGGGCTTTTTTTTGCTTTCTCGCGGCCGTTCCCGCGCATTGGACGGGCTGGCCACGCGGCGCCGGCGCGTCGTCTTTTCAGGTCGGTTGGGTAAGAGTGGCGTGGCCCTGCAGCCGTGTCACATGAGTGTCATAATTTGCGCCTACCGTTGAGTCTCCAGGCGAGGCGTCCGCTATGCGCCCGTTACGTGGATGCAGCAGAAAGGAGAATTCTGTGCGAATGAGTTTCAGTAAGACGTTGGTTACCGCTGTTGCGGCGCTGTCGATCTGGGGGTCGGCCGGCGCGGCCGTCAACCAGCTTAACGGGGCTGGCGCGACGTTCCCTTATCCGGTTTATTCCAAGTGGGCGCAGGCCTACCAGAAAGAGACCGGTGTGCAACTCAACTACCAGGCCATCGGTTCCGGTGGTGGTATTAAGCAGATCGAAGCCAAGACCGTGGACTTCGGCGCCTCGGATGCGCCGCTCAAGAAGGACGAGCTCGACCAACACGGTCTGCTGCAGTTCCCGATGGTGATGGGCGGCGTGGTGCCGGTCGTGCATCTGAAGGGAATTCAGCCGGGCAAGCTGCGCCTGGACGGCAAAACTCTGGCCAGGATCTATGCCGGCAAGATCACCAAGTGGAATGATCCGGCGATCAAGCACCTGAATCCGAATCTGAATCTTCCGGACACCGACATCACGGTGGTCCATCGTTCCGACGGCTCGGGCACGACCTGGAACTTCACCAGCTATCTGACCAAGGTCAGCGACATATGGGCCAATGGCCCGGGCCATGCCAAGGCCGTGTCCTGGCCGACCGGGGTCGGCGGCAAGGGCAACCAGGGTGTGGCGTCGTACGTGAAGCGTATCAAGAATTCGATCGGATACGTCGAGTATGCTTACGCGCTGCAGAACAAGATGACCTATGTCTCGCTCGAGAACAAGGCGGGCAACTTCGTGCAGCCGACCGCGGCCAACTTCCAGGCGGCTGCCGCGAACGCCGATTGGGCGGATGCGCCGGGCTTTTATGTGGTGCTGACCGATCAGCCGGGCGCCAAGAGTTGGCCGATCACCGCAGCGACCTACATCCTGATGTACAAGCACCCGAAGAATCCGAAGACGGCCCAGGCCGTGCTCAAGTTCTTCGACTGGTCGTACAAGAACGGCGACCAGATGGCCGAGAAGCTCGACTATGTGCCGATGCCGGACAGCGCCGTGAAGCTGGTTCAGGACAAGTGGCACAGCCAGATGAAAGACGACAACGGTCAGCCGATCTGGCCCGTGCAGCAGTAATAGCTGTTGCGACGCGATTCGCCGTTCGAACAGCGGCGAATCGCATCGAGTGGCCGACCCAATCATTGGGTCGGCCGTTTTCTTCGCGCGCCATGGCGTAGTACGGGCGTGCGAGGAAAACGGCTGACTCGCCCGATGGAGCACAAGATTGAGTGACATGATCGCCCCAGAAAGCCCGCAGGCATTTGCGACGGGCCGGCGCGCTGCTGGCGGCCTTGCAGATCGCGTCTTTCATGCCGTGACCGCGACCTGCGCCCTGATCGTGCTCGCCTTGATCGTCGGTATTGCCGTGTCGCTGGTTGTCGGCGCCTGGCCGGCGCTGAGCAAGTTCGGCTTCGGCTTTCTGCTCAGCAGTGAATGGAACCCGGTGACCGATACCTTCGGTGCGCTGGTTGCGATTTTCGGTACGCTGGTCAGTTCGGCGCTGGCGATGGTCATCGCCGTGCCGGTGAGTTTCGGCATTGCCCTGTTCATTACCGAGTTGTCGCCCGTCTGGTTGCGGCGGCCGATCAGCACCGCGATCGAGTTGCTGGCCGCCATTCCCAGCATCATTTACGGCATGTGGGGTCTGTTTGTCTTCGCGCCATTCCTGTCCGATTACGTGCAGCCTTGGTTGAATGACGTATTCGGCGACCTCCCGATCTTCGGATACCTGTTTTCCGGGCCACCGATCGGTATCGGTGTGTTCACCGCGGCCCTGGTGCTTGCCATCATGGTGATCCCGTTCATCACGGCCGTGATGCGCGATACCTTCGAGGTCGTGCCGGCGGTGCTCAAGGAATCTTCCTATGCACTGGGCGCGACCACCTGGGAAGTGGTGCGGAGTGTGATTCTGCCGTTTACCAAGACCGGCGTGATCGGCGGCATCATGCTGGGACTCGGGCGGGCGCTCGGCGAAACGATGGCGGTGACCTTTGTCATCGGCAATTCGCACAGTATCCCCAATGGCTTGTTTTATCCCGGCAACAGCATTGCCGCCACGCTGGCCAACGAGTTCACCGAGGCCTCGGGCGGGCTGTATACGTCGGCGTTGATCGCGCTTGGGCTCGTGCTGTTCGTGATCACGCTGATTGTCCTCGCCCTGGCGCGGCTGTTGTTGATGCAGTTGTCGAACCAGGAAGGGCGCTAGTGTTTCGTAACGCCGACTCATTGCCTTGTTGCGGCGGTTGGTCGCGCCATGCGGCGCTGCCGCCATGCGCCGCATATCCCGATACCGCGCGTCGCCGCGTCCGGCTGTCCTGCGAAAGTGCCGATCCAGGCGGGCGGCCCGTCCGCGTGCGGCGTGCAAACGCAACTCCGGGAGATCGAACGTGACGCTTTATCAGAAACGCCAGTTCATCAATCGCTTCAATATGGGGGCCGCGGTCGCGACTACGGCGTTCGGTCTTTTCTGGCTGGCCTGGCTACTCTGGACGCTGGTCGGGCATGGTTTAGGCTATCTGAACTGGGAGGTCTTTACCCAGTCGACGCCGGCCCCGGGCAACAGCGGCGGCTTGTCGAACGCAATCGTCGGCAGCCTGATCGTGACGATGATCGGCACCGGCATTGGCGCCCCGGTCGGCATCTTCGCCGGTACTTATCTGGCCGAATACGGTCGCAATCGGCGGATCGCCGCGATCGTGCGCTTCTTCAACGATGTGCTGCTGTCGGCGCCATCGATCATCATCGGTCTGTTCGTGTATCAGATCGTGGTGTTGACGATGGGGCATTTCTCGGCCCTGGCCGGGGGGATCGCGCTCTCGCTGATCGTGATCCCGCTGACCCTGCGGATCACCGAGAACATGATGCGCCTGGTGTCTGACCAGATGCGCGAAGCCGCCGCGGCACTGGGCATCCCGCGCTGGAAGGTGATCACCCGGATTGTGTATCGTGCGGCGCTGTCCGGCATTATCACCGGTGTGATTCTCGGCATTGCGCGCATTGCCGGTGAGACCGCGCCACTGCTGTTTACGGCCCTGAACAACAACTTTTTCAGCACGAATGTGCTGCAGCCGATCGCGAATCTGCCCATGATGATATTCCAGTTTGCGCTCAGTCCGTACGAGGACTGGCATCATCTGGCGTGGGTTGGCGCTTTTCTCATAACTTTCGCAATCTTGGCGCTCAATGTTCTGGTGCGGCTCGTACTCCGCCCGAGCAAATAGGAGAGCATTATCATGGCCAGTACTTCGACCGATTCGCTTTCCCCGAGCTCGACGTCGTCGGTGACGACACGCAACACCCATGACGAGGCCGGACCGGGCAGCAAGACGCAGTCGCCGGCCGCTGACGGCGCCGCGGGGGCCTCCACATCCGCCGCTTCGAAGACCGAAGCGCAGAAGATCACCGGCGTCGTGGCCAAGGACAACCCCTGCAAGGTTTCGGTGCGCGACCTGAACTTCCACTACGGCGACTTCCACGCCCTCAAGGACATCAACGTGGAGATCGTCGACAAGGAGGTGACCGCGTTCATCGGCCCGTCGGGCTGTGGCAAATCAACATTGTTGCGCTGCTTCAACCGGATCTTCGAGTTGTACCCGGGCCACAAGGCCTCCGGTGCCATCGAGATGGACGGCGTGAATCTGCTCGACCGCAGCGTGGACCTGAACGTCTTGCGCTCGAAGATCGGCATGGTGTTTCAGAAACCCACGCCGTTCCCGATGAGCATTTATGACAACATCGCCTTCGGCGTGCGCCTGTACGAGAAGCTCAAGCGCCGCGAGATGGACGATCGCGTGGAATGGTCGTTGCGCAAGGCTGCATTGTGGGACGAGGTCAAGGACAAGCTGCGTGCCAACGGCAGCGCGCTGTCGGGCGGTCAGCAGCAGCGGCTGTGCATCGCGCGTGCGGTGGCGGTCAAGCCCGACGTGCTGCTGCTCGACGAGCCGGCCTCGGCGCTGGATCCGGTGGCCACGCTGAAGATCGAGGAGCTCGTGCACGAACTGCGTGAGGAATACACGATCGTGATCGTGACCCACAATATGCAGCAGGCTGCCCGCGTGGCCGGCTATACGGCGTTTTTCCATCTCGGCGAAGTGGTCGAATACTCGGATACGGATTCGTTGTTCACCAATCCGCGGGAAAAACGCACCGAAGACTACATCACCGGCCGCTACGGCTGATCGATAAAAAAACGACGCGCAACCGCGACGAGGTCATTATCATGGAACTGGACAAGGTCGGCATCGAGAGACATACCTCCAAACAGTTCGACGTCGAACTTGAGGACGTACGCGAACGCGTACTCACCATGGGCGGGCTGGTTGAGCAACAGATTGCCAATGGGGTCAAGGCGCTGGTCGAAGGCAACGCCACACTGGGCGAGGAAGTCGCCCGAAGCGACCACAAGATCAATGCCATGGAAGTGTCGATCGACGAAGAATGCACCAAGATCCTGGCGCGGCGACAGCCCCAGGCCGGCGATCTGCGGCTCGTGCTCGCGATCGCGAAGACGATCACCGACCTTGAGCGCATCGGCGACGAGGCCGAAAAGATCGGCCGCATGGCGATGCAGCTTGCCGGGCAGGAGCGCCCCAACAGCGCCTTCCATCAGATCGAGGCACTGGGCCGACACGTGCGCCAGATGGTGCGCGACGTGCTCGACGCGTTCGCCCGTATGGATACGGAAACCGCGCTGACGGTTGCGCAGCGCGATACCGAGGTCGATCGTGAATACGAAGGCGTCATGCGTCAGTGCATCACCTTCATGATGGAGGATCCGCGCACGATTCGACACATGCTTGACGTCATGTGGGCGGTCAAGGCGCTGGAGCGCATCGGCGATCATTCGACGAATATCGGGGAGTATGTCGTCTACTTCGTCGGCGGGCGCGACGTGCGGCACGTGGGCATGGAAGAGCTGGAAAAGGAAGTCAAGAGCAGCCGGCGCAAACCCAGCTAGGATTTTTGTAACGACCATTTACTATGGCGTTCGAGTGGTTTTTCGTGCCGCGCAGGGCGCGGTAATGGTCGTGTCCGGCAATAGGGCGCATCGCGGCAACGGCCATGGCGCGAAACGCGCCGAAGCCGGGCGATGCATCGGTATTGCAGGCGAGAAGGCGGGTCGGCAGCGCCGGCCTGTGCCCGCGGGCGGCTCGGGCAGGCGGTGAAAAGCGCAGTGCAGGCCGGCGCGTCGCCTGACGCGTGCCGTAGGCAGCGCCGCACCCCGCTTGTTCTATCTTGCCGGCCCTTGCTTGCCCGGGTCAGGCCGTACCTCGAAATGCTTTGCCCGGTTGGCCGGCGCGGCTGGCGTGTTGCTATCGAGCGATCTGACCGGGTCCGGCATGGTGGCCCGCACGGCCAACGAGCCTCGGCTCGAACGTATGGGGTTCCGAGCTTTGGTACTATCTGCGCGGTTCGAATGCGTGGACGGTCCCGTTGGCGAAAAAATCTCGTAAACCCGGTAAGCGATCCCGGTCGAAGCGCGGACAGCCGCGCGGCTGGTTTCGCCGGCTGCTGCCTTACCTGGCGCTGCTCCTCTGCGCAAGTGCGGCGGCGCTGGCGCTGTATATGGTCCATCTCGATCACGAGGTGCGCACCAAATTCGAAGGGACACGCTGGAAATTGCCGGCCAAGGTCTTCGCGAGCCCGCTACAACTGTATGCCGGGCTGGATATGTCGAAGCAGGGGCTCGAGCACCGGCTGGGGCGGCTGGGCTATCGCGAGGCCGATTCAATCAACAACCAGGGGACATTCGAGGCGTCGAGCTCGACGTTGTCGATCCATACCCGCCAGTTTCAGTTCTGGGACGGTACGCAACCCGATCGCGAGGTAAAGCTCACGTTCAACGGCAATGGCGTGTCGTCCATCAATGCCATCGACGGCAAGGGCAATCTGGCGCTGATCCGGCTCGACCCGCTGCTGATCGGCAGCATTTATCCGGCCAAGGGGTCGGATCGGATTCTGGTCAAGCTGGGCGATGTGCCGCCCATGCTGCCGGCCGGGCTGATCACGGTCGAAGACCGCAATTTCATGACCAACTGGGGGATCTCGCCCAAGGGGATTGCTCGCGCCGCCTGGGCCGATTTGCGCGCCGGGCATATCGTGCAGGGCGGGTCGACGCTTACACAGCAACTGGTCAAGAATTTTTATCTCAGCAATCGCCAGACGCTGGGGCGCAAGATCAAAGAAGCGCTGATGGCGATTCTGCTGGATGCGCACTTCTCGAAGGACCAGATTCTCCAAGCGTATATCAACGAGGTTTATCTCGGCCAGGATGGTTCGCGCGCGATCCACGGCTTCGGGCTGGCCAGCTACTTCTACTTTCGTAAGCCGATTCAGGAACTGCAGCCGAACGAAATCGCGCTGCTGGTGGGCATGGTCAAGGGCCCGAGCTACTACGATCCGCGCCGGCACCCCAAGCGCGCCAAGGCGCGACGCAACCTGGTGCTGGACATGTTTCACAACGCCGGGTTTCTCAAGGACAAGGCGTGGAAGAGAGCCAAGGCAGCGCCGCTGGGCGTAACCAGCCATTCGAGCTACGGCAACAGCCAGTACCCGGACTTCATCGATCTCGTGCGCCAGCAGCTGCACGGCCAGTACAAGGACGCCGACCTTACCGAGGCCGGGCTGCGAATCTTCACCACATTGGATCCGAGTGTGCAGGCCGCGGCGGAGAAGGAAGTCAACCAGGGCCTGAAGCGGGTCGAGAAGGCCCACGGCATCAAGGAGAACAGCCTGGAATCGGCGGCCGTGGTCACCAGTGTCGAGGGGGGCAAGGTGCTGGCGCTGGTCGGCGGGCGCGATCAGGGCTACGCCGGCTTCAACCGCGCGCTCAACGCGCATCGACAGGTCGGCTCGTTGATGAAGCCGATCGATTATCTGACAGCGCTGGAAAATCCGTCCAAGTTCAATGCGATTACCCCGCTCGACGATTCGCCGCTCGCGGTCAAGCTTGCCAACGGCCAGACCTGGCGGCCGCACAACTACGAAAGGCGCAGCCATGGCACGGACGTGCCGCTGTACTACGCGCTCGAACACAGCCTCAATCTGGCAAGCTCGCGGTTGGCGTTGTCGACTGGCATTCCGAACATCATCAAGACGCTGCACGATTTGGGCTATCGCGGTAATCCGATGGCGGTGCCGTCGCTCGCGCTGGGCGCGGTGGACATGACGCCGCTCGATGTGGCCCAGATCTACAACACGCTGGCCACCGGCGGCTATTACACGCCGCTGCGGGCGATTCGCGACGTGACCACGCGCACCGGCAAGCCGCTCAATCGTTACCCGCTCAAGGTCCATCAGGTGGTCAAGCCGGGGCCGGCCTATATCATCCAGTGGCTGATGGAGCGCGTGGCGCGGCACGGCACCGGTGCCGGCATGTATCGGGTGTTGAATGGCACCAAGCAGATGGCGGGCAAGACCGGGACCAGCAACAAGCTGCGCGATGCCTGGTTCGCCGGTTTTGGCGGCAATCGAGTGAGTGTGGTCTGGGTCGGGCGCGACGACGACAAGTCGGCGCATCTCACCGGGGCCACCGGCGCGCTGCCGATCTGGTCGCGCATCATGAGCGATATCGATGCGCGCGGTATTGTGAACACGCCGCCGGACAGCATCGCGCAAGTCCCGTTACACTTGGTGTTCGACCCGAGTGCGGTCAACCAGGGCCTTGGCCCGGACCCCGATGCGATTTACGGCAATGGGCAAAATTGTCCGAATGCGGTAAAAGTACCCTTTATCAAGGGTTATGTGCCACAGGGCCTCGCGCCGTGCGATACCGACATCATGAGCGCGAATCGCCGTCACCAGCAGAAGCAACAGCAACCGAATAATGATCAAGGCAAGGGCAACTGGTTCCACCGTCTGTTCTGATATGAACAAGATCAAATCGATCCTCGCGCTGGGCGCGCTTATTCTGATGGCCGGTTGTGCCACGCAGCCCGGCGGCATGTCCGGGCCATCGGGCAATGCGTCGTCGCAGCCGTCACAGAAGCCCCCGTCGGGCCCGTCGGGACAGCAGGCGCCGCCTGCCAACAGCGGTAACCCGAGCGGGAATGCGCCGCAGCCGCCGCAGCAGAAGACGCCGCCGCCGCCGCAAAACGCATCGCAGATCAGCAGCCCGGCCGTGATGTCGCTGCTGGGGCGTGCCGATACATTGGCCAACGCCGGCCATATGGATGCCGCGGCCTCGACGCTGGAGCGCGCACTTGATCTCGCGCCGCGCAATCCGTTCATTTATCAGCGGCTGGCCGCGGTGCGACTGGCTCAGGGTGAGAACGGCCAGGCGGAACAGCTGGCGATGAAATCCAATAGCGTGTCCAACAACAACCCGTTCGTGGAAGCCGGCAACTGGCAGCTGATCGCCGAGGCGCGCAAGCAGGCGGGCAACAGCAACGGCGCGCAGAAAGCCCATGCGCAGGCGGTGAACTTCCGCCAGGCCGCGTCGCAATACCAGCAATGACGGCAGCGGCAGGCGCCGCGCTGTTTCAGGACGACGCCGCGCTGGCCGCTGCGTTGCCCGGTTATCGCCCGCGACCGGGGCAGGCGGAAATGGCCTCGGCCGTGGCGCAGGCCATGGACGGCGGCGGCCGGCTGGTGGTCGAGGCCGGCACCGGCACCGGCAAGACCCTGGCCTATCTGTTGCCGGCGCTCGCTTCCCGCCGCAAGGTGATCGTGTCGACCGCGACCCGCCATCTGCAGACGCAGCTGGCCGAGAAGGATGTGCCCCTGGCACAGACCGTGCTCGGTCGGAGCGTGCATACCGCGGTCCTCAAGGGCCGGTCGAACTACCTCTGCCTGCACAGGCTCGAGCTCGCCGAGCACAGCGGCGATCTGTATCTGGGCCCGCGACTGCGCCGCGTGCGGGATTGGGCCGGCCGCACTAAAACAGGCGATATCGGCGAATTCGGCGATCCCAGCGACGGCGATGCCCTTTGGCCGCGCATTACATCGACCACGGATAACTGCCTCGGCACCGATTGCCCGCTCTACGATCAATGCTGGGTTCTACATGCGCGGCGCGAGGCCCAGGCGGCCGATCTGGTTATCGCCAATCATTACCTGCTGTTCGCGGATATGACGGTGCGCGAGGCCGGCTTCGGCGAGGTGTTGCCGGGGGCGGACGCCATCGTGCTCGATGAGGCCCACAAGCTGCCGGATATTGCCGGGCGCTTCTTCGGCCAGGCGGTATCGTCGCGCCAGCTGCGCGACCTGGTGCGCGACGGGCCTGCTGAAATCGAGGCTCTGGGCGGTGACATGCCCGACCTGGCGGCGTGTTTCACAGCCCTTGGCGAAAACGAAAGAGCATTCACGGACGGGCTGGGCCAGGGGGCGATCACCCAGGGCTGGCGCGAAATCGCGACCGCCGAGCGCGTGGCGGCGCGCGATGCCCTGGTCGAATCGCTCGCCACGCTGGAAAATGAACTGGAGCCGGCACTCGAACGCAGCGAGGGGCTGAAATCGGTCGCGCGGCGGGTGGCCGACCTGCGTACGCGGTTTGCGACCGTGGTGGCCGAGGACGGCGATCGCGTGAGCTGGATCGAGCGCCGCGGCGCGAGCTGGATCTGGCACAGCACGCCGCTGGATGTCGCCACGCCGTTTGCGCGCGCGGTGGAATCCACGCCGAGTGCCTGGATCTTCACCTCGGCCACGCTCTCGGTCAGGGATGAGCTGAGCTATTTCTGTGCCCGGCTCGGTTTGTCGGGCGTCGACACCCGGATCCTGCCCAGCCCGTTCGACTACGAGAACAACGCGCTGCTGTATTCGCCGCAGCGTATGCCGGCGCCTTCGGCGCCGAACTTCGACGATGCCGTCGTGGACGAGATCGTGGCCTTGATCCATGCGGCCGAAGGGGGCGCATTCGTGCTCTGTACCAGCTATCGGGCCGTGCGCCGCTACGGCGAGGCGCTGGTCGAAGCCGGGTTCGAACCGCTGGTTCAGGGGCAGGCGCCGCGCGCCAGCCTGCTGGCCGATTTTCGGGCCGACTCCAATGCCATTCTGGTGGCGACCAGCAGTTTCTGGGAGGGGGTCGATGTGCGCGGCCATGGCCTGCGGCTCGTGATCATCGACAAGCTGCCGTTCGCCTCGCCCGCCGATCCAGTCCTTGCGGCGCGCTTCGAGGCGATGAAATCGGCCGGCGAGAATCCCTTCATGGACTATCAGCTGCCGCAGGCGGTGATCATGCTCAAGCAGGGCGTTGGGCGCTTGATTCGCGATGCCGAGGATCGCGGCGTACTCGCGATCTGCGATCCGCGTCTGTTTACCGCGCGCTATGGCTCGGTGATTCGTGCCAGCCTGCCGCCGATGGCGATCACGCGCAGCCGCAGCGCCGCCTGTGCCTTCGTCGATGGGCTGGCGCCATCCACCATCGAGGGCTTGTCATGAGGATCTTGGCGCTGGATGCTTCCACGGAGGCGTTGTCCGCAGCCCTGTTCGACAGCCGCGCGCCAGCGGATGCGCGCGAGATCTTCGAGATCGCACCGCGCGAACATGCCACGCGCCTGTTGCCCGCGGTGCGGACATTGCTCGATGACGCCGGACTGGAGCTGCGCGATCTCGACGGCATTGCCTTCGCGCGCGGGCCGGGCGCCTTCACGGGGCTGCGGATTGCCGCCGGGCTCGTCCAGGGGCTGGCGAGCGGCGCGGACCTGCCTGTGGTGGGCATATCGACACTGGCGGCCCTCGCGGCGCGGGTGTTCGAGCAATCGCCGACGGCCACCCGGGCGCAGATCGTTCAGGATGCGCGTATGGGTGAAATTTACACTGCCACCTTCGAGCGCGACGCCATGCCCGAACCCACGGCCGACGAACGGGTGATGGCACCGCACGACCTGGCGGTGGAGCCGCCGGAAATTGCCTGCCGTGCGGGTAATGGCTGGTCGCTGGTGTTCGCGGCCCAGGCCATTCATGCGGCCCCGGTCGCGGTCGATGCTCCGCACGCGCTCGACGTAGCGCGTCTGGCCAGGCCCCTGTTTGCGGCCGGCCGGGGCATGGCGGCCGCGAGCGCGCTGCCGGTCTATGTGCGTGACGATGTCGCTCGCAAGCCGGGTGCGGCGAAGGGGTGACCGCAGCAGAGGGCGGCGCCGAGCAAGCGATAAAACGACACAGGAGATTGCCATGCGTTATCGATTGGGCGATGTGGCTCCGGACGTACCGGCCAGCGACGACTATTTCATTGCCGAGAATGCGACGGTCATCGGCCGGGTACGGCTGGCCGAACGTGCCAGCATCTGGTTCAACGCGGTACTGCGCGGCGATCAGGAGCTGATCGCCATCGGCGAGGGCAGCAATGTGCAGGATGGCTGCGTGTTGCATACCGACCCCGGGTTTCCGCTGACCGTGGGCGCCGGCGTCACCGTGGGTCACCAGGCGATGTTGCACGGCTGCACCATCGGCGACAACAGCCTGATCGGAATCCAGGCGGTGGTACTCAACGGCGCGACCATCGGCCGCAATTGTCTGATCGGTGCCGGCGCGCTCATCCCCGAGGGCAAGACGATTCCGGATAACAGCCTGGTCATCGGCGCGCCCGGCCGCGTCAAGCGCGAGCTCGAGGCGGACGAGATCGAGGCACTCGGCCACGGCGCGGCCCATTACGTCGACAACTACCGGCAATTCCAGGCCGAGCTGTCCCCGATCTGCCGCTGACCGCGGGCCCGCGGATCCAGGTTCAGGCGCCGGGTGTGAGGTAGATATCGAAACGTATGGCGCGCCCTCGCACCTGCAGATCGGGCGGTGCGATCGGTGTGGCGCGCGCATGCTGTTTCACCACCACACGGCGCATGGCCTGCTGGCGCGCGATGTCGAGCACCTCGGGCGCATCGTCGTCGGCGCCCGCGAGTTCGGCGAGCCATGCCAGCGCTTTCTGCGGTGCCGACTTGCGTCGCGGGCTGGCGAACATGGGGTCGATGTAGATAGCGTCGAACGCGGCGTCGCCGGATCGTGCGGCGAGCCACGATCGTGCGTCGGCATAAACCGGCGGCTGCCAGTGCGGCCACCATGCCGGCGCGGACGGCGATTCGTCGATGCGTTGTGTGGCGTCTGCGATGAGCGCATACAGCGCCGGCTGACGTTCCAGAGCGGTTACGTCGCAGCCCAGGCCTGCAAGCGTAGCGGCGTCGCGCGCCAGGCCCGCCGTGGCGTCGAGGATGCGCATCGGCGGGTGGCGATGCAGCCCGAATGCGCGCGCCAGCGGCGATCGCCGGCCGCCGGCCTGGCGATTGGCCAGTCCGGCGCTATCGGCGAGGGCACAGCGCAATCCGCTCCCGGCGGTGTCCGGGGCGTATCGCAAGGCCAGTCCGGATTCGTCGCGCGCGAGATAAAAGCCCTGGTCCGGCACCCGCTGCACCGGCTCCAGCCCGAGATCGGCCGCCCGTTGCCTATCCCGTGGCGCGTGCGCATCGTCGGGCGCGATCAGCCACACTAGCGCAGCCGCGATGTATCGAAGACCTGCTGTAGTTTCTGCGCCAGCCTATAATTGCCTTCCACCTTGAGCCGGCCGGTGAGAAAAGCCGTGATGCCCCGCATGCGCCCGGTCATCAGCTTGATCAGATGGTCATCGCGTATCCTGAATGTGACGTCCGGCGCGCGGGCGAGGCCCTCATGCGCGCTGCAATGCCCGTTTTCGATCGTGATATAGACCGGATGCTGGGTCAGGTACTGGGCGGTCATGGACAGGTCGCCGGCTGCGTCGGGCTTGAAACAAAGCGGCAGTCGGGTCAGAAGCTCGCGGGCGTCTTGCATCGGGCCGTAGGCTGGCTCGTCGAATTAGCCCGCTATGATGCGCGAGCCGCGCCCATTTGCCAACGATGGCCGCGCGAACCGTCGTCGCCCGCGCGGCCTGTTGTTGTCGGCGCTCACCCGTCCATGTAATCGACGACTGCCGAGTAACCCGCCTCGGTCAGCAGTATGGCGTTGACCGTGGTTTCGTAAATGCGACCGGCTGCGCGCAGCTTCTCGATTTCCGCGGCATCCTCCGATGCGCTCAGGTAGTAGAAATCCCGGCCTTCATCGAAACTCTCCTTGAGCTGTTTGAAAGCGCGGAATGCAGCGCCCTTCGTGCTGCCCCGTTCCTGGTCTATTTCTTTGAGACTCCAGGTTTTTTCCGACTTGGCCATAGATTTCACGAATCCTCATTGAGTGGCCGCAAAGCTAGCAGCGCCCCGGGGCGGGGTCAACGGGCCGGCGCGGGGGTACTGCAACGGATGCCGCGGGCCGACGATTGCTTTATCTTAGAGCCTGTTGCCGTTTGATATAACGCCGCGCCGGTGACCGCCCGAAACGCTGCAGGCCTTGGCCGAACCCGGCGCGGCGCGCGCTGTGGCGCCGCTGCATGAACGACTGACAGCGCCGAATTGCGCGCGCTTGCATCGACCCGGGTCGATGGCTCGCGCGCTTGATCCGGTGCTGCGGGCGCGACTGCAGGCTGACAGCAGTCGGCGCACCACGCCGGGCTGGTGCGTCCGCGCGTGGCGTGGCGTGAAGTGAGCCCTGGCGGTCATGACCCGATCCGCAACCAAAGGAGAGCATGCGGAATGAAGATAAGTGAACTGGTGTCGCAGTGGCAGTCGAGCGCGGGCGAGCCGCGTACGGAGCAAAGCTACGATGTGCAGTTGCCGATCTATGATGCGGCCAAGATCGAAGCGCTGGTGGAGATGTTTCCGGGGCTGACGCGCGAGCGGGTCATCACCGATCTGCTGGCCTGCGCGCTGGACGAGCTCACCAGTTCGTTCTCCTATCAGCCGGGCGAGGATATCGCCGGTTACGACGATCTCGGTGATCCGATGTACGCCGACGCCGGGCTGACGCCGCGATTCCAGGAATTGACCAAGGCCTATGCCGACAGGCTCAAGTCCGGCGGCTAGCGTCGCGCCCGTGGCCTGGCGACGGCTGCTGGAAGCGGCCGTCGCCCACGCGGGCCCGGCCGATACGCGTCTGCAGGCGCTGGACGCCCGCCGGGCGCGCCACGCCGCACGCCCGGCTGCGGTGCTGATCGGGGTCGAGGCAGCGAGCGAGCCGCGCATTTATTTCACCCAGCGCACCCAGGGGCTGACCCATCACCCCGGCCAGATCAGTTTTCCGGGTGGGCGCATCGATCCCGGCGACTCGAGCCCGGCGGATGCGGCCCTGCGCGAATGCCACGAGGAGATCGGCCTGGCGCGCGAGGCCGTGACGCTGCTCGGCGGGTTGCCGTGCTACCGCACGGTGACCGGATTCGAGATCAAGCCGTTTGTCGGTTGGATCGAACCAGGGCAGATGCTGCAACCGGACGGCGTCGAAATCGAGCGGATCTTCGCCGTGCCGCTGGCCTATGCGATGGACTCGGCGCACTATCGCAGCGAGGAGCGCCGTCGTGACGACGTGTGCTATCGCGTATATTCGATCGACTTCGAAGGCCATCACATCTGGGGCGCGACGGCCGCGATGCTTATGGAGCTTGCGCAGCGCGTCGCCCGGGCGGCGGGACGGCCCTTTTTCGTTGCGGATGTCGCCGGCATCTCGGATCAGAACGGCCGCTTTTAGGCGTTGGTTTAGGCTGTTGCCCTTTCATTTGGCGGGAAGGGGCGGTGCCCGCCCGATTGTGTTCGAACTTCGCCTTTCGCGTTGCCGCTCGCTCGGCGCCGCCTACACTATGCCCGTTATGCTTCGCCCTGTGTTCGATTGGCGGTCTTCAACACAGCGCCCACGAAATCCCTATAGCCCCCTGGCGCCTTGCCGAAGCTGGCTGATTAGGTCAGTGCCACGACGACCGGCCCGCCGTATCCGGGGCGTGTTGGGTTGGCGGCTACACTCCTGCTAGCCTGATCATTGGATACGAAGACGTAAGCAGTAGTCGGCCCGGTGCATGACGTACGGTGCCGCGATATCGTTGCTTGGTAACACAATGGCCGGGCACCGACGCTCGCTTGTTCGCGTTGATGAGCAGCGGGTTCGCGGTGCTCGCTCAAAACGCGGGCCGGAGCGTGGAACAAAAGCCGGCCATGGCGGGATGGCGGTAGACGAAAATCTCAAGAATCATGCAGATGAGCGACGCCGGTTTCGTCGCCGAATGGTGATGGCAGCGGCGGGCGTGGTCCTGTTGTTTGTGGCGCTAATAGCGCGTCTGATCGATCTTCAGGTCGTGCACTACGATCGCTATAGCGCGGCCGCACAGGACAATCGCACGCGCATTCAGGCGATTCCTCCGGTGCGTGGGTTGATCTATGGTCGTGATCACACGGTGCTGGCGGACAACAGACCGTCCTATTCCCTTGACGTGGTGCCGGCTCGGGTGCATGACATGCCGACCATGCTGAATCGGCTGGCACGCATCGTGCCGATCACGCGCGCGCAGCGCCGGCGTTTTGCCCGGCGCGCCGCGTCTGCGCCGAGCTATCGCGCGGTCCCGTTGATCGCCGGTCTTGACAAGCGCTCGCTTGCTCGTTTTGAGGTCAGGCGCAATCAGTTCCCGGGCGTGAAGGTCCAAGCCGGCTTGACGCGCGCGTACCCGCTCGGCAAAAAGGCAGCGCATGTCGTGGGCTATGTCAGCGGCATCACCGCGAGTGACCTTCGTCGCGTGGATGATCGGCGTTATCGAAAATCGACCAATATCGGCAAGAGCGGGGTGGAGTACAGCTATGAATCACGGCTGCATGGCTATCCCGGGTCGAGGGTGGTCGAGGTCACGGCCGTGGGGCGTCCGTTGCGTCAACTCGAACGGCATCCGCCGCTCGCGGGCGATGATATCTATCTCACGCTGAATGCGGCGCTACAGAGGACGGCATATCAAGCGCTTGGCAGCAAGGCCGGCGCTGTGGTCGCGCTCGATCCGAAAACGGGTGGTGTGCTGGCAATGGTTAGCAAACCGAGCTTCAAGCCCGGTCTGTTCGTGAATGGCATCAGTCCGTCGGCGTATCATCGGTTGTTGTCCAATCCGCGCCACCCGCTTTATAACCGCGCGATCCAGGGGGAGTATCCGCCCGGTTCAACCATCAAGCCGGTCATGGCCATCGCCGGCATGGAAGCCGGAAACATCGATCCGCAAAAGAAAGTTTGGTGCCCGGGCTATATCACGTTGCCGGGAAGTAGCTACCACTATCGCGGTTGGAAGCGTTCGGGGCAGGGTTGGCTGAATCTGACCCAGGCAATCACCCGGTCAGCCGACGTCTATTTCTACAAGCTCGGCCTGAAGACGGGTATCGACAACCTGCATCGATACGCAGCGATGTTCGGTTTGGGGCACGACACCGGAATCGATCTGGCGCGCGAAAACGCCGGTCTGATGCCGTCTCGGGCCTGGAAGCACAGCGTTGATCATCGGCCTTGGTATCCGGGCCAGACGTTGAACACAGTCATCGGTCAGGGCCATGTTACGGCAACGCCGTTGCAACTGGCGCAAATGACCAGCTTGATCGCCGAGCACGGACATGGCTTCAAGCCCCATCTGCTCAAGGCCTGGCGATCGTCCGGCACGGGTCGAATGCATCGTTACAAGCCCCGGCCCCTACCGCCCATCCGACTCAAGAACAGCCGGCACTGGGGTATCGTGACGCGTGCGATGCGTGATGTGGTCTCGAATCCACACGGGACCGCCTACTGGTATGTCGGACAGAATCTCGAACACCCGATCGCGGGTAAGTCGGGAACGGCTCAGGTAGCCGGGCTGCCGCAGCATGCGGCCGCGCCGAACGAGATGTCGGTGCAGCGTCCAGTGCGTCCCCATGCGTTGTTTATCGCCTTCTCCCCGGTCAGGAATCCGCAGATTGCGGTTGCGGTCGTGGTCGATCATGGTGGTGGCGGCAGCAGTGTCGCCGGCCCAATCGCACGACACGTTATCGATCACTATCTGGATCGGACGCGGAACCAGCCCCAGGCCTCCGCGTCGGCTAAAACGTGACGGCTAAGGGCTGTCGAGCGGGAGGTGGAGAGTCGCCATGAAGCGATGGGTCGCATGCTTGGTTTTGTGCGCGCTGTGCTTAGCCACAACTGTTGCAATGGCGCAGCCCCGGCCGGTTCCGGAGCCACGCTCGCTCGGCGCCAAGAGTTATATTCTGACCGCTTATCGGTCGGGGCAGATATTGGCGGCCAAGCACATCGATCGCGAGATTGCTCCGGCCAGCATCGCCAAACTGATGGTTAGCTATATCGTCTTCGACGAAATACGTCGGGGCCGGCTCTCGCCGCGGACCGAGATCACCGTCAGCAAGAAAGCGTGGCGCATGGACGGCTCGCAGATGTTTCTCGAAGTGGGTGATCAGGTCTCGGTCGATCAACTGTTACACGGTCTGATCACCATGTCCGGCAACGATGCGGCCGTGCAGCTCGCACAGTACATCGGCGGCACGACGCATACTTTCGTCGTTTATATGAATCGCTATGCCAAGCGCCTTGATCTGGCCCATAGCCACTTCGCCAATGTCACCGGCTTGCCGGCGCCGGGCGAATATGTGAGCGCCGCCGACATGGCCCATCTCTACACGGCGCTGTTACGGCGATTCCCCGGGCTCTACCATCGCTATTTCGATCAGCGGTCGTTCACTTACAACGGCATCAAGCAGTACAACCGGAATTCGCTGTTGTGGTCCGATCCCCGGGTGGACGGCGGCGTGACCGGGCACGACGAAACGGCTGGCTATCATCTGGCGGCGTCTGCGCGTATCGATCACATGCGTGTCATCTCGATAGTGTTCGGCGCGCGCTCCAGCCGGGCGCGAAAGCATGAATGCGGTGCGCTGATCAACTACGCCTTTCGCTACTATCGCAGCGCCACGATGTGGCCGGCGGGCCGCACCATCAAGACCATGCGGATATGGAAAGGCGCGGCGGATCGCCTGCCGGTTATCGCGCGGGGCGCCGTCAACGTAGCCTATCCGCGTGGCCAGCGCGCGGCCCTTGTGTACGAGGCGCGTCTACCCGAACGATTGATCGCCCCCGTACACAAGGGCGAACGATTGGGCCGGCTGCGTGTTCTTTACGACGAGCGGGTTTTGAACAGTGTCCCGCTCTACGCCGGCGCGACAGTCAAGCCCGGCAATTTTGTCAGTCGCATGCGCGATGATGTGCATTTACTGCTGGGCGCGTGACCCCGCCGGTCAGTCTTTGCCGCCGCCACTCTTGGCCGCCTTCATCAACGGCTCGATCAGATCCATCGGCAGCGGGAAGACAATCGTCGAGTTATTCTCGCTCGCGATGTCGACCAGCGTCTGCAGATAACGTAGTTGCAGGGCCTGCGGTTCGCGCGAGAGTTGTTCGGCGGCGCCGCGCAGGTTCTCGGCCGCCTGCATTTCGCCCTCGGCGTTGATGATCTTCGCGCGTCGCGAGCGCTCGGCCTCGGCCTGGCGGGCGATGGCGCGGGTCATGCTCTCGTCCAGATCCACCTGCTTGATCTCGACGTTGGCCACCTTGATGCCCCAGGCGTCGGTATGGCGATCGAGAATGGTCTGGATGTCCGCATTAAGCTTGTCGCGTTCGGCCAGCATGTCGTCCAGCTCGTGCTGGCCGAGCACGCTGCGCAGGGTAGTCTGCGACAACTGGCTGACCGCCATGTAGTAGTTCTCGACCTCGACGATGGCCTTGTCGGCATCGATGACCCGGAAATAGACCACCGCGTTGACCTGCACCGACACGTTGTCGCGCGAGATCACATCCTGGGTCGGCACGTCCATGACGGTCACGCGCATGTCGACCTTGATCATCTTCTGAATCACGGGGATGACGAGGAAGATGCCCGGGCCCTTGACCCCGGTCATGCGGCCGAGCGTGAACATCACCCCGCGCTCGTATTCGGGCAGGATCTTGATCGAGGCGAATATGAAGATCGCCAGCAGGACGATCACGGCAATCACGACGTTGAAGAACATGTCTAGGATCCTTCCGGCCGCCGGCCGGTATGGTTCGAATGAGCCGCACTGCGCTGTTCGTGGGGACGCACAAAAACGGTAAGCCCGTCCACGCCGATGACGGTGAGGGTTTGGTCGCGTGTGACCGGCGTTTCACTGATCGCCCGCCAGGATTCGCCATGTAGCCAGACCTGGCCTTCACGCGCGAAATCTTCGCGCGCCACACACTCGCGCCCGATCAGGCCTTCGTGGCCGGTTTCGACGTGCGCGCGCCGCGAGCGCGCGAACATGAGCACCATCAGCGCCAGAATGAGCGCCGCGGCGATCGCGATGCCGATGATTACCCCCATCGATACATCATACCCGGGTGCGTTGCTGTCCATGAGCATGATGGAGCCGAACACGAATGCCACGATGCCGCCCAGCCCGAGGGCGCCGAAGCTCGGCACGAACGCCTCGGCCACGAACAGCAGCACACCGAGCACCATCAGAGCCGCGCCGCTATAGCTGACCGGCAGCACGTGAAACGCGAACAGGGCGGCGATCAGGCTGATGCCGCCCACCGTGCCGGGCAGGGTGGTGCCGGGGGCCAGGGCTTCGGCGGCCAGGCCGACGATGCCGATCATGAACAGCAGATAAGCGACGGTCGGGTCGGTGATGATGGCGAGCAGCGAAGTGCGCCAGCCGGGCGTGCGCCGCTCGATCGTCAGGCCCTTGGTATGCAGGGTGACATCGCCGCTGGCGGTGTGGACGGTGCGACCGTCGACCGCCGTGAGCAGCGCCTGCGCGTTATCGGCGATGAGATCGATCACGTGCTTTTTTTCAGCCTGTTGCGCGCTCAGGCTGGCGGCCTGGCGTACGGCTTTTTCCGCCCAGTCAGCGTTGCGGCCGCGTCGCTCGGCGAGGCTGCGGATATAGGCCACCGCGTCGTTGACCTGCTTGCGGCGCTCGGTGGCGCCGTTGGACAGATCGGGCGACGCATCGCTGTTTTTCTTATGCTGCGACCCCTTGCCTTTCTGTTTCGATGCGCCCTGTTTCGATGCGCCGTTGCCGGCCGGCTTGTCGTTGCCTAACTCGATCGGCGTCGCCGCGCCGAGATTGGTAGCCGGCGCCATCGCCGCGATATTCGTGGCATAGAGGATATATGTGCCGGCACTGGCCGCCCGCGCGCCCGACGGCGCCACATACCCGATCACCGGCACGGGCGAGGCAAGAATGGCCTTCACAATATCCCGCATCGAGGCCGACAGGCCGCCGGGCGTGTCGAGACGCAGAATGATCACCGGCACGTGATCCGCCTCGGCCTGGTGAATTTCGTCGACGACGTAATTGCCGATCGCCGGGCCGATGGCGCCGTCGATCGGGATCTCGCGGGCCGAGGATGCGGCGCCGCCCGTGGCGTGGGCCGCGGCCAGCGCGAATGCCAGCAGGATCGCCAACAGGGTGAGAAACACACGGCTGCGGATTATCGATCGGGCGCTCATGTCTGTAATTAACGCAGCGTTCGCGGCAACCGATGCGCGCGGGCTACAGCGTCTCGTACAGAGCGACGAGCTGTTGGGTCACCTTGTGGCCCGGCGCGAAGTGGATGAGCGGCACGGACGCATCGTGCGATTCGCGCACCTTGACCGAACTGTTGACGTGCGCGTCGATGATTGGATGGCCTTCCTCGGCGAGCTCGGCCAGCATACGTTGCGGTAGCCGAGCGCGTGGCTGGAACTGGTTCACCACGATGCCGTCGATCACCAGCGCCGGGTTGTGGTCGTCCTGGATCTCGTGAATGTTGTCGAACAGGGCATACAGCGCCTGACGCGCGAAGTCGTCGCAGTCGAACGGCACCAGCACGCGATCGGCGGCGATCAGAGCCGATTGCGAGTAGAAATTCAGTGCCGGCGGCGTGTCGATGAAGATTTCGTCGAAGCCGGTCAATGTCGCCAGCGCCTGGCGCAGCTTGTAGATCTTGTGCTTGGCCTCGAGCTTGACGCGAATCGCTTCGAGATCGGGGTGCGCGGCAATGATCGACAGATTCTCGAACGGGGTGTCGGTCACATAATCGGCCAGATTCTCGCGGCTGCGGCCGCGTTCCAGCGTGGCCTCGAAGAAATCGGCGCTACCGCATTCGGCCTGGCGCCCGTCCGAAGACAACAGATACTGGCTGGCATTGCACTGGGCATCCAGATCGATGACCAGTGTGCGCCGGCCGCGCTCGGCGGCGATTGCCGCGAGATTGGCGAGTAAGGTGGTCTTGCCGACCCCGCCTTTCTGGTTGAATACGACCCGAGTCGTCATGAACGCTCCCGGCCCAAGGCCGCGCCGAATAGGATCTGCGAATGACTCTAGCCGTTCGCCGGAGCCTCGTCGAGCAGAGCCACAAGGGCGGGCAGGGCGCTGCTGGCGGAATCCGCAATGCGCACATCGACCGCATGGGAGACGCCAGTCGGGCGCGGATTGATCTCGATCACGGGCCGGGCGGATTCAATCGCGGCATCGACCAGCGCCGCCGCCGGATACACGCGATTGGAGGTGCCGACCACGAGCACCGCATCGGCACGCGCCAATGCGGATTCGGCAGCCTGCAGGGCCTCGGTGGGCAGCATTTCACCGAACCAGACCACATCCGGGCGCATCATGGCGCCGCAGCGACGGCAATACGCCGGATCCTGCGTATCGGGCTCGGCGACTTCGTGGTCGACCGTGGCATCGCAGGCACCGCAGCGATCGCGCCAGATATTACCGTGCAACTCGGCGATGGCGCGGCTGCCCGCCGCTGCGTGCAAGCCATCGACGTTCTGGGTGGCCACGAACACGCGCCGCAACGCGCCCAGTTGCGCAATGGCGCGATGGCCGGCGTTCACGCCGCCACGCGCGATCAGCGCACGGCGCCACTGGTACCAGCTCCAGACGCGCTCGGGATGCCGGGCGAAGGCTTCCGGCGTGGCCAGATCCTCGGGCGAAAATTTGGCCCAGAGGCCGGTCTGTGCCTCGCGAAATGTCGGAATGCCGGACTCGGCCGATATGCCGGCGCCCGTGAGCACGAGAATCTCGCGGGCGGCTGCGACCAGCGCGGCGGCATGGCGGATGGGCTGCGGGTCGTCGTCACTCATGCCGCGATGGTAACGCGACCCGCGATGCCAGCGGTGGGGTCCGGGCGCGTTCAGCCGTCGTCGGTGGCCGCCGCCTGGCCCGGTTTGGCCGTGAGACGGCCGGCCTTGGCAGTGGCGCGCCGGCGCGGCATCCACTGCACGCGGTACAGGTCGTGGCGCCGATCCAGCATGTTCTGCACCGAGCCCGAGGTGCGGGCTTCGTGCAGCGTGTCCAGTCGTACGTCGGCGATCGCCACCTGTTCGGCGTTGGCCGTGGTATCGGCGGCGATGCCGTCGCGCGCGAAGGCAAAATCGCAGGGCGTGAAGATGCCGGACTGGGCGTAGTGCATGTCCATCGCGTGGATGCGCGGCAGATTGCCAGTGTTGCCGGCCGTGGCCACGTAGATCTGGTTTTCCACCGCCCGCGCATGCGCCGAGTAGCGTACCCGCAGATAGCCGGCCCGGTCCTCGGTCGAGAACGGCACGAACAGGATGTTGATGCCCTGATCGGCCAGATGCCGCGACAACTCCGGAAACTCGCTGTCGTAACAGACCAGCACGCCAATCGGGCCGCAATCGGTCTCGATCGCGTTCAGGCTGTCGCCGCCCACGATATTCCAGTGTTCGCGCTCGCCGGGCGTGGGGTGGATCTTGGGCTGCATGTATTCCGAGCCATCGCGTAGATAGATGTAAGCGATATTCTGCAGTTCCTCGCCCACCTGCGTCGGATGCGAGCCGGCGATGATGTTGATATTGCAACGAACGGCCAGGTCGGCCATCAATTCACGGAAATCGTCGCAGAAATCAGCCAGTCGCCAGATGGCCGCGCGCCGGTGCAGATCCTCGTTCTTGATCGACAGCAGCTGAACGGTGAACAGTTCGGGGAAGACCACGAAATCGGCCCTGGCGTCCGCGGTCTCGCGTACGAAATAGGTCACGATCTGGGCGAACTCGTCAAAAGAGTCGATCGCGCGCTGCATGTACTGGACGGTGGCGATGCGCACACTGTTGCGTGTTTGCAGATGCACATGGGAATCGCCGGGCACGTCCTCGCGATACTTGTACTCGGGATTGCGCCAGAGCAGGTGGGCGCCGTAACCCATCGAATCCGGATCGTCCGGCAGGTAGTTCGGCAACACGCCGAGCAGTTCGTAGCCCTGCGCGAGCTGGAACGAGAGAACGCGGTCTCGAATCGTCTTGTCCGCCACGGCTTCGACATACGCCTGGGCGCTGCCGAACTGCTTGAAGCGGCGGCGCAGGCCGGGGATGCGCCCGGCGAAGACGATGCCCTTGAGCCCGAGCTTGATCGCCAGCGCCTCGCGTTCGCGATACAGCCGACGCCCGATGCGCAGGCCGCGGGCGTCCGGGTCCACGCACACCTCGTAGCCGTACAGATAATCGCCGTCGATGTCGTGGGTCGAGCCGTAGCCGTTGCCGGTGATCTCGGCCCAGCTGTGATTGCGCATGACCTGCGCTTCCGGCAGGCAGATGGTGGCGCAATAGCCGACCACCTGGTCCTCATAGACCGCGACCAGCTGGCCTTCGGGGAAGTTGTTGATCTGGCCGCGCAGTTCGTCGAACGAGTAATCGTCCATCTTCGGATACGCGCGCTGCACGATCCGGTTGATGGACGGGATGTCGGCCAGGCGGGCCTTGCGAACGATCAGACGGGAACGGCTGTTCTGTGACGCCATAGCGAATCCTCCGGGCGGAGCGGGTCGACGGTCGAACAAGCGGGCAGGCCGGCCGCGGGCATGACGGCCCGCGGCCGGCGGATATCAGCCGCCGCGGGCCGCTTTCTTGCGTTCGTGCTCCTTGAGCCAGCGCTTGCGCACGCGGATTGAGCCGGGCGTGATCTCGACCAGTTCGTCGTCGTTGATGAATTCCAGCGCCTGTTCCAGTGTCATGCGCACCGGCGGCACGAGCTGGATGTTCTCGTCGGTGCCCGCCGCACGCACGTTGGTGAGCTGCTTGGCTTTCTGCACGTTGACGGTGAGGTCGTTCTCGCGCGAATGAATGCCGACGACCATGCCTTCGTAGATCTCGTCGTTCGGGCTGATCATCATCTTGCCGCGGTCCTGCAGGTTGAAGATGGCAAAGCCGACGGCCTTGCCCGGTGCGTTGGCAATCAGCACGCCTTTCTGACGCTGGCCGATGTCGGTGCCGCCCAGCGGGCCGTAGTGATCGAAGACATGGGTGACGATGCCCGTGCCCGAGGTCAGGCTCATGAATTCGGTCTGAAAACCGATCAGGCCGCGCGACGGGATCATGAATTCCAGCCGGGTCCGGCCCTTGCCGTCCGGCTCCATGTTCTGCAACTGGCCGCGGCGCTGCTGCAGGTTGTCGATCACCGAGCCCTGGTGTTCGTCCTCGATGTCGCACATCAGCAGTTCGTAGGGCTCCTGGATCTGGCCGTCGACCTGGCGCGTGACCACTTCCGGACGCGAGACCGACAGTTCATAGCCTTCGCGGCGCATGGTTTCCAGCAGCACGGACAGATGCAGCAGGCCGCGGCCCGAGACCTTGAAGCGATCGGCATCGCCGCCCTGTTCCACCCGCAGCGCCACGTTCGACTTGAGCTCGCGCTCGAGCCGCTCGCGGATCTGGCGCGAAGTCAGGTAATTGCCTTCCTTACCGGCCAGCGGTGATTTGTTGACCTCGAAGGTCATGCTCATGGTCGGCTCGTCGACCGTCAGCCGCGGCAGCGACTCCGGCTGCGCCGGATCGCAGAGCGTGTCGGAGATGTCGAGATCGTTCATGCCGGTCAGAGCAACGATATCGCCGGCGCGGGCCTCGTCCACCTCGACCCGGTTCAACCCCAGGAAACCGAACACGCCCGCCACGCGAGCATTGCGCGTCCCGCCCTCGCGGTCGACGATGGTGACGTTGGTGGCTGGTTTGATAGTGCCGCGGGCGATGCGGCCGATGCCGATCTGGCCGACGAAGCTGTTGTAGTCCAGCGTGGTGATCTGCATCTGGAAGGTGCCTTCCAGGTTCACCGGCGGGGCGGGTACGTTCTCGGTGATGGTGCGAAACAGCGGCAGCATGTCGCCGTCGCGCACGCTGTCGTCCATGCCGGCATAACCGCCGAGCGCCGAGGTGTAGATGATCGGGAAGTCGAGCTGTTCCTCGGTCGCCCCCAGGCTGTCGAACAGATCGAAGGTCTCGTTGAGCACCCAGTCCGGCCGGGCGCCGTCGCGGTCGATCTTGTTGATCACCACGATCGGCTTCAGGCCGAGCTGGAAGGCCTTCTCGGTGACGAAGCGGGTCTGCGGCATGGGGCCGTCCACGGCATCGACCAGCAGCAGGACCGAATCGACCATCGACAGCACGCGCTCGACTTCGCCGCCGAAGTCGGCGTGGCCCGGGGTGTCCACGATGTTGATGTGGTACACCGCGTCGGAATCCGGGTCGCGCCATTCGATCGCCGTGTTCTTCGACGTGATCGTGATGCCGCGCTCCTTTTCCAGATCGTTCGAATCCATGATCCGGTCGGCGACGTCCTCGCGGGCGTCAAACGTGCCCGACTGACGAAGCAGACAGTCGACGAGCGTAGTCTTGCCGTGGTCGACGTGGGCGATGATCGCGATGTTGCGAAGATTATCGATCATGAAAAATGGGCCAGCCGGGATGCGAAAACGCGACATTATCCGGCAATGAAGGCGCTTCGGCTAGCCGAAAGTCGTAAATGATGCAAGAAATAGCTAAGCTTGCAGTCGCTTCATCATGCAAATTTGCGACCATCGTCGTATGATTCAACCGACTGCAAACGCCCGTGCCGGCTACCTTGAGCGGGGCACGCCGGCGTATCTGCGCGCCAACCTGGCGCTGTTCGCCGCCGGCTTCGCGACGTTCTCGTCGATGTACTCGGTACAACCCCTGATGCCGGCGTTCTCGCGCGAATTCGGGGTTTCGGCGGCGGTCAGCAGCCTGTCATTGTCAGTGACGACCGGCGTGCTCGCCTTCACGCTGTTCCTGGCCGGGCTCATGTCGGGCGCGATCGAGCGCAAGACCGTGATGGCGGCATCGCTGCTCGGCTCGGCTACGTTGTCGCTGGTGGCGGCGATCGCGCCGGGCTGGACGCCGCTGCTGGTCGCGCGTGCCTTCGAGGGGTTCGCACTCGGCGGCGTGCCCGCGCTCGCCATTGCCTATCTCTCGGAGGAAACCGACCCCGAAGACCTGGGCACCGCCACCGGCCTGTATATCGCTGGCACCGCCTGCGGCGGCATGGGCGGACGCGTAATCGCCGGCCTGCTGGCCGAAGCCTTCGGCTGGCGCGTGGCCATCGCCAGCCTCGGGCTGATCGGCTTCGTCGCCGCCGCCGTGTTCATCGTCTTATTGCCGCGCTCGCGTAATTTCGTGGCCCAGCGCGGGTTGACACTGCGCCAGCACGCCGGCCCGGTCGCGTCGCACATGCGCCACAACGCGCTGCCCTGGGTGTTTCTCTGCGGCTTTCTGTTCATGGGCGCTTTCGTGTCGGTCTACAACTATGTCGGCTATCGGCTGTCCGAGCCGCCGTTCTCGCTGGGCCAGGGTGCCATTGGCTCGGTGTTCGTCGTCTACATGCTCGGCATCGTGACCTCGGCCGTTGCCGGCAAGATCGCCGACCGCCACGGGCGCCCGCCGATGCTCATCTTCGCGATCGTGCTGATGGCGCTGGGGCTGGCGTTGATGTGGCCGGATTCGCTGTTGGCGATCATCGTGGGGGTCGGGCTGGTGACTATCGGCTTCTTCGCCGGTCACGCGACCGCGAGCGGCTGGGTCGGCCTGCTCGCGCAGCACGGCAAGGGGCATGCGGCCGGGCTGTATCTGCTGGGCTATTATCTCGGATCGAGCGTTGTCGGCTCGCTGGGCGGGCTGTTCTGGAGCGGCTACGGCTGGGCCGGGGTGGCCGCCATGGTGGCGGTGGTTCTTGCGCTGGGTCTGGTCGCGGTCATCCGGCTTGCCGTTTGGCAGCGCCGCACCGCGGCGGGCGCTTGAGGGCTCAGACGCCGAATATCGTCTGATACAGCAGAAAGATGTTCAGCCCGATGATGGCGCCCGCCACGCCCCAGGCGGCGATCGTCGTTGCCCGTCGATTGACCAGGCCCCCCATCAGCGTTCGATTCGAACAGAACATCAGCAGTGGGATCAGGGCGAACGGAATGCCGAACGACAGCACTACCTGGCTCATGACCAGCGCGGTCGTGGGGTCGAGGCCGATGGCGAGAATGACCAGTGCCGGCGCCATGGTGATCAGCCGGCGCAGGTACAGCGGGATCTGGCGATTCAGGTAGCCTTGCATGACGATCTGGCCGCTCATCGTGCCCACCGACGAACTGGAAAAGCCGCTGGCGAGCAGGCCGACGCCGAACATGATGGCAGCCAGGGTGCCCGCATGGTCGTGCAGGCGGCTATAGGCCGTCTCCAGCGTCGATACGGTATCGCCACTGCCGTGAAACAGCCCGGCCGCCATGACCAGCATGGCGCCGTTGATCAGCCCGGCCACGCCCATCGCGATCAGGATGTCGATGAATTCGAAGCGGAACAGGCGCCGACGCTCTTCGTCGTTGCGGCCGATCACGCGCCGTTGCATCAGGGCCGAATGCAGATAGATCACGTGCGGCATGACCGTGGCGCCGAGAATGCCGGCGGCCAGCATCAGGCTGTTGCTTCCGGCCAGTGTGGGCACGAACAGGCCGGCGAGCAGCGCGGAACTGTCCGGATGCGCGATCCAGACCTCGTAGGCGAAGGAGATGACCACCACGGCGATCAGCGCGGTGATGCCGGCCTCGAGCGGGCGAAAGCCGCGCCGCTGCAGTTCCAGCAGCCCGAACGAGCAAACGCCGGTGATCAAGGCGGCCGGGAACATCGCAATGCCGAACAACAGATTCAGGCCGAGCGCGCCGCCGATGAACTCCGCCAGATCGGTCGCGATGGCAATGAACTCGGCCTGGATCCAGAGCCCCAGGGTGACCAGCGGCGGAAACCGCTCACGCGAGACTTCGGGCAGATTCTTGCCGGTCGCGATGCCCAGCTTGGCCGACATCGACTGAATGAGAACAGCCATGACATTGGAGACCAGTACCACCCACAGCAGCATGTAGCCGTAGCTCGATCCCGCCTGAATGTTGGTGGCGAAGTTGCCAGGATCGATATAGGCCACGGCCGCGATGAAGGCGGGGCCGAGGAATGGAAGCAAGCGCCTGAGCCCGCGCCGGTGACCGTCGAGGGCGGCCTGGGCCGCCCGCGCCGTGGCACCTTCGCCCGGCAGGAAATCATGGTTGATGTCGGTCGAGCTCATTCGAGAATTCCGAAGCGCCGGCATATCGCCGCGGCACTCGTCGCGAGGAAACAGACCAGGGTTCAATCGTGGCCCGTAACTTATAAAATCAGCATAGGCTAAACTTTACGGCCATGGGCTACGCGGTGCAAGTCCCGCGACATCGCGCGGGCGCGAGGCCGCGTCGCAGGCGGCGAGCCAGCGGGTATACTGGAGCGGCCGTCGCCCAGGGATCGCCTGTGCGACCCGCCGCATTCGAGTTCGGGTTCTGATCGACGGCCAGCGTCGGCCGAGCCGCAAAGCAAGCGGACGCGGCGCCCGGCACTGTCAAACGGATCGGCAACGCGCGGCGCGCATGCGCCGGGTCGACCCGCGCCCGGCATGTCGGCGCCGCGCGAACAACCTGGAAACGCGCATCGACGAGACTGAATATTCAGTCGCGGCCCGCAACATGTGATCGCATTTGCGAACCATCCCACCGACCACGAGAGAACGTTATGTTTGCACGAACCATCGCGACCGGCCGCCGTGTCGCCATCATTTGCGGCGCCAGTCTGGTGCTTGCCACGGCCGCCCAGGCGGCCGGGCTGACCAGCGCCGATACCAATCACGACGGCAAGATCAGTCGGGCCGAGGCCAACGCCGCTCAGGACCGGGCCTTCAACAAGCTGGACACCAACGGCGACGGCCAGCTTGACGAGAAAGAGTTCGACGCCGGCCAGCCGGGCCTGCCGGCTGATGCCACCGCCCAGGACAAGAAACGCCGCCACCAGATCATCAGCAGCTGGTTCAAGCACATGGATGCTGACGGCAACGGCAAGATCTCGCGCAGCGAGTATCGCAAGGCGTTGACGCCTTATTTCGACAAACTGGATACCAACGGCGACGGCTACATCTCGAAAGAGGAACTCCAGCAAGCCTTCGGCAACCGGAAGCAGGGCGGCGACTCGAACTGATCCGCCGCCCCGGCTGCCGGATTCAGTTGATGGCGTCGAACCGGGCGCGCAGTGCGTCGGCCGCGTGGTCGAGTGCCTGTTGGGCGCGTTCGACGCCGCCGGCAAAGTTGGCAAAGCCGTGGATCAGCCCGGTTTCGCAGCGGCGGATCGTGTTCACGCCGGCGGTTTGCAGCGCGGCGCCGTAGGCTTCGCCCTCGTCGCGCAGCGGATCGAAGCCCGCCGTAATCACGATGGCCGGCGCGACGCCGCCCAGCTCGCCGTGCAATGGCGAGACCAGCGGGTCGCGCTTGTCACTATCGGCGGGTAGGTAATGCCCCTCGAACCAATCCATCGAGGATTTTTCCAGCAGGAACCCGCTGCCCAGCCGGGTCTTGGAGGGTTTGTCCTCGGCGAAGTCGACCGCCGGGTAGAGCAGCAGCTGAGCGGCCGGGGCGGCGGTGTCATGTCGGGTTTGCTGTGCCACCACGGCCGCCAGGTTGCCGCCGGCGCTATCACCCGCCACCGCGATCCGGTGCGCATCAATGCCCAGATCGTCGGCGCGCGCCGCAATATCGCGGAAGGCCGCAATGGCATCGCGCGCGGCGGCCGGCGCCGCATGTTCGGGCGCGCGCCGATAGTCGATCGCGATCAGTGTCGCCCGGGCCCGGTCGGCCAGGGCGCGGCAGAGGCCGTCGTGCGAGTCGAGGTCGCCCAGCACGAAGCCACCGCCGTGGTAGAACACGATGGCAGCTCGATCGGCGCTTTCGGGGCGATAACAACGCGCCGCGAGCGGGCCATTGTCACCGGCGACGACCCATTCATGTACCCCGAGCGGGTTGTGCGCCCGCGGCGCCAAGATGCTCGATTGCGCCCGCATCCGGCGCCGCTCGGTTGCCACGTCCGCGCCGCCGAGTTTGGCGCCGCGCAGGCGCATGACCTTCAACAACAACTGACACTGCACATCAAGCGTATGGCCGTCGCGCACGATCGGTTTGCCGGCCATGAGCCGGAGCAGGGCGGCCGGTAGGCCGAGCATACCGCGCGCCGCACCGGCTTCGAAGGACTTGCTCAGGGGGGCCATGCGGGACTCCTGTTCGTCACTCAAACCAGAGCGCCACTCTACGGCCTGCGGCCATTTGAGGCGATGCCCGGCCTTCGGGGGCGGGCGACCGGGCCGCAATCTTGTGGGGCGACTCCAGCCGTTGTGGGCCCGTCAGCGCCGGAAGCCGCAGTCCTGGGTGAACCAGACGATATCCAGATCGGCCAGCGGCTTGCGCAGTTTGTCGAGTTCGGCCGCCGGCCCGTGCATTTCCATTCGGGTGACGGTCGCGATCTGCTGGGCGCGGGCGAACAGTTCGCCGACGTTGTCCAGATGGGCAAGAAAGGCATCACCGTCGGCATAGCCTTCACGGCATAGTGCCTGGTGGTTGTGGTAGCAGAACCCGTAGTAGAGACAACCAGGCTCATTGCCGGTGGCGGCGACGAATTCGTCCACCAGGGCGCGAAATTCATCCATCCGTTCGGGCGGGATTTCGAAATAAGGTGAGAAGGAGACGCCGGTATCGCGCAGTGCAGCCATGATAGGCCCCGTGGGTGATCGAATATCCACTGTATAACCGGCCGGGCGTCGCTGCCATGGAGCCGGGTCAATCGGCGCGGCTGTCGTCCCATCCGTAACGGGCCAGATCAATGCGCCCGTCGACGAAGATTACGCCTTCCTCGATCAGTCGTCGGCGCTGGGTCAAGGCCGCGGTGCTGTCCGCGGGCAGGGAAATGCGGCCCTGGGCGTTGATGACCCGATGCCAGGGCAAACCCGGCGGACAACGGTGCAGGGCATAGCCGATCTGGCGCGCCGCGCGCGGACGGCCGACCCGGCGCGCGATCTGGCCATAAGTGGCGACGCGGCCGGGCGGAATCCGGCGTACGACCGCGAAGATGCGTCCATGAGACAAGGGCGAAGGCATGGCAGGATGATGCCAGAAGACGACATCCGTGGGCTGAAGGGGCCCTTTTGCGTTATGAAGTATCTCACCTTGCCCTGTGGCGAGACGGTGCCGGCCCTGGGCCAGGGCACCTGGTATCTCGGAGATGATCCGAACACGCGCCGGTCTGAAATCGAAGCGCTGCACACCGGTCTCGACCGCGGTCTGTCGCTGATCGACACCGCGGAAATGTACGGCGACGGACGTGCCGAGCGGCTGGTGGGCGAGGCGCTGGTCGGCCGGCGCGACGAAGTGTTCCTGGTGAGCAAGGTACTGCCGTCGAACGCGGGTTTCGATGCCGCCATCGCGGCCTGTGAAGCCAGTCTGAAACGCCTGGGTACCGACCGTCTCGACCTGTACCTGCTGCACTGGCCGGGCGCAACCCCGTACGCCGAGACGGTTCGCGCCTTCGAGCGGTTGCAGGCCGACGGCAAGATTCGCCATTACGGTGTCAGCAACCTCGATCTCGACGCCACCCAGGCCTTTAGTCATGCCGGCGGTCACGAAATGCAGGTCAACCAGCTGCTGTTCAATCTCAATCGACGCGGCATCGAGTGGGCGCTGTTGCCCTGGTTGCAAAAAGCCGGAATCGTGACCATGGCGTATTCCCCGTTCGATGGCGGTGCCCTGATGGACCACCCGGCGCTGCAACATTTTGCCCGGTCGCGGGAAATGACCGTGGGCCAGGTCGCGCTCGCGTGGCTGCTGCATCAGAGCGAGGTCATGCCGATTCCGAAGTCGGCGCATGCCGCGCGCGTCGCGGAGAATGCGGCGGCTGTCGATATCGCCCTGAGCGCGGACGATCTCGCTGAGCTGGATGGTCTGTTTCCGCCGCCGGCCGGACCGTCGCCGCTGCAGATTTATTGAATGCCAATGCCAGCGCGCAGGGCGGTCGCAGTCATTCTGCGGTCGCGCCCTGGCGCGCTCATGTGGCCGTGAAGGCGCGTTACAGGCCCTAGATTTCCACGCGTAGCCCGAATTCGATCACGCGATCGGGAGGCACACGGTAGTAGGAGGTCGGCTGAATGGCGTTGCGCGACATGAAAGCGAACAGTTTTTCGCGCCAGAGCATCATGCCGGGCACTTCGTCGCTGGGAATGATGGTCGCGCGCCCGATGTAGTAGGTCGCCTTGTCGGTATCGAAATCCAGGCCGAAGCGTTCGCATAGCCGGACGGCGACCGGCACGTTTGGATTCTGCATGAAACCGTAGCGCGCGAACACGCGGTAGACACCTTCGCCGAGATCGTCGATCTCGAGCCGGTCGGCCGCGGGGATGCGCGGCACGTCCTCGGTTCGCACGGTGAGCAGCAGCACATGCTCGTGCAATACCTGGTTATGCTCCAGGTGATGCAGCAGCATCGGCGGCGTGCCGGCATCGCTGCCGGTCAGAAATATCGCCGTGCCCTTGACTCGCACAGTGTCGTCGGTCGCGAGATCCCGGATGAATTCGTCGAGCGGGACCGGTTCGTCCTCTACCAGGCGTTCGCGCAGCAGTTCGCGCCCGCGGCGCCAGGTCGACATCAGGGTATAGACCAGCACCGCAGTGGCCACCGGGAACCAGCCGCCATGCGGGATCTTGAGGATATTCGCACCGAAGAACGGCAGATCGACGGCGAGGAAGCCCAGGGTGAGCGGCAGGGCGATCCACAGCGGCCATTTCCAGCGCTCGCGCATGATGAAGAATGCCAGACCGGTGGTGATGGTCATCGCGAACGAGATGCCCACGCCGTAGGCCCAGGCCAGATTGGTCGAGGTGCGGAAGCCGAGCACGAGCCCGATGGTCGCGAGCATGAGCAGCCAGTTCAGCGTCGGCACGTAGATCTGGCCGTATTCCTCGGATGAGGTCTGGAACAGCCGCATCGGCGGCAGCTGACCGAGCTGCACCGCTTGACGTGTGAGCGAGAAAGCGCCCGAGATCACGGCCTGCGAGGCGATCACCGTCGCGGCTGTGGCGAGCACCACCAGCGGATACAGCGCCCAGTCCGGTGCCAGTTCGTAGAAGGGTTGGTTCGCCGAGGCGCCGTGCGCGTGGATCAGCATCGCGCCCTGGCCGTAGTAGTTCAGCAGCAGCGCCGGCAGGACCAGGCCGAACCAGGCGATCTGGATCGGGCGGCGCCCGAAATGGCCCATGTCGGCATACATGGCTTCACCGCCGGTCACCACCAGGAATACCGCGCCGAGTACCACGAAACCGGTGCCGTGATTGCGAACGAAGAAGGCCAGCGCATGCAGCGGATCGATCGCCGCCAGCACGCTCGGTTCGTGCACGATGCCGTACACGCCCAGCGTGCCCAGGGTGAGGAACCAGAGGATCATCACCGGACCGAAGAACCGGCCGACGGTTTCCGTGCCGCGGCTCTGGATCGAAAACAGCGCGATCAGGATCACGATCGTGATCGGAATCACGTACGGCTTGAAGATCGAGGTGGCGACGTTCAGGCCCTCGACGGCGCTCGATACCGAGATGGCCGGCGTGAGCATGAAACTGCCATAGAGCAGGGCGCTGCCGAACACGCCGAGCTTGAGCAGAACAGCCGAGTGCCGTCCGGCGTTGCGACGCCAGGGGTTGAGCAGGGCAACCAGGGCGAGCATGCCGCCTTCGCCGTTATTGTTTGCCCGGGTGACGAACATCATGTACTTGGTCGACACCACCAGAATGAGCGCCCAGAAGATCAGCGACAGAATGCCGATGACGTTGGCGTTGGTCGGCGCCAGGTGGCTCGAACCCTTGAAGCATTCCCGCAGCGCGTACAGCGGGCTGGTACCGATATCGCCATAGGATACGCCGAGCGCGCCGAGCGACAGCGTCAGCAGACGTCCCGGGCCGATCGGGGTCTCTTTCTTCTCGCCGCTGTCGGCCTGTTCCTCGGGCGAATGCGCCTGAGCGATCTGCTCCTGTTCACTTTTCCCGGATGCGTTTTCGCCGTTGTTTTCGTCCGCGGACGCATGCTCGGCGTCGTTGTCGGTTTTTTCGTCCGGATCAGATCGATCATTCGTCATGCGGCGGCATCCTTGAAGCGAATCGGGCGGCATCCCGGCCGCCCGTCAAGACCGTGGTTATTGCCCACGATACTATCGGATGGACCGTGGCGATGAACGTCGTACGAATACGCGACAGGCCGTCGCGTCGGCGGCTGAAGGTGCACGTCCGTGCCGGCGAGTGGCTGATCAATGAAAATCGCGTGATCGTGTGTCGAGCGCGCCGAGCCGTGCGGTGTCGTCGACGATTTCGTGTGCCAGACAATGTCGCACCGCGCCGGCACGCTGCATCACGCCGGTCACCCGGAGCAAACGGGCGGATAGCACCGCGACGCGGTATTGCGCCAGTACGTCGCGGCGGATGATCACGTTCACGTAACCGCTTTCGTCCTCGAGGGTGACGAAGGTCACGCCCCTGGCGCTGCCGGGGCGCTGGCGCATGGTCACGATACCGGCCACATGGGCGCATGCCTGGTGTGTCAGGCGATTGAAGGTCGCGGCCGTGATCGCGCCCGTACGCGCCAGGCCGGGGCGCAGCAACGCCATGGGATGACGGCGCAGCGTCAGCCCGGTGCTGTGATAATCGGCCACGATGTCCGCGGCTTCGCTCGGCTCGGAGAGTCCAATCCCGGGCTCGGGGGCGTCGATACCCGCGAACAGGTCGTCGTGCACTCGCGCGGCCGCGATCTGCCACTGTGCCCGATGCCGATGGCCGGCCAGGCCCGTCAGCGCGTCGGCACGCGCGAGGGCATCGCGGGCGCGCCGATCCAGCCGGGCGCGTGTCACCAGATCCCCCACATTGTCGAAGGCCTGCCGGGTGCGCGCCGCCACGATTCGGTCCGCGGCGTCGGGGGCCAGTCCCTTGATCATCCGCAGGCCGAGACGCAGCGCTGGACGGTCGTGGCAACCCGCGGCTTCGCCCGGCGCGCCTTCCAGCGTGCAATGGCCCTGTGAATAGCGGATATCGGCAGCCCGGACCGCCACTCCGTGCCTGCGGGCATCGCGCACGATCTGGGACGGTGCATAGAAACCCATCGGCTGGCTGTTGAGCAGTGCCGCTGCGAACGCGGCCGGATAATGACACTTCAGATAGGCCGAAACATAAACCAGCAGAGCGAAGCTCACCGCATGCGATTCGGGGAAGCCATAACTGCCGAACCCCTTGATTTGTTCAAAGATTCGGTCGGCGAATTCTTCCGCATACCCATTCCTGCGCATGCCGGACTTGAGCCGGTCGCGCCAGGGCTCCAGGCCGCCTTCCCGTTTCCAGGCCGCCATCGACTTGCGCAGGCCGTTGGCTTCGTCACCACTGAAATCGGCAGCGACCATGGCGATTTTCATGACCTGCTCCTGAAAGATCGGCACGCCCAGGGTGCGTTCGAGCACGCCGCGCAAGGCTTCGCTGGGGTAGGTGATGTGGCCCGGATGCTCGCGCGCCTTGAGATAGGGATGCACCATGCCGCCCTGGATCGGGCCGGGCCGCACGATGGCGACCTCCACCACCAGATCGAAGAAACAGCTGGGCTTCAAGCGCGGCAGCATCGTCATCTGCGCGCGTGATTCGATCTGGAAGACGCCGATGGTATCGGCGCGCTGAATCATCCGGTACGTGTCGGGATCGCCGCCGGGGAGGCTGGACATCGAGCCGAGATGGCCGGTGTAGCCGGCAATCAGATCGAAGCAGCGCCGGATACAGGTCAACATGCCGAGCGCCAGGACATCGATCTTCATCAGACCGACGGTTTCCAGATCGTCCTTGTCCCACTGGATGATCGTGCGATCGACCATGGCCGCATTCTCGACCGGCACCAGTTCTTCCAATGGGCATTGGCTGAGCACGAAGCCGCCCACGTGTTGTGACAGGTGGCGCGGAAAGCCGATCAGCGTGTCGACCAGCACCAGGATCTGGTGTAGCAAGCGCGCGTCGATGCGTACGCCGCGCGCTGCCAGTTGTTCATCCAGCGTGCCGTCATCGGCCCGGCGTGACAGTTCGCCGGCCAGCGTGTCGATCTGGTCGGCGGACAAACCCATGGCGCGCGCTACATCGCGCATGGCACTGCGCGGCCGATAACGGATCACGGTGGCGGCCAGGGCGGCCCGCGATCGTCCGTACTTGCCGTAGATGTACTGTATGATTTCCTCGCGGCGTTCGTGCTCGAAGTCCACATCGATATCCGGCGGCTCGTTGCGGTCGCGCGAAATGAAACGCTCGAACAGGAGTTCGTGCCGGGTCGGGTCGACTTCCGTGATGCCCAGGCAGAAGCAGACCACCGAGTTGGCCGCCGACCCGCGTCCCTGGCACAGAATCCCGCGTCGCCGTGCTTCGACCACGATGTCGCGGACGGTCAGGAAATAGTGCGGGTAATCCATGAACTCGATGATTTCGAGTTCCTCATCGATCTTTTTTTTGACCGCATCGGAAACCCCATCGGGCCAGCGACTTGCGGCCCCTTCCTCCACCAGAACTTTCAAGAAGCTACTTGAAGTATGGGCAGCCGGAACGAGTTCGCCCGGGTAGTCATAACGAATCGTGCGCAGATCGAAACGGCAATCGTCGGCGATGCGGCGGGTCTCGGCCAGGGCGTCGGGCGGATACAACGCAGCCAGCGTGCGACGCGGTCGCAGATAACGTTCGCCGTTGGCCGCCAGGGCATGACCGGCTCCGGCGACACGTGTGCCCAGGCGCAGCGCCGTCAAGACGTCTTGCAGGGCCCGGCGCGAACGGCTGTGCATATGCACATCGCCGACCGCCACGATCGGCAGCCCGTATTGCAAACGCAGGCGATTCAGGCGTTCCACGTGGAGGAGATCATGCGGGCCGCGGTGCCGGGCCAGGGCGATCCGGGCAGTGTGCGGGTAATGCACGCTCAGCCAGGCCAGAAGTTCGTGCAGGGCCGGGCCGGGTGGCCGGCCGTGGTCCGGCAGCGCGAGTAACCAGCAGGCATCGAGTTCGAGCCTATCCAGGTCGGCGCGTGTCAGGCGGTAGCAGCCCTTGTCGGCATTTCGGCGGGCGCGCGTGATCAGGCGGCAAAGCTGGGTGTAGCCACGGTGGTTTCGCACCAGGGCCACCAGCGTCGGGCCTTCAGCCAGCGCCAGGCGGCTGCCGAGGATGAGGCGAAGCCCTACGCGCTCGGATGCGAGGAGGGCCCGCACGGCGCCCGCGAGGCTGCATTCATCGGTGATGGCCAGAGCGCTGTAACCAAGATATGCCGCACGCTCGAATAGTTCTTCGGGATGGGAGGCGCCGCGATGAAATGAAAAATTGCTGACACAACAAAGCTCTGCGTAATTCATTTCAAGTGCGTTAAAGTGATTTTCTCATGTTCTGTCGCCGGCCTCAGCCAAACAGTCCATGCAGGAAATAGCCGGCCGTGGTGTCGCTTGCATTCAGATCGCGAAACACCCAGAGCAGGCGGCCCCGGGGGTCGAAGGCACGGTAGTAGTCGCGCCGCTGCCCTGTATCCCACCAACCGCTTTCAATGCGTTCCGGGCCACTGATCCAGTGCATGGCCTCAAGTGCTTCGGCGCCGATGCGTTCGGGCGGATCGAGCAACCACAGCGGGCGTGGCAGAGCATCGCCATCGTCATCGAGCACAGTTCGGGACGGTTCGCTGTCGCGTTCGATCGAGGCCTGCTCGGGCCGATGATCGGCAGGTGCATCCAGCCAGCGAACCGCCTGCGGACCGAGACGGGCGCGCAGACGATCAAGTACCCCCGGCCAGGTCGCGCCGACACGCGGTTCGCTTTGATGCCAGAACGCATTTTGTCGGTGTTCGGCGGGACGAAGTCGGTCGCTGACCAGGCCGATTTCGATTACGGGCGCCGCCAGCGTGACGCGCTCGAGGCGTTCGCAGGCCACCCGTTCCAGGTGCCGGGCGTCGTGGGTGGGGGCGGATAACCGTAGCGTGACCCGGGTCGTGGGCCGGCGTTCGTGAAAAAGACTGAGGCGCAGTGTCTGTAGCGCACAGTCCGTGCCACGCAGGAAGATCGAAAGCTCTGCGAATATGCGCCGTAGAGTGAAGATGAGGCCCGCGGTGCTTTCAACCGCGCCGATGAGCTCGTGATGGGTGCGGTAGCGTTGCGGCCGTTCGTAGAGACGCAGCCCATGAGGCCGACGTCCTCGCAGTTGCTCCAGATAAAGCAGTGGCGTCTTGCCGAAACGCCGGACCAGGGTGGACGGCGGCAAGGCCAGAAGTTCGCCGGCCTGCCGAAAGCCGCTGGCCGCGAGCGTGTCATGTGTGGCGGCGTCGAGATCCAGGCAGGCAACAGGCAGGGTGGCCAACGCGGCCGCATCGGGGCTGCCGCGGCGCACCCGGCTGAAGGCGAGGGCGGCCTGCGGCGTATCGCCCAGGCCGGCGCGACAAGCGTAATGCATCCATTTCAGGTCGTCGCGAATGGCGGCGAGCAGGGGGCGTCGGCCTCCGAACAGGCGGAGACTGGCGCCGATCTCGATAATCAGTCGGGCGCATTCGATATCCTGGTCCTGGATCGCCCAGTGAATCTGGCTGCTGTAGCGCCAGGCCCAGCCGGCCAGCCGGGTCATGGCGGCCGTTTCGGCGGCTTGGCTACGCTCATGGAGCGCCGCCTCGGGCAGACGCATGCGCGCATCGGCCAGGGCCATGCCCCGCCTCACGCCATGCGATCGGGCCGTTCGACTGGCCGCAACCACCCGCTGACGCGGGCCGATGGTTTCAACGACAAGTATGGGGCGCTCCTGCGCGATACCTCGGCAATCCAACGCCCAATTCGGAAACCGCAACGCCAGCCACATGGGTTATCGGGTGTACGAGCGGCCTGGCGCGTTTGCGTTCATTGTGGTCCCCGGGCCTGCGGAGCCGGGGCCAGCCGTGCGCGGTGTGCCGGTGCCGGTCATCGGCGCGCTCTCGCGATTGGCCGCTTCGGTGGGTACGACCGTGCCTTGTACCGGGGCCCATCCGCGGTCGCGTGCAGCCTTCAGGCCGTCAGCGGTTCCGCCGGCGGGGCCCCGGCATTTCAGTACTTCGATTTTCTGTCGTCCGTTTCGACTCTGGATTGCCAGCCTCAAGGCGGCCGGCGAGCGGTGCCGGGCACAGGCCAGATCGCGATAGACGAAAACGGGGCCGCCGGCTTTTTCGCTGGCCAGCTGCAGGCGACGCAATGCCGGCGTATCCAGATTATCGTCCCAGAGCACGAAGGCCACGAAACCGCCGGCCGCCGCCAGCTGCTCGATGCTCCAGACTCTCTCGGCGGTGTCGCGGCAGCGAATGACCGGAACGCGTGCGCGATCAATGCCGGCGCCGTCCAGTGCGGGAGCATTCAGCCGATGCGGCGGTTCGACGAAGACCAGCCGGCTATCGGGCCAGGCTTCCAGCCGGGGTTTGAGCGCCGCGAGAAGCAGGCTGAGTTCGCCCCGGCCGGCGGATTCCACCAGAAATTCCGTGACCGCGGCCAGAGGATAGCCCCCGCCGGGCAGCAGCGCATCGAGCCAGGGCCAGCCGCTCGACCAGGTCAGGGGTGCCGCGGCGCGGCTGGCACGGTGCACACCGAATCGTTGCCAGCGCGCCTCCAGCGCGGCCGCCGGACTGTTGTTACTCGGGTTGGGTTCACGTGTTTGCATGACTGTATTTATATACAGTTTTAAAGGCATTGACTAGGGTCTGTTGCAACGTCAATTCGTGTCTGGGATTTCGAGTGGTTTTCGTGCCCGGGCACGGCGCGGGGATGAGCCGCATCAGGCGATACAGCGAATGGGACAACGCGGCACTGAATTACCCCTCCGGGGGGGATAAGTCAGGGCATCTTGTCCGCCAATGCACGCGAATGAGCGCAAATAAGACGGAAGATCAGGGCGCCAGCAGGCGATGCGTTGGCGTGAACGGGTATTGCATGCCGGGGTTGCCAGCCTTCAAATTGGGAGCCATCCGGGCTTGATCGTCGCCCGCGGCATGACGGCGGTCCCGGCGCTTTGTCGGCACGACTTCGGGGCGCAGCGCGGCGGCGCGGCGGGTCAAACGACCGCAGGCCCTATGGCTCGACCTTCATGCTTTCGATGAACTGCTCGAAAGGCATGGGCCGCGCGATATAGTAACCCTGCACATAATTGATGCCGATCCGTTCCAGCGCATCGAGTTGTTCCTTGGTCTCGACCTGTTCGGCCACCGTGCGCAGGCCGACGGCCTGGCTGACCTTGCTGAGTGCTTCGATGATGGAATGTTCGACCGGGTCTTCGGTGAGGTGGCGAACCAGCTTGCCGTCGATCTTCACGAAGTCCGAGGGCAGGTGCTTGAGATAACTGAACGAACTCACGCCGCTGCCGAAATCGTCGAGCGCGAACCGGCAGCCGATCGCGCGCAGGGAGCGCATCAGATCGGCGGCACGCTGCAGATTGGTCACGGCCGCGGTCTCGGTGATCTCGAAGACCAGCCGTTTCGGGTCGACGCCTGAGCGGTCGATGCATTCGCGCACGAAGCCGACGAATTGTTCGTCGGTGATCGATTGGCCGGAAATGTTGATGCTGTAATAGCCGATGCGGGGGCAGTCCGCGTCGTACCGGGCGATCAGCTGCAGGGCGTGGTTGATCACCCAGCGATCGATACGCGATGCCATGCTGTAGCGTTCCGCCGTCAGCAACACGTTCTGCGGGGAGATCATCGCGCCAGGGTCGCCCTTCATTCGCAGCAGCAGTTCGCTGCCCATGCGCCAATCTTCGGTTCGGGGTATCAACGGCGCAATGGGCTGGGCGTGCAGAACGAAGCCATGCTCGTCGAGCGCTTCGTTGATCTGTTGCATGCGCTCGATCTCGTAGTCGCGCATGCGGGCTTCATCACTGTTGCGATGATAGACGCGAACCTGATTCCGCCCCTGTTCCTTGGCCAGATAACAGGCGGTGTCGGCACGCCGCAGCAATTCGGCGGCGCTGATCGAGTCTTCCCCGATGACGCTTAGGCCGAGGCTTGCGCCGAGACGGAACGCCTTGCCCTCCCATTCAAAGCGAAACCCCTCGAGCCATTGCCGCAGGCGTTCGGCCACCGCCTGCGCGGTTTCCAGGTCGGTTTCCTCGAAGATGATGCCGAACTCGTCCCCGCCGAGCCGGGCCAGGGTGTCGTGGGGTCTGAGCTGGGTGATCATCTGCGACGACAGCTGGCGCAGCATCGCATCGCCGGCATGGTGACCACAGCTGTCGTTGATCAGCTTGAACTGGTCCAGGTCGAGATAGCATAGCGTATGCCAGACCTTGTTCACTCGGGTCGCTTCCAGCACCTGTCGAAGCTGGCGTTCGAAAGCACGCCGATTGAGCAGTCCGGTCAGCGAATCGTGGTTGGCTTGATAGGTCAGCTCACGGGAGACGCGCTCGAGCCGCGTCACGTCATGCAGCACCACCACCGCACCGATGATCCGGCTTTTTTCGTCGCGGATCGCGGAGACGGTAACCGTCACCGAGCGATAGTCGTTCGGATCCCGGGTAGGCAGCTGATCGCCCACCAGGGCCAGGGCGTTGGCCCACTCGCGCGAGATGCCGGTCTCGAGACAGTCCGTAACCAGCCCGTCGATGAATTCTTTCTTGTCCGGGTCGAACAAGCGGCAGACGTTTTCGAAGGCGCGCCCCTGAACCTGCTTCATCTTTCGCGCCAGCATGTGCTGACCGCGCGGATTGACGTAGTCGATCGTGCCGCTGGCATCCGTGGTGATTACCCCGTCGCCGATGGCCGCCAGCGTGACCTGGGCCCGCTCTTTTTCCTGGTTGAGCTGGCGCTGGGTCTCGATCAGGCGCGTGCCGTCGCGGCAGATGCCCTCGCTGCCCACGATCTGGCCTTCGGCGTCGTCGATGCGGCGTGCCGAAATCAGCAACCATGCAATGCTGCCATCGCTGCGAAACACGCGTGTGGGATAGCGCACGATATTGGCGCTTTGCGTGAGTATCGGCAGATCGGTATCCGGGTCCGCCAGCAGCTGTGCCAGGGAATAACCACGCAACTCCTGCGGTGTGTAGCCGAGCATGTCCGAAACCGAGTCGGTGACCCAGGTCAGCCGGCCGTCCCGGTCGGCGTGATACAACACGTCGGTGACGTTGCGAAGCAGTCGCTGGACCCGCTGATGCCGCACGAGCAGCTTGTCGCGATAATCATGGAGCCGCGCGATCAGGGTCTCGATGGCGCCGGTCAGGCGCGGGGCTCGGCTGGCCAGGGCCTGATCGAACTGGGGCAGGTCGTCCGCGCTGACATCGACTTGCTCGATCCATTCGGCCAGTACCGCTGCGCCGCTGACCCGGTCGCGCCGATCCTGGCGCCAGATGATACACAGGAGAACGATTGCCAGTGCGCAACCGAACGCCGCAATGAGCAGGGTGATCATGTCGCGACGGGGGGCGCTGAGACAGGCGACGCCGAGCGCCGCGAATTGACTGATCAGAAGCAGACCGAGGCAGCCGTAGAGTATGCGTCGAGCGGCAGACATGATCGCGCACGCCCTAGAGAGGGCCGCGACCTACTGGCTGGACGTCGCCTGAACAGGGCGTACGACCACGCTGTCTTGTGAGTCGGGACATTTAGTGAACGCAACGAGATCTATGCCGAGCCAGTATACTGAAGGAATCGCATTATTGCGTATCGGTCTCGATATCCGGACTTTGCGGGGGCGTAGGGTGACATGACGGACTCGTCTCAGAGTGAAGATGCTCGTGTCAACGGTCACGCGGCGCAACCTCGCGACCGGCGACACCGAAATCTTCGGGAGGCGCTGCTTTTCTACTGGCAAGTCATTCTGCGGCGGGTATGGACGCGTCTGGTCGTCTCGCTACAGCAGAGTGCCACTTACGCCCGCGCCAGCATGACTACCTTCGCCATCGTAGAGATCATCGGCCAACCGCTGTACTACTACATCTGGCAGAACGTGTATCCGCAACCTTTTGAAAGTGTCTGGCTGCGTTCGATATGCGTTCTATTCTCGATTCCCATGCTGTTCGAACGTCAACTGTCGAGACATCGCAACATGGAGCAGTGGTTGGCGATCTACTGGTTGTTCATCCTGCTGTTCCAGTTGCCTTTCTTCTTCGTTCTGATGACGTTGCTCAATCACCTGTCATCCGTATGGGCGCTGTCGACGATGGCGGCGTTGATGCTTTTGGTGATCCTTGTGTTCGACTGGTTGATGACGCTCATCCTGTCGATCTCCGGCGCGCTGCTGGCCTGGGCTGTGTTTGTCGCTCTCGGCGGGGGGTTCGAAGTCCAGGGCGATATCCCGCTCCCGGTACTGGTGTCCATCTATCTCTTCGGACTCGTTGCGGGTAGCGCCTTCAATTACAAATCCGAACTCGTGGCACAGGAGAAACTCGCCGCCATCACCGATGCCGTCGGTACCATGGCCCATGAGTTGCGTACGCCGCTGCTCGGCATACGCAGTGGCGCGCGCGGGTTGAATACCTATCTTCCGATTCTCATCGAAGGCTACGAACTGGCTCGCCAACATTCGTTGCCGGTACGACCGATCCGGCAAGCTCATTTTCAGCAGATCCAATCGGTTCTCAACCGTATTCATACGGAAAGTGAGTACACCAGCGCCGTACTGGACATGCTGCTGGTCAATTCCAGCCGTGCCGCGATTGATCGTTCGACCTTCGAATCGGTGTCCATCGCGGATTGCGTAACCACCGCACTCGATCGTTATCCATTTCATTCGGCACGTGAACGGGACTGGATCGAACGAGCGGGCGGGCCCGACTTCCTGTTCCATGGTTCCAAGCTCTTGATGGTTCATGTGCTGTTCAACCTGCTCAAGAACGCCCTGTATCATCTGGCGAGCAATAACGGGGGGCGCATTGTGATCTGGACGTCCCGATCCGCTTCCGGCATACATCAGCTGCATTTCCAGGATACCGGGCCGGGTATACGCCCGGAGGCGTTGCCGCGGATCTTCGAGCGTTTCTACTCAGGCATGCCTCGTGGCCAGGGGACCGGGATCGGCCTCGCTTTCGTGCGTCTTGTCATCGATAGCTTCGGCGGATATATCCGCTGCGACTCGGTACTGGGCGAATACACTGAATTCATCATGAGCTTTCCGGAGATTGCCGACGATGGCTACGATTGAACTGGCGCCGTATTTCCACCCGACGCAGATTGTTCTGGTCGATGACGATATCGATTTTCTCGGCAATCTGAGCCTGCAGCTCGATGCTGATCTGGCCTATCTGCTATTCGATTCAACCCACAAGGCGCTGGGTTACCTCAACGGACGTCAGCCGAATGGCACCGCGCGCGACCGTTTTTTCAAGGCGGTGCCAAACGGCCACGGCGACAGCGGCAAGAACCATCGTGAGTCGCTCGCGCTCGATATCAGCGCCCTGCACCGCGAGATGCAGGCGTCCGACCGCTTTGCGCAGATTTCGGTGGCGTTGGTCGATTACGCCATGCCACAGATGAACGGGCTCGAGTTCTGCCGCCAGATCAAGGATCCACACGTCAAGAAAATATTGTTCACGGGGGTGGCCACGGAATCGGTGGCGGTCGACGCCTTCAATCACGGCATCATCGATCAGTACATCCGCAAGCATGAGCATGCGGTTTACGACACGCTCAACCAAGCGATCCGTCAATTCCAACAGGAATATATCCGCGATGTATTCACCGCCGCGGCGGATGTGTTTCCCGTCGATCTGCCCGGTCTACTCAAGGAGCCCGCGGTGGCGCGCCTGATCGAGCGGCTGCGCGCCGACCAGGGGCTGGTGGAGTATTACCTGGCCGTCGAGCCCACGGGGTTCGTGTTCGCCGACGCCGCCGGCCAGGTCAAACGGGTGGTCATCCAGAGCCGCGACGAAAGAGCGCACGAAGCACAGCGCGCGCGCGCGGCCGGTGCTCCGGCAGCGATCGTCGACGGCCTGGAAGCGGGCACGCTCATGCTCGATCCCAATAGTTCCGTCTATCATGAACTGGACTGGTCGGCCCATACAGCGCCCGGGGCCGAACTCGGTGATGCGGCCGGCGATTTACGCTGGAGCCTGTTCGACATGTCCTGTACCGGGGGCGGTATACAAGCCCGGCCCAGTTACAACGAATTCCTGGAGTGGCTGGACACGGTCGGTTACTCATTGATGTAACCGGGCTCATCCCGGTTCGCCGGGGCGCAGCACTCCAAGCACGCGTCCTGGTTGGCGTGTGCCTCCTATCGCGCGCGTCGTGCGCAAACCTCGCAGGCTGGCGGGGCCCGGGCGCGCGCTGCGGACGGACGTTAATCGAATGCATTGAGCGCGGCGCACTCGATTACCGCCCGGGTATGACCGGCGTGCGCTGCGCGCAGCGGCCTCTTCCCACTCGCGCTCCAATTGCCGCGCGAAGACCTCTCCGCGCTCGCCACCCATCGGCCTACGCATTGATTTGTATGACGATTGCGGAGCCGCGCCCGGTATTGCAACAAGCTCCATGCAAGTGCTGTAACAACGGCCGATGATGCGGTTGAGATTGGAGGCAATGCGCTGAATCGAGGCCCTTGGGCGCCGATATTGGGTAAGCTGAATCGTGGCTACAGCAGTTAATTTGAAAACCGGGCGATTTTTATAAAAAATTAGAGTGCACCGGTAGCTGCAATGCACCTTTTGAAACAGCTGCGTCAAAATCTATTGTTCTTATTCCCACTCTCATCGTCGAATCAACGAGGCCTCGCATGAATCAGCTCTCCTCCATCAATCACCAAGCTCGCAATACGCGCACCGCTGCCGAGCCGGATTTTCTTTCAGCCCACGTCGATCACTACTATCGCGAGCGCGTCGAAAAGACCTGGCAGGGTGGACACATCATGCACGGGCGTTCCCCTGACGAGAATGCCGTGATGCTGGTGAGCAACGATTATCTCGACTTGGCGAATCACCCGGACATCCGACAGGCTCAGATCGACACGCTCGACGCCACCGACAACACCATGGTTATGTCCGCCGTGTATCTGCATGGCGACAGTCCGCAGGACGACTTCGAAAACCGCATGGCGAGCTGGATGGCCATGGAGTCCACGCTACTCTGTCAGTCTGGCTATGCCGCGAATGTCGGGCTGATTCAGTCCATCGGCGTGAAGGGCACTCCCGTCTATATCGACATGATGGCTCATGCCTCGCTTTGGCAGGGTATTCAGGCTGCCGGTCTGGAAGCCAAGCCCTTTCGGCACAACAGTACCGAACATCTGGCGGCGATGATCAAGCGCAACGGCCCGGGCATAGTGGTCATCGACTCGGTGTACAGCACCAATGGCAGCGTCGCGCCGGTACGCAAAATCGTGGACGTCGCCTCGAAAGCCGGTTGCGTGATCATCGTGGATGAGTCGCATTCGCTGGGCACGCATGGCTGGCAGGGCAGCGGCATGGTCGCTGGGCTGGGTTTGCAGGACAAGGTCCATTTCGTTACCGCCAGTCTGGCCAAGGCGTTTGCAGGCCGCGCCGGCTTGATCGCCTGCAGCGACCGGCTGCGTCAGTTCATCAAGTACAACGCCTTCCCGGCGATCTTCAGTTCGGCCTTGCTGCCGCCCGACATTGCGGCCTTGAGCAAGACCCTCGACCTGATAAAGGCGGCGGATGAGCAGCGCCAGCGGCTTTTTGCGAATACCGAGTATCTGAGGCGCAACCTGGACGCGCTGGGCTATAACGTTGAAATCAGCAAGGCCCAGATCATTGCGCTCGAAGCGGGGCGCGAACAGCAGACGATGGTGCTCCGTGACGCGCTTGAATCCCGCGGCGTGTTTGGATCGGTCTTCTGCGCGCCGGCCACTGCGACCAAGCGGTCATTGATTCGACTGTCGATCAACGCGGGCATCACGCGCGACCAGCTCGACCATGTGATCCAGGTCTGTCGCGACATCCGCGAAGAAGTTGATCTGGCAAACTGGCCATCCACCCGTCGCGCGCAGCGCAACAACACCGTCGACAGTCTGGCGGCCTGATGTTCGACAGGAAATGACATGACCGACCCCGAGTGGCCGTCGATCTTCGATGGCCACAACGATATGTTGCTGCAGCTCGCTGAGCTGCCGGCGCACGAGGCGATACGCCAATTCCTCGACGGACGGGGGGACGGGCACCTGGACTGGCCACGAATGCGCCGGGGGCGATTCGGGGGTGGCCTGTTCGCGGTTTTCGTGCCGCCGGCCAACGATCGATCGCCGCTGGTGCCAACCGGAACGGGATACGACAAGGCGCTTGCGCCGGCAATGGGCGCGGCCGAGGCGATGCCGCGCGTCATGACCATGATCTCGCGCCTGCTGCGAATCGAGGCCGCGTCCGAGGGTCGTTTTCGCATCTGCCGAAGCGTTGCGGACATTCGGGCGGCCGAGTCGGTCGGTGCGGTGGCGGCCGTGCTGCACTTCGAGGGGGCGGAAGCCATCGATACCGACTTCGAGGCGCTGGATGTCTTTCATGCGGCCGGCCTTCGCTCCCTGGGCCTAGTCTGGAGCCGGTCGAGTGCATTCGGCGAAGGGGTGCCGTTTCGTTTCCCGTCCGGGCCCGATACCGGCCCGGGGCTGACAGAAGCCGGCTTTGCCCTGGTGGCGGCCTGCAACCGGCGTCGTATCGCAATCGATCTGTCGCACCTGAACGAGCAGGGGTTCTGGGACGTGGCCCGCACCAGCGACGCGCCGCTGATCGCCAGCCATTCGAACGCGCATGCGATCTGTCCCCATGCGCGCAATCTGACCGATGATCAGTTACGCGCGATCGCGCGTAGCAACGGCATCGTGGGCCTGAATTTCGCCAATTACTTTCTGCGTCCGGATGGCGGGTTGGGCGCGGACACGTCGATCGAGGTGATGCTCGATCATCTGGATCACATGCTGTCGATCATGGGACCCGATCACGTGGGGCTCGGTTCCGATTTCGATGGCGTTCGCGCGATGCCTGCCCCGATCCGGGATGTCGCCTCGCTACCGGCGCTGCCGCAAGCGATGCAGGCCCGTGGCTATGACGCCGCCACCATAGCGGCCATCAGCCGCGACAACTGGTTGCGCGTACTTGAAGCGACCTGGGGCGGGTAACACGATCGGCGTGGCCTGTCTGGTGTGAACGAAAGGGCGGCAGCGGGCCTACATGCTGCGGTCGACGAGTGCGTCGGTCTGCTTCAGCGGCTGGGGACGGCCGAGAAGAAAGCCCTGGGTGTATTCGCAGCGCATGTCGGTGACCAGCTGGAGCTGGGCCGGTGTTTCCACGCCTTCGGCCACCGTGGGCAGGTTCTGGCCATGGGCGAGATCGACGATACTCTGCATGAGTCGATATCGCTGTGCGGCGCGATCGATCTGTTGCACCACGCTCTTGTCGATCTTGACTGACGAAATCGGCAGTTCGGTCAGATAGGCAATCGAAGAATAACCGCTGCCGAAGTCGTCGATCGCGATGTGAATACCGGTCTGGCGCAGGCGCCGCATGGTCTGCGCCGTGGCCTCGAAGTCGGGTATGAGACTGCGCTCGGTCAGTTCCAGGATCAGGCGATTGCCCGCCACGCCGTGGTCCCCGAGTATCGACGACACCAGGTCGGGGAAATCCTCGCGGTAGAACTCGCTGCCGGGAATATTGATGGCGATGTGCGGCGGCTCGGAATGCCTGGTCTGCCACCGAGCCAGCTGCCGGCAGGCGGTATCGATGGCTTTGACGACCAGGGCGCGCTTGAGCCGTTCCTGTTGATCGATCAGCGGTATGAATTCCTCCGGACCGATGGCGCCCAGCTGGGGATCGTACCAGCGCGCGAGCAATTCAAAGCCGACCAGGGTCCGGCCGAAATTACCGAAAATCGGCTGCCAGCAGAAGTGCAGCGCATCGTTGACCACGGCGCGCATGAACCGCTCTTGTAACAGGGATTGGCGCTGGGAGCGCTCCGCCATCAGCGGGGTGAACAGGGCGGTCGTGTCGCCCGGGCGGCGTCGGGCGTGCGCAAGGCGCGCGTTGTTGATCAGTTCCTGGGCCGAACTTGCGTGATCCGGGAACAGGCTCACGCCGGCCGTGGTATTGAACACGAAGGTTATATCGTTGATGTCTGCCGTTTGAATCGCCTGCGCGCGCAGCGCATCGCAGCGCCGGCGGATATCATCGACACGGTCCGCAAGATCGAGCACGCCGAGGAGGGCCATCTCGGATAATCGGGCGATGTAGATCAGGTCGGTGTTCTTGTCCTGCAGGTCCTCCAGCCAACGGTTAATGAAGCGCTGCGTCTGCCCGGCATCGTAAACGAGTTTGAATTCCGGCAGGTTGTCGAGCCGCAGATGCAGGATCGCGAGGCGGTGATTGACCTTCGCCGCAATCGCGAGCAGGCGATCGACATGCGCGTGGATCAGGTCGTGATGGCCGACGACGCCGGTCGGGTCGGGTCGGCCCGGTTCGCCGATCGAATGGCCGGCACCACGCGGCCAATCGGGCCGGCGCATCAACTCCGCCTCGACCAGAGCACCCAGTTCGATGAGGATATCCTGGGCTCGGTCGTCGAAGGTACGCGGCTTGTAGTCGATGATACACAGGGCGCCGACCGCCTGACCTGTGGGGCCCCGTATGGCGCGACCGGCGTAGAAGCGAATGTGTGGGTAGCCGGTCACCAGTGAGTTGTCTCGAAACGCCGGGTCCGCAGCTGTGTCCTCGACCCGGAACACGAGCGCGTGATTCAGCGTATGACGGCAGAACGGGTTGCCGCGGGCGGTTTCGCACAACTCAAGACCGAGGCGCGCCTTGAACCATTGGCGGTCGTGATCGATGAAGGAGATCAGCGCCGTCGGTACGTCGAAGATTTTCGCCGCGAGCCGCGTCACCCGGTCGAAGCGCTCTTCCGGACCGGTATCGAGTATATCCAGAACCGCCAGTTCGGCGAGTCGAAGTTTCTCGTCAGCGATGGAGTCGCTGGAGAGGGCCGCCTTCGGATTCTGGGGGTCGGTCATGTTGGGCTCGTGTCAGAACAGCCGATCGGCGAGGCTCGACTGTCGCGATATTCGCCACTATGTCGGCATCCGCACTTGATCTGTCAAATACTGTCTGATACAGCCCTTGTCCCGCTGTGATCGCAGCGGTCCGAAGGCAGCGGTACGGCATTAAAAAAGCCCCGCCGAAGCGGGGCTCTCCCAGTACCGAACCGGATGCCGGATCAGGCAGCTTGGGCCAACTGCCGCAGCACGTAGTGCAGGATGCCGCCGTTCTGGTAGTAATCCCACTCCTTGGGCGTATCGATGCGCACGCGGACGTCGAATGCCACTGTCTCGCCGGATTCCTTGGTCGCGGTGATGTGCACCGACCTGGCGCCGGAGGTCAACCCGTCAATGTCGAAGGTTTCCGTGCCATCCAGGCCCAGCGATTCATGCGAATCGCCTTCGTTGAACTGAAGGGGCAGTACGCCCATGCCCACCAGGTTCGAACGATGGATGCGTTCGAAGGACTCGGCGATCACGGCTTTCACGCCCAGCAGCAGGGTGCCCTTGGCGGCCCAGTCGCGCGACGAGCCCGTGCCGTATTCCTTGCCGGCCAGAATCACCAGCGGCGTGCCTTCGTCCTTGTACTGCATGGCCGCGTCGTAGATGTACATCTCGCGACCTTCCGGCTGGTGGCGCGTCCAGCCGCCCTCGGTGCCGGGCGCGAGCTGGTTGCGCAGACGGACGTTGGCGAAGGTGCCCCGCATCATGACTTCGTGGTTGCCGCGGCGCGAGCCATAGCTGTTGAAGTCCGACGGCGAGACGCCCTGTTCCTGCAGGTACTGGCCCGCCGGGCTGTCCTTCGTGATCGCACCGGCCGGCGAGATATGGTCGGTCGTGATCGAGTCGCCCAGCTTGGCCAGGCAGCGCGCGCCCTTGATCGTCGGAATGTCGTCGACATCGACGGTCATGCCTTCGAAGTAGGGCGGGTTCTGCACGTAGGTGGAATCGGCGTCCCAGGCGTAGATCTCGCCCTCCGGCACATCCAGGTTCTGCCAACGCGCGTCCCCGGCAAACACGTCGCCGTAGCTGTGCTTGAACATCTCGGAGTTCAGCGAGGTGCCGATGGTGTCGTAGATTTCCTTCTGCGACGGCCAGAGATCGGCCAGATAGATGTCGTTGCCTTCGGCGTCCTGGCCGAGCGGGTCATGGGTCAGATCGGTGTCGATCGTGCCGGCCAGGGCATAGGCCACGACCAGCGGCGGGCTCGCCAGGAAGTTCATGCGTACATCGCCGTGCACGCGGCCCTCGAAGTTGCGGTTGCCGGACAACACCGACGCCACATTGAGATTGTGTTCGCGCACGGCGTGGCCGATCGGCTCCGGCAGCGGCCCGGAGTTGCCGATGCAGGTGGTGCAGCCGTAGCCGACCAGCTGGAACCCGAGCTGATCGAGATCGTCGTTCAGGCCGGCCTTTTCCAGATATTCCGTCACCACCTTGGAGCCGGGCGCCAGCGAGGTCTTCACCCAGGGCTTGACCTGCATGCCCTTGGCCACCGCATTACGGGCGACAAGGCCGGCGGCCAGCATCACGGCCGGGTTCGAGGTGTTGGTGCAGGAGGTGATGGCCGCGATCACCACCGCGCCATCGTGCAGCTCGAAATCCTGATCCTTGTAGTTGACCAGGGCGGTGCCACCGACGCTCTGGCTCGGGATGCCGCCTTCGCTTTCTTCCTTGGCCTCGGCCATCGATTTGTCGGCCTTTTCCTCGCGCGCTTCGATGAACGGCTGGACTTCGCGCCGGTAGGTGGCCTGCATGTCGGACAACAACACGCGGTCCTGCGGGCGCTTCGGCCCGGCGAGCGACGGCTGCACGGTCGACAGGTCGAGTTCCAGCGCGTCGGTGTAGTTCGCGTCCGGCTCGCCGGCTTCACGCCACAGGCCCTGGGCCTTGGCGTACTCACGGGTCAGCTCGATCTGATCGGCGTCGCGGCCGGTCAGTTCCATGTAGCGGATGGTTTCCTCGTCGACCGGGAAGATACCGCAGGTCGCACCGTATTCCGGTGCCATGTTGGCGATGGTCGCGCGGTCGGCCAGGGCCAGATCGGCCAGGCCGTCACCGTAGAATTCCACGAACTTGCCGACCACGCCCTTGGCACGCAGCATCTCGGTGACCGTGAGCACGAGATCGGTGGCGGTGGTGCCCTCGGCCAGCTTGCCGGTGAGCTTGAAGCCGATGACCTGCGGAATGAGCATGGTAATCGGCTGACCCAGCATGGCCGCTTCGGCTTCGATGCCGCCCACGCCCCAGCCGAGCACGCCCACGCCGTTGATCATCGTGGTGTGGGAGTCCGTGCCGACCAGCGTATCGGGATAGGCCAGGCCCGTGTCTTCATTGCCGAAGACCACGCGCGCCAGATATTCCAGGTTGACCTGATGCACGATGCCGGTGTCCGGCGGCACGACCTTGAAATTGTTGAACGCACCCTGGCCCCAGCGCAGGAACGCGTAGCGCTCCTTGTTGCGGTTGAACTCAAGCTTGGCATTGAGATCGAAGGCCTTGTCCGAGCCGTACTCGTCGACCATCACCGAGTGGTCGATGACCAGTTCGGCCGGCGACTGCGGGTTGATCTTGGCGGGGCTGCCGCCGAGGCTCTTCATGGCGTCGCGCATGGCGGCCAGATCGACCACCGCCGGTACGCCGGTGAAATCCTGCAGCACCACGCGGGCCGGGGTGAAGGCGATCTCGGTCGCCGGCTCGGCGGTGGCTTCCCACTGCGCCAGCGCCTTGACATCGTCGGCGGTGACGTTGGCGCCGTCTTCGTGCCGCAGGAGGTTTTCCAGCAGGATCTTCTGAGCGTAGGGCAGTTTCGCCACGCTCGGGAACTGTTCTTCGAGCTTTTTCAGGCTGAAATAGTCGAAACGGCGTCCACCGACGGTGAACTGCGAACGGGTACCAAAACTATCGGTCATGGACCTCATCTCCTGGGCCTGTGGTCTTATGGCGTATGCGTCGCGCAAACGACGAGAAAACGGGCGAAGTATACCGTGTTCGCCCGGTGGCCTGCAGGATGGGACGGGTGGCGGCGCGACGATGCTGCGGGTCTGCCCGAAGACTCACTCAAGTGCGGCGAGCAGGGCCTTGCGGCGGAAGAACAGTGATATGAAACCGCCGCCGCACTGGCGCCACATCACGCCGCAGCGGATCGCGGCCAGCAGCTGCGTCCGGATACGTCGCTGGATGTATTCATTCTTCAGATACATCGGTTCGCCCTGCAGCATGATCTGCGGTTTCAACGGGCTGATCGTTTCCCGATAGGCGGCGTCGAGGATGTCGGCGACGGCGTCGAGTTCGGCCAGACGCGCACGATCGATCGCGCCGCGAATGCGCCCGAGCGCCTGCTCATCGTCAAGCACCTTGCCCGAAAGCTTCAGGATCTGACCGATGTAGCGCGCGACCGCCGCGCCCTTGGCGTCCGGTCGTTGCCCGGACAGTTGCACACGCAGGTAACGAATCCCGTCGGCCACGCCCGCGCGATCGCCATAGACATCGATCGCGCTATCGGGGTCGGTGCAGAAGATTGCCTGCGTCGCGCGCTCGAACCGGGCCGGCAGATCGCGCCCCTCGGTCGCCAGCTCGTGTGCATAGAGCGTGAACTGGGCCACGCCCGCCAGCGCCAGCACCTGGTTCTCGAGTGTCGCGTTGTGTTGGCTCATGCGGGAAGATCATTCCGTTGGGTTGTCGTGGCTGTGTCGCCGCCGGCTGTCTGAATCTCGGCGCTGCCCAGGCAGTGCGCGCCATCGTAGAACACCACATACTGCCCCGGCGCAATCGCGCGCGGCGGCCTTTCGAAGCGCACGTGCAGGCCGCCATCTGCGCGCGGCGTGGCCACGCAGTCGATGGCCGCCTGGCGGTAACGCACCTGCGCCGCACAGCGCAGCGGCCCGGCGGGCGGATCGATCAGCCAGTGTGGCGCGCCCGCGACCAGTTCGATCTGCTCCAGGGCGGGGTGGGCTGCATCCTGGCTCACCCATAGCGTGTCGCGGGCCAGATCCTTGGCCACGACATACCACGGCCCTTCATCGGCCCCGGCCACGCCGCCCAGCCCCAGACCGCGGCGCTGGCCGATGGTGTAGTAGATGAGGCCCGAATGCTCGGCGATCACGCGCCCGTCGAGCGGCCCGCCGGATACGCGCACCGGCCCGGCCCGGCCGGACAGATATTCGCGCAGAAATCCTTCGAAATCCCGCTCGCCGATGAAGCACACGCCGGTGCTGTCGGGTTTGTCGTGGACCGGCAGGCCCGCGCGCTTGGCGATCGCGCGCACGTCGGTCTTGTCGATCTCGCCCAGCGGAAACAGGGTTCGCGCCAGGGCCTCGATCGGCACCGCGGACAGAAAATAGGACTGGTCCTTGCTTGCGTCCAGCCCACGCAACAGCCGCGGGTATTGGCCGCCATGGTCGATACGCGCGTAATGCCCGGTGGCGATCATGTCGGCGCCGAGGCGATCCGCATGATGCATGAAGGCATCGAACTTGATCTCGCGGTTGCAGAGTACGTCCGGGTTGGGCGTGCGTCCGGCCGCATAGCTATCGAGAAAATACCGGAATACCCGCGACTTGTACTCGCGCGAGAAATCGGCCCGATGCAGCGGGATATCCAGGGCGTCGCAGACCGCCGCAGCGTCTTCGAAGTCGTCCGCGGCCTGGCAGCGGCCGGCTTCATCCTCGCTCCAGTTGAACATGAACAGGCCCTCGACCCGATACCCCGCCGCGACCAGCCGGAGTGCGGTTACCGACGAATCCACACCGCCGGACAGCCCGACAATGACGCGAGTATCGGCGGGGTTGTGTTGCATGGTGTTCATGAGCGGCTCGTCATGTGCCGGACCCGATCGAGCGGCATGAGATCGCGCGACTCGAAGTCGTCGATGGACTGCAGCACGAGGGCGCTGCGCAGATCCGAGCGGGCGGCTAGCGCGTCACGCGTCAACCAGTGTGTCGCGATGATGCCGTCGTCCAGCGGTTGCCCGGCAGCATGATCGTCGACGTCGCCGGCGAGTGCGACCCGAAGCGTGGTGCGGCCATCGGCGTGCGGCCAGTAGTACATGCCGATGAAACCGCGTGGGTGAAAGCGCCAGGCGCTTTCTTCGCGCGTTTCCCGGATTGCGGCATCGAGAATGGTCTCGCCCGGCTCGACATGGCCGGCCGGCTGATTGATCACACGCCGCCCGTGCGCGAGCTCCTCGATCATGAGGTAGCGCGAGTCGTGTTTCACGATAGCGGCAACGGTAAGTTCGGCATGGACCATGACGGCGGCCTCGGCCGGCGAAATCGAAGCATCCGATTCTAGCAAAGCCGATTTTTGCGTGGCCAAGCGAGCCGACCCCGGGTATGATGCCGCCATTCGATCCGGAGGCTTAACCACCAAGACCTGTATGTCGCGATTTGCCATGCTTTTCCCCGGCCAGGGGGCACAGTCGGTCGGGATGCTGGCCGAGCTGGGCCAACAGCACCCGGCGATCCAGCAGACGCTAGACGAGGCCAGCGACGCCCTCGGTTATGACATGGCCGATCTGGTCGCCAATGGCCCGGCCGATACGCTTGATCGTACGGAATACACGCAGCCTGCGCTTGTTGCGGCGAGCGTGGCAGTGTGGCGTGCCTGGCAGGCAGCGGACGGCCCGGCGCCGAGTTTCGTGGCCGGCCATAGCCTGGGGGAGTACAGCGCATTGGTGGTTGCGGGCACGCTCGATTTCGCGGATGCATTGCGCCTGACTCGCCTGCGCGGCCAGGCCATGCAGGATGCCGTGGGCGCTGGCGAGGGCGCCATGGCCGCGGTCCTCGGATTGCCCGACGAGGCGGTCCGCGCGGCCTGTGACGAGGCATCGGCGGCGTTGGCCAGCGACGGTTTGACGGTGTCGGCGGCGAACTTCAACGCCCCCAACCAGGTCGTGATTGCCGGCCATGCCGAGGCAGTGGAAAAGGCCTCGGCACTGGCCAGGGACAAAGGCGCCCGAATGGTCAAACCGCTGGCCGTAAGTGTGCCGTCACACTGCGCGTTGATGCAGCCGGCCGCTGATCGACTGGCTTCGCACCTGGCCGATATACCATTGCGCGAACCGAGCATCCCGGTCTACCACAATGTGGATGCCCGCCCGCGCGAGGATGTCGGGGGCGTGCGCCGTGCGCTGGTGGCCCAGCTTGCGCAATCCGTGCAGTGGCGCGAGACCATTCAGCGCCTGGCGGCGGAAAACTGTCATCTTTTCGTCGAATGCGGGCCGGGCAAAGTGCTCACCGGCCTGAACAAGCGTATCGACAAGTCACTGCAGACGTTGCCATTGTCGGATTCCGACGATTTCCGCGCGGCGCTCGCCGCGGCCGACGATCGCGCCGACGAACGCTGATCGTCCGTCTTTCCACATTCCGAATCCCCGTTCCAGGCTCGTTATGTCTTCCAATGTTCTGTCCGGCCAAATTGCTCTCGTGACCGGCGCCAGCCGCGGCATCGGTGCCGCCATCGCCGACCGCCTCGCCGCCGACGGCGCAACCGTCATCGGCACGGCGACCAGCGACCAGGGCGCGGCAGCCATCGACGAGCGCCTGGCTCAGCGCGACCCGGCGGGGGCCGGCCGCGTGCTCGACGTCACCGATGCGGCCGCGATCGAGGCGCTGGTCAAGGAGATTGGCAAGGATTTCGGCGCGCCGACCCTCGTGGTCAACAACGCCGCCATTACCCGTGACACGCTCATGCTCCGCATGAAGGACGACGATTGGCAGGCCGTCATCGACGCCAACCTGTCGGGCGTCTTTCGCGTATCCCGGGCGGTTCTCAAGGGCATGATGAAGGCCCGTACCGGCCGTATCGTCAACGTCAGCTCGGTGGTCGGGCTGACCGGCAATGCCGGGCAGGTCAATTACAGTGCGGCCAAGGCGGGCCTGCTGGGATTGACGCGCTCGATGGCGCGCGAGGTTGGCTCGCGGGCGATCACCGTCAATGCCGTGGCCCCCGGTTTCATCGAAACCGACATGACCCGGGATCTGCCGGCGGCCACGCGCGAGTCCATGCTCGGCCAGATTCCGCTCGGCCGCCTCGGGGCGGTCGACGATATCGCGTCCGCCGTTGCATTTCTCGTCTCGCCCGCAGCCGGTTATATTACGGGTGAGACGCTGAGTGTTAACGGCGGACTTTATATGGGGGCGTAATCGTCTGGCGAGACGACACCTTTTTCCCTAGAATGGCGCGCGGTTCGCGAGGGCGGATTCGCGCTTCATGAACGCGCACACAAGCAACAGGAGACAACCCATGAGTAGCGTGGAAGAACGAGTACAGAAAATCATTGCCGAGCAGCTGTCGGTCAGCGAAGACCAGGTGACCTCGGAAGCCTCGTTCGTCGACGACCTGGGTGCCGACTCGCTGGATACGGTCGAGCTGGTCATGGCGCTTGAGGAAGAATTCGAAATCGATATTCCCGATGAGGAAGCCGAGAAGATCGTGAAGGTCAAGGACGCGGTCGACTATATCAAGTCGCACGCTGAGGGCTGATAAGCCCCGTTGGAGTCGTTGGCCGGCCTCATGACCGGCCGGCCGGATTAATGCCGTCCCGTTGTGGACGGCACCATTCGTTGGAGGGGCGTCGTTGAGACAGCGTCGCGTGGTAGTGACAGGCCTGGGGATGATTTCCCCGCTGGGCCTGGACGTGGAATCGACCTGGGCCGGCATTGTTGCCGGCCGTAGCGGGATTACGTCGATCGATAGCTTCGACGTGTCGAAATATCCGACCCGCTTCGGCGGTCCGGTTCGCGATTTCGACGTCACCCGATACATGTCGCCCAAGGAGGCCAAGCGCTTCGATCCGTTCGTGCATTACGGGGTGGCGGCTGCAGTTCAGGCCATCAACGACAGCGGCTACGAACTGTCCGACGAATACAATGATCGTGTCGGTGTGGCCGTGGGCTCGGGTATCGGCGGCATCGGCACGATTCTCAAGACCTGTGCGAGCTTCTACGAATCGGGATACAGCCCGAAGAAGGTCTCGCCGTTTTTCATTCCGAGCAGTATCGCGAACATGGCCGCCGGCCAGATCTCGATCCAGCTCAACCTGCACGGCCCGAACATCGCGGCGGTGTCCGCCTGTACGACCGGCGTGCACAACATCGGTCTGGCGGCCCGCATGATCGCCTACGGCGATGCCGAGGCCATGGTCGCTGGCGGTTGCGAGATGGCCGTCAACCCGATCGGGTTGGCCGGCTTCTGCTCGGCCAAGGCGCTATCGACACGCAATGACGATCCCGCGGCCGCCAGCCGGCCCTGGGACGTCGATCGCGACGGTTTCGTACTCTCCGATGGCGCCGGGGTGCTCATGCTCGAGGAGCTCGAGACCGCCAAGGCGCGCGGCGCCAGGATCTACGGTGAAGTCGTCGGCTTCGGCATGAGCGGCGATGCGCACCACATCACCATGCCCAGCGGTCGCGGTTCCAGGCAGTGCATGATCAATGCGCTGGCGGATGCGGAAATGACCGGCGAGAATATCGATTACATCAACGCCCACGGCACGTCGACCCAGGCCGGCGACGTTTCCGAGAGCCAGTCGATCGAGGCGGTGATGGGCAGCGCGGCGCACAAGGTCGCCGTGAGTTCGACCAAGTCCATGACCGGTCATATGCTGGGCGCGGCGGGCTCCGTCGAAGCGATCTTCACGCTACTGGCCATCCGCGATCAAGTGGCCCCGCCGACCATCAATCTGGACAACCCGGCCGAGGGCTGTACGCTGGACTACGTGCCGCATACCGCACGTCAGATGAAGATTGATGTAGCGTTGTCGAACTCCTTCGGCTTCGGCGGCACAAACGGCTCACTGATACTCAAGCGTTTCGATTGACCTCGCGAACTCGTTCCGCGGGTCGGATCGTGGTGGCGCACGATCTGGCCCGGGCGACTCTTGACCCCAGCGTTCATGCGCCACTGTACCAGCTGGCGCGCGCTGAACCCGGGTTGTTTCCGGCGTTGCTCGAGTCGAGTGCGGGCGCGGCGGCACAGTCGCGCTACGACATTCTGCTGGCCGACCCCGCCGAGGCGATAACCCCCGAACAATTGGGCTCGCGCGCTGCATTCTTCGATTTTCTCGACACATGCGCCCGTCAGACGACGGCCACAACCACGGATCTGCCGTTCATCGGCGGCTGGCTGATTTATCTCGGTTACGAGATGGCCGCCGGCGTGGAGCCTGGGCTGGCACTTCCCCCGGCTGGCGACGGCCTGCCGACGGCGCTCGCGCTTCGCTGTCGCAGCGCGATCATCCATGATCGTCGGCGCGCGACTCTCGAAGTGGTGTCCGAGAATGCCGATGTCGATCGTGTGGCCGCACTGGTCGCAATGCTCGAGTCGCAGGGCGAAACAGCGTCGAACGATGTCGCGTACCCGGCGATTCGCTGGCAGGAAGACGCGCCGGAGGACTACCTCGATGCTGTGGCGCGTGCGCGTGAATATATACGGGCCGGCGACGTCTTTCAGGCCAATCTCGCGCGGGCGTGGCACGGTCGACTGGTCGAGGATGTCTCGCCGGGTCATGTTTACACGGCACTCAGGGCCGCCAACCCGGCGCCATTTTCGGCGTTGCTGAACTGGCAGGGCGCGGCGCTGGTCTGCTCATCGCCGGAGCGGCTGCTGTCACTGCGCGATGGCCGGGCCAGCGTACGGCCGATCGCGGGTACCCGGCGCCGGCGCCTCGGCCGCGATGCCGAGATCAGCGAGGAATTGATTACCCACCCGAAGGAACGGGCCGAGCATGTCATGCTCATCGATCTGGTCCGCAATGACCTCGGACGGGTATGCCGGCCCGGGAGCATCGCGGTGGACGAGCTGATGGTGGTCGAGTCCTACGCGCATGTGCATCACATCGTGTCCAACGTATGCGGGCAGCTCAAGGCCGGTGTCGGCCCGGGCGGCGCCCTCAGGGCGGTCTTTCCGGGCGGTACGATCACGGGTTGCCCGAAAGTGCGCTGCATGCAGATCATTGCCGAGCTCGAGCGCACGGGCCGCGGCGCCTACACCGGCAGCATCGGTTATCTGAGCCGCTGCGGTACGCTGGACACGAACATCATCATCCGTTCTCTGACGCAGGTTGGCCGCGACCTGACACTGCGTACCGGTGCGGGCATCGTGGCCGACTCGGATCCGGCATCGGAACTGGCCGAAACCCGGCACAAGGCGCACGGCGTGCTGCGTGCGTTCCGTGCCGCGCAAGCGAGCGCGGTCCATGGCTGACCGGATGTTGATCAACGGTCGATCCGCCACGGCCCTGCCGGCCGACGACCGCGGTCTGGCCTATGGCGATGGCATATTCCGAACGATGCGCTTGGAATCGGGGATTGCGCTCGCCTGGCGCTTTCACTACGCGCGGCTGGCACACGACTGTGCGGCGTTGGGCCTGGAGACACCGGAACGCGCGAGGCTTGAGGCCGATATCCAGGCGCTGGCCGGCGACGATACCTCCGGCATCGTCAAGATCGTCATTACCCGGGGCAGTGGCGGGCGCGGCTATGCGCCGCCCGACCAGCCCGTGCCACGCCGGATCGTGAGCCTGCACCGCGGCCAGCCGGGTATACCCGACGCGCTGGCACTGCCGATCTGCCCCATCGTGCTGGCCACGCCGGCCGTGCTCGCGGGCGTCAAGCATCTCAACCGCCTGGAACAGGTGCTGGCACGTCGCGATTGCGAACGCCGTAATGTCGCCGACGCAGCGATGTGCGACAGTGCCGGTCGCATCGTCTGTACCACCATGCGTAATCTGGTGTTCGTCGACGGCGCCGGCGACTGGTGGACGCCAAGGCTGGATCACGCCGGCGTGATCGGGGCCACGCGCGAGCGATTGCGCGCGGCGGTCCCGGCACTCGCCGAGTGCGAGATCACCCGCGCACGCCTGGGCGATTTCGTCGGCGCCGTGGCCTGCAACAGCGTCAGCGGCGCGGTGGCGGTGCCCTGCATCGGCGAGCATGGGTTTGCCGAAAGTCGGTGGCTGGCCGATCGCGCGAATGCGCTGCTTGTGAGCAGTCATTAGTTTCAAGGAGTTGCGACGCCCGTGTTCCTGCGTCTCGTCTACGGTTTCGTCCTGGCGGCCCTGCTGGCCGGTGCCATTCTTGGCGCCGATGTCGCACGTTTTTTCACCGAGCCTCTCGGGAATACACAGCCGGAGCTCATCGAGGTGGCGCCGGGCACGAGTTTTCGCGGGCTCGTCCAGCAGTTGCGCCGCAAGCAAATCATCCGCCGGGCGCGGGACGCGCGTTATCTGTCGCTCTATGCCCGTTTTACGGGCCAGGCGACGAGCATCAAGAGCGGCGAGTATCTGGTTCCGGCGAAACAGTATCCACGCCAGCTGCTCGCGCTGCTGGCATCGGGCAAGATCCGCCAGCACCGCTTGACGCTGGTCGAGGGGTGGCGCTTCAAACAGATCATGCAGGCGGTCAACCACGATCCCGCGCTTAAACACACGCTTCGCGGCAAGTCCAGTGCGCAGATCATGGCGGCGCTCGGCCATCCGGATCAGAAGGCGGAAGGCCGGTTCATGCCGGATACTTATATGTTTCCCCGCGGCATGAGCGATGTCGCATTTCTCAAGCGGGCCTACAACGCGATGCAGCGGTTCCTGCACAAAGCCTGGGCCAATCGGGCGGATGATCTGGCCATCCATACGCCGTATCAGGCGTTGATCATGGCCTCGTTGATCGAGAAGGAGACCGCCGTGCCGTCCGAGCGTGCACGGGTCTCCGGCGTATTCAATCGCCGATTGAAAAAGGGCATGCGGCTGCAGACCGATCCCAGTGTGATCTACGGTATTCCCAATTACGACGGCGACATCCACAAATCCGACCTGAAACAGGATACGCCGTACAACACCTACACACGCAAGGGGCTGCCGCCGACGCCGATTGCCTCGCCGTCGCGCGCTTCCATTCGCGCCGCGTTACACCCGGCCCACGGCAAGGCGCTGTATTTCGTCTCGCGCGGCAACGGCACCCTTGTGTTCTCCGATACGCTGGCCGAACACGATCGAGAGGTACGAAAATATCAGCTGGGCGGTGGGTCATGAACGACGGCCGAAGTGACACGGGACGTCTATTCACCTTCGAAGGCGGGGAGGGTGCCGGCAAGTCGACCCAGATCGATCATCTGGCCGCGTATCTGCGCGCGGCCGGCCATACCGTCCGCACCACGCGCGAGCCGGGCGGAACGCGTCTCGGCGAAGCCATTCGTGGCGTCCTGATGGGCGAATACGATGCGCCCATGCCGGCGATGAGTGAGCTTCTGCTCATGTTTGCCGCGCGCGCGGCGCATCTGGCGCAAGTGATCGAGCCCGCGCTGGCAGCCGGCGAAATCGTGCTCTGCGATCGTTTCACCGATGCCAGTTATGCCTACCAGGGCGCCGCCCGGGGCCTGGGCGAAACCGCGGTCGCCACGCTCGAGCGCCTCGTGCAGGGCGAGCGGCGCCCGGATGGCGTATTGCTGTTCGATCTGCCGGTGGCGCAGGGCCTGAGCCGGGCGCGCAACCGGGGCGAAGTCAACCGCTTCGATCAGGAGACGCTGGCGTTCCACGAGCGCGTGCGCGCGAACTATCTCGAACGGGCGCGTCTTGCGCCGGCGCGTTATGCCGTGATCGATGCCGCCGCGGCGCCGGAAACCGTATCGCAATCCATGATCGAAGCCGTCGAGGCATGGCTGTGACCGCGGTCGACGACAGGCCGCTCAAGCTGCCGTGGCACGATCCGATGTGGGCGCACATGGCAGCCGGCCTCGCGGCCGGTCGCGTCGCGCACGGGTTGCTGATCGCCGGCACGCCGGGCGTTGGCAAGCGTCGCTTCGCGTGGCGGTTGGTCGCCGCATTGCTTTGCCGGGAGCGCACGGCCGATGGCGACGCCTGCGGCGTATGCGCGGGCTGCCGCCAGCGTGCGGCAGCCACGCATCCGGATATTTCGCGGCTCACGCCGGAGGATACGGGCAAGGCAATCAAGGTGGCGCAGGTGCGTCGATTCTCACACGCGCTCCATCTCACGCCACAGTATTCGACCGGGCGCATCGGGTGGATCGACCCGGCCGATTCGTTATCCACCAGTGCCGCCAACAGCCTGCTCAAGACACTGGAGGAGCCACCGGCGGGCTGTCATATCGTACTCATCAGCGATCGCGTGTCCGCATTGCTGCCGACCATCCGCAGCCGATGCCAGATCTGGACCGTGCCGGCAGCCGCGCCGGATACCGCGCGTGCCTGGCTGGCCGGCCAGGATTTCGACGCCAGTCGCGCCGACGACGACAGTCTGCGTACACCGCTTGCGCTGCGGGCCCGCCACGACGCCGGCGCCCAGCCCCTGGTCGAGCAGTGGGACAAGGATTTGGGGCGGCTGCTGGCCCGTCGCGCCAATCCGGTCAGCGTGGCCGAGCGTGCCCACGAGGCCGAACGCCGCTTATGGGTCGACTGGCTCTACCGACGCTGCAATGATTTGCTGTTAGCCGCACTCGGCGCCGATTCGCCGTCCCTCGACGCAGGCCTGGCCGGGGCCGCCCGCCGGCTGGGGCCGCGGCGCCTCGAAGCCTGGAGCCGGCGCGTATCCGACGTCGCCCGGACGGCCGAGACCAACGCCGACTGGCGACTGGTGGTAGAGTCTGTATTCATTGAACTCAGCCAGTATGTCGCCGAGGCCATCGACACGCCATGAGCGATAACAGTATCGCCGGACAATCCGGCATCGTACGTTTCGACGTGCCCAGCAACCGCGCGCTATACGAGGCGTACATGCCCTTCATCCGCAACGGCGGGCTTTTCGTGGGGCAGCCGCACCTGCTGGACATGCATTTCGATCTGGGCGCGGAAGTCTTTCTCCTGCTCCATCTCAAGGAGCAGGATGAACGCGTGACCGTGGCTGGCCGCATCGTGTGGGTGTCGCTTCCGGGCACGCAGCGCCCGCCCGGCATCGGGGTGCAGTTTGCCGAGCCCGATGGCATCAAGATTCAGCAACGTATCGAAACACTGCTGGCAGGGCAGCTCGAAAGCGAGCGGCCGACGCACACGCTATAGAGCCTGTTGCCGTTTCGTCCGCGTCCGCGCCAAGCGCTGTATTGCGGCAAAACAACGTTTGACCCGAAGGATTGCGCCCCGCGCAGCGGATGCCGACCGCACCAACGCGGTTCAGCGCGTTGTCATCGGTCGCGGCTCCATTTCGATATCGAGAGTTTCGGCAAGCGCCGGATCGCTGGCAATTCCCCGCCATATCATGTTGAACAGCACGGGCGCGCGTTCGGCCAGCCCATACTTGCGGCCGCGCATGAGCCACATCGCCACGTTGCGATTGGCCACGCCCCAGATGAAGTCCGAGATCTCGACCTCGTCCACGGCGGAAGTCAGGATGCCGGCCCGGCGGCCTTCCTCGATCACGCCCAGAAACACCGACATGAGCTGGGGCTGACGAAATGTATCGTCCTCGCGCCAAGTATTCAGATATACCGAACTCAGGATGATCTGGGCGACTTCCGGGTTGCGCTCGAAGTAATCGAGCAACACCCAGAACACCTTGCGCAACCGGTCGCGAAAGTTCTCGATTCCCTGCAGGTGATCGATCATGCGACGGGCCAGGATCGACAGCCAGGTGTCGAGACTCGCGAACAGCACGGTTTCCTTGCTGCCGTAATACTTGTACAGCGTCTGCAGGCTGATGCGGGCGTGCTTGGCAACGTCGATCAACTTGACTCGATGGAATTCCCGTTCCGCGAACAGCACCCGCGCGGCATCCTCGATCCGATGACGGGTTTCCGGATCGATCTGCGCCAGGGCTTTTTCGCGCTCGATTGTCGTCTTTGGATAACGCTCGATCACCAGTAATACCTGTTACACGAAACAAAGCAGCGACTTTACCACTGCATCATTCCTCTCCCAATCATGTCTAATCGTCTCGATAATTGCGCGCAATGATAATCAGTCAATGTATGACGAGCAGGTTAAATGAAAATAGTAATTTTTATTATTGTTGGAACATGACGCGAGTCGAGCTAAGCTGAGACCAAAGTCCACCCGCGTGCGCGGCCTGACGCCAGGCGCGATCGTTTTGTACTGCCGTGCAATAAAGCCCGGAGAATCGCATGTTTTCGATGATCCTCAACAAGCTCGACAAGGCTAAAGTGCTCCCGCGCATCTCCGATACCGAACGCCAGGCGCTCAACGCCGGATCGGTCTGGATCGACGGCGAACTGTTTTCAGGTAACCCCGATTTCCGTTCAATGATGGAGGAGGCCTATCCGGCGCTGCCGCCGGAGGAACAGGCTTTTCTGGACGGGCCGGTCGAGGAGCTGTTGCGTCGCGTGGATCACTGGGAACTGCACAACACCCGTCGCGTACCGGATGAAATCTGGACTTTCCTGCGCGAGCAGGGTTTCTTCGGGCTGATCATCCCTAAGGCATACGGCGGTTCCGGGTTTTCCACCCTGGGGCGTAGTGCTGTCATGATGAAGACCGCGCAGCTCGGGCCGGTGGGCACCCTCGTGGTCATCCCCAACACACTAGGTGCGGCCGAATTGTTGATCGGCTATGGCACCGAGGCGCAGAAATCTCATTACCTGCCAAAACTCGCCAGCGGCGAGTTCGTGCCGTGCTTCGGCCTGACCGAGCCGACAGCGGGGTCGGATGCCGCCTCGATTCGGGCCGAGGCGGTGGTGTTCAAGGCGGATGATGGCCAGCTCAAGCTGCGCCTGAATTTCACCAAGCGCTATATCACCCTGGCGCCGATCGCCAATCTGGTGAGCCTGGCTTGCCAGCTGCATGACCCGGACAACCTGCTGGGGGGCGGCGAGCAGCCCGGCATTACGGTGGTCCTGCTGGAAAAAGGCACGCCAGGTCTGCGCCTGGGCGATCATCACCTGCCGATCGGTCCGTTCGACAACGGCCCGATCCACGGCGAGGACGTGGTGGTCCCGGCCGATAACATCATCGGCGGCCCGACGCAGGCCGGGCAGGGCTGGCGCATGCTCATGGAGCAGCTTGGTGGCGGGCGGGCGGTTTCGCTGCCCGCCGGCGGCGTGGCTTCGGCCAAGGCAGCGGCCGCCGCGGTCGGGCCGTACAGCATGGTACGCGAACAGTTCGGCATCCCGATTGGCTGGATGGAGGGCGTGACCGCCAAGGTCGCGCGCACCGCGGCCCTGGCCTATGTGCTCGAATCGTCGCGGGTGTATGTGTGCGCGGGAGTCGATGCCGGGCATCATCCGCCGGTGGTCTCTGCCATTCTCAAGCAGCAGACCACCGAGCTGGGACAACAGCTGCTGATCGATGGCATGGATGTCATGGCGGGCGCGGGTGTGATGCAGGGCCCGAACAATATTCTCGGATCGGCTTATATCTCGGCGCCGGTGAGTGTCACCGTGGAAGGCGCGAACATCCTCACACGGACGCTGATGATCTTCGGGCAGGGGGCCGTGCGTTGCCATCCCTATGCGCTGGCTACGCTGGGCGCGCTCGAAAACAAGGATGTGCGCGCGTTCCGCAAGGCGCTGCTGGGCTGGATGGGCCATTCCATCGCCAACGTCGGCCGCGGAGTGGTCCGCGGCCTCACCCGCGGGGCGACGGTCAAGGCGCCGGTGGCGGACGAGACTGCGCGCTATTTCAAGAAACTTGGCTGGGCGTCGACGCGCTTTGCCTTGCTCACCGATCTGGCGATGTTTTGCGTGGGCGGCAAGCTCAAGCAACGCGGGCAGCTGTCGGGCCGCTTCGCGGATGCCTTGTCCTGGATGGTGTTCGGGGTGACCACGCTGCGCCGCTTCCATGCCGAAGGTGCAAGGAAGGAGGATCTGCCGGTCGTCCATTGGGCGCTCAAATACTGCCTGCTTGAAATCCAGCGCGCGTTCGAGGGCATCTACGCCAACTTTGATACGCCCGTGGTGGGCTGGATGCTGCGTTATCCAGGCCGGTTTTTCCTCAAGATCAATCCGCTGTCCAGCGGGCCGGGCGATGCCGAGGATCGCCGCGTCGCGGCGGCCATTCAGACGCCGGGCGAACAGTACCAGCGCATCGCCCTCGGCGGCCTGGGGTCGCCGCGCGACGACGAGCCGGGCATGGGGCGGTTGCTGCATGCCTGGCGCCTGGTGAGTGACTCGGCCGAGCCGCAGATGCGGGTAAAAAAGGCGATGCGTCACGGCAAGATCAGCGCCCCGGACGTGGTCGCGGCGATCGAGCCGGCGCTGGCCGCCGGGATCATCTCGGCGGACGAGGCGCAACGCATCCGCGCGGCCGAAACCGCGCGCCGGGCCGCCATCCAGGTGGATGTGTTCGATCAGGCGGACTATTACCGCGACAGCCTGTCGCGTCATAACGACAACGTGCACGACGGGCGCGACCCGGGGATGGCGCGGGCGGCCAACCAATAGCGGCCGGGCCATGCCCGTGCCGCGAAAGCGGTTCGAGCGTGGCACAATACGCCCCATGAGCAGCGTGCAATCCGGGCCGCGGGTGAACAGTAGCGGCTATACCCTGGGCGAAGAGATCGCCAACGCCGTCACGTCCGGCATCGGCACGGCGTTGTCGATCGCGGGAATGGTTATCCTGGTGGTTTATGCCGCGCTGTACGGCACCGTCTGGCATATTGTGGCGGTATCCATCTTCGGCACCAGCCTGATTTTCTCCCATCTGGCGTCAACGCTTTATCACAGTATCGCGCCGCCGCGGGCAAAGGGCGTGTTCCGGGTGATCGATCACCTGGCGATCTATTTTCTCATCGCCGGAACATACACGCCGTTCACGCTGGTCAATCTACGTGGTGTGTGGGGCTGGAGCCTGTTGGGCCTGGTCTGGGCGCTCGGACTCGCCGGCGTCGTCATCAAGACCACATCGCTGCGGCATGTGCGTTATCTGTCCACCTCGTTCTATGTCGCCATGGGCTGGACCGTCGTGCTGGTAATCCGTCCGCTGCTGGAGAACGTAGCCGCCGGGGGCATCTGGCTTTTGCTGGCGGGCGGCGTGGCCTATACCGTGGGCGTGGTGTTCTATGCTTGGGATCGCATGCCGTACAACCACGCCATATGGCATGTGTTCGTGATTGCGGGTAGCGCCTGTCACTTCTTCGCGGTGCTGTTCTACGTGATCCCGCTGGCCCAGTCGGCGGCCGCCCTGAGCCAGACGTCCTGATTGTGGCAGCGCGCTCGGCGCAATCGGTGCTGACGTCGGTTTTCGGCTACAGCGCGTTCCGCGGGCAACAGGCCGATATCATCGCGCATGTCGTCGACGGGGGTGATGCCCTGGTGCTGATGCCCACCGGCGGCGGCAAATCGTTGTGCTATCAGATCCCGGCGCTGGTGCGTCCGGGGGTCGCGGTCGTGGTGTCACCGTTGATCGCATTGATGGCGGATCAGGTGGCGGCGTTGCGGCAACTGGGTGTGGCCGCGGCCTATCTGAATTCCACCCTCGACGCCGCATCGCAGGCCGCGATCGAACGCGATGTCGCCAGCGGCGCCCTGGATATCGTCTATGTTGCGCCGGAACGACTGCTCCAGCCGCGCATGCTGAATCTCCTGCAGCGTTCGTCGATCGCGCTGTTCGCCATCGACGAGGCGCATTGCGTATCGCAGTGGGGGCACGACTTTCGGCCGGAATATCGCCAGCTCGCGGCATTGGCCGAGCAGTTTCCGGATGTGCCGCGCATGGCACTCACCGCGACCGCCGATCTGCCGACGCGGGCGGAAATCATCGAGCGTCTGGCGTTGGAAGACGCGGCGCGTTATCTGCACAGCTTCGATCGGCCGAATATTCAGTACCGGGTCGCCGAGCGCGGCAACGCCAAACAACAGCTCGCCGACTTCATCGAGCGCGAGCATCCCGGGCAGGCCGGCATCGTGTATTGTCTGTCGCGGCGCAAGGTCGAGGATACCGCTGAGTGGATGACGCACGCCGGCCATACGGCGCTGCCCTATCACGCCGGCCTGTCCCCGGCCATGCGCGAGCATCACCAGTCGCGGTTTCTACGCGAGGAAGGCGTGATCATCTGTGCGACGGTTGCCTTCGGTATGGGCATCGACAAGCCCGACGTGCGATTCGTGGCGCATCTCGATCTGCCGGCCAGCATCGAAGCCTATTATCAGGAAACCGGTCGAGCCGGTCGCGACGGTGAACCCGCCACGGCCTGGATGCTCTACGGGCTCGGCGATGCCGTACAGCGGCGCCGCATGATCGAGCAGGGCGCAGCCGCCGAAGACCGCAAGCGGGTCGAGCGGGCCAAGCTGGACGCGATGCTCGCATACTGCGAGATCGCCAGCTGCCGACGTATCAACCTGCTCGGTTATTTCGGTGAGCAATGCGAGACCGCCTGCGGCAATTGTGACACCTGTCTCAATCCGCCGGAAACCTATGACGCCACCCGCTATGCACGCATGGCGCTATCGGCGATATATCGAACCGGTCAACGCTTCGGTACGGGCTATGTCGTGGATCATCTGCGCGGCGCACACTCGGATCGCGCGCGCGATCTCGGGCATGATGCGCTGTCGACAGCCGGGATCGGCGACGATCTTTCGGCCAAGCAGTGGCGCTCGATCATTCGCCAGCTGATTGCGCTCGGCTATATTCACGTCGAGCAGGCCTACGGTGGCCTCCAGCTGGCCGCCGGCTGTCGCGAGTTGCTCCGCGGCGAGCAAACGCTGGAGCTGCGGGTGGATCGCGGCGGCAAACGCTCGCGCCGGGCGGTCAAGAAGGCGCTGCCGCCGATCGAGATCGAGGATGAGCCACTCTGGGAGGCGTTGCGGGCGCTGCGGCTGGAGTTGGCGCGCGAGCAGGATGTGCCGCCCTACGTGATCTTCCATGACGCCACGCTGCGCGAGATGCTTGCGCGGCGCCCCACCGATGTCGCCGAGTTGTCGGATGTGCCGGGCGTGGGTGAAAAGAAACGCGATGCTTATGGCCGTGCCTTTGTCGAGACCATCGCGCAACATGTGAGTTAGGCCCTCGTCTCGAAGTGTTCCTCACTGGAGGCACGAGGGCTACGATCTGATGAGCGACTCCAAGGATCGGGTGATCGACGACATTTTCGATCAGGACGAGAGTCATCTGCATTTTCTGCATCTGACGCGCGAGGTACCCGGCGACTCGGCGCTGCCGGATGCGCCGGACCCGGCCAAGCACTGATTCCGAGCGCCGCAAACTGCGCGACCCCGGCCGGCCTGTTGCCGTGTGCGTTGGCAACAGGCCCTTCGCCGTTCTATTCCGCGTACAATTGTGCACAATCTCTTACGGCAACGAGCCCATGATCGAATTCGACAGGATCGAATCCGCTGCCCGCGCACACCTGGGCGGCACCGCGGAACTCGAGGCGGCGCTGGTGCGGCCGGAGCCGCCGGAAAGCCTCGCCATGATCGGAGACGACCGCTATTTGTCAGTGATGTGCCGGCGTATTTTTCGCGCCGGCCTGACGCATCGCCTGGTCGACGCACGCTGGCCGGCGTTCGAGGCAGAGTTCGATGATTTCCAGCTTGAATCCGTGGCCGCGCTCAGCGAGGACGATCTCAAACGACTGGCCAGCGACGAGCAGCTGATCCGCCATCGCCGGAAGATATTTGCCGTACGCGACAACGCACGGGCCATGCAGGCTATCGTCGACGAGTTCGGCAGCTTCGGCTTCTGGCTGGCGGAGTGGCCCGAGGACGAGATCGTCGAGCTCTGGGCTGAGCTCAAGGCACGCTTCACCCAGCTCGGCGGCCAGTCCGGCCCGGCCTTTCTCCGCATGGCCGGCAAGGATACCTTCTTGTTGACCGACTGGGTGGTGCGGGCGATGTCCGAATGGCAGGTTTATTCCGGCAAAGCAAACGGCCGGAGCGCGCACCGGCGTATTCAGGCACTATTCAATATCTGGAACGAACAGTCTGGCCGACCGTATTGCCAACTGAGTCAGATACTTGCATTTTCGATCGACTGAAACAGACGTTTTGATGGCAAAACTCCAAAGAAGCGCCCGAGCGCTCATCGTCGCATCAATGATGGCGACAGTCGCCATTCTGGCTGGTTGCGGCTCGAGCCAGTCCCAGGATGTGCATATTCGCGGCCGACTGGCGCTGGCGGGCGATGGCAAACTCCCGAATCATGCCAGCGCGCGTATCAGCCTGATCGAGCACGACGTTGGCGGCGGCGAGAATCGCATTGTGGCCGAGCGCACGCTGCACGATCTGGGCAAACTGCCGGTCAGCTTCAATATCTCGGTCGGATCGGCGTTGCTCGGCAGCGGCGGCCAGTACGGTCTATCGGCACAGATCATGGATAAGGGTGGCGACGTGCGTTGGCAGACGCCGGTGCCGCAGGCCGTCACCCCGCGCGAACAACAAAAGCCGGCGCTGTTGATGCTTCAGGCGAACGACTCCGGTGCGGGTGGGGATTTCCGGCATTATCGATGCGACGATGATTTTCGCTTCGATATGGCCCACACCCCTAAGCAAGCCATATTGCATATGGGTAAGCGGCAGATCACCCTGGAAGCAAAGAAAGGCAGCGGTGCGCAGGCAGCCGTTTACGCCGACGATCACGGTGACCAGCTTACATTTGGCCACGACAAGATCACGCTCAACATCGATGGTGCGAGCCACATGAACTGCGTGGCGCAGGGCGAGACTCCGACCTCCCCAGGTAACGGGAATCCGGGCCGCGAGCACCCGCCGGGCGAGCATTCCAGCGCCGGCAACGAGGCAAAAACCCCGCGTTCGTCAGCGTCAGGCGGCGACAGCCAGTAGCCGCACGACCCGTACCCGTGCCGAACCGCATGCCGGCGGCGTCGGCGCTCCGGAGTGCGGCGCTTTGACCTGAATCAAGATACCGCCGCCGCGATCGATGACGATGGTCGCCTCGTTCACGCCTACCCGGAGTCTCAGGTGGAAGTCGCGCGGTTCTGCGAAAAGGATGTCGTCACCACACCCAGGCATACGCGCATCCGTGATGCTGCGGCGCTGATGCGCAAATACCACGTCGGCTCACTGGTCATCGTCGAATCCGACGAGAAGGAGTCGGCGCTGGTGGGCGTCGTGACCGATCGGGATCTGGTGATCGAAGTGCTGGCTCAGGACGTACCGATCGATTCGCTGGCGGTTGGCGATATCGTTCAGACGCCCATCGAAACCATCGATGAATCGGCCGACATCTGGGAAGCGATGGAGTGCATGGCTGAACTGGGGGTGCGGCGACTGCCGGTCGTGGACGCCGAGTTCTATCTCCGCGGTATCATTACGCTGGACGACATTCTCGAGTGGTTTGCCGAATCAATGGATCGAATGCGTACCCTGGTCGGCAACGAAATCTGGCAGGAGACACGCGCCCGCCGTTAGCGTGCGAGCTCGGAAGCGGACGAGGGTCATGCGGTCGGACGGTTGGTTTTACCGGGCGTCCACCGACAGACCCGGGCGCCCGGTCTTTGTGCAACCGCCGCAGATTCGCTGATTCTCGATGGCCAGCTTGCCCGCGCGGGCCACGCTAAAGGAGGGGATGGCCAGTTTTAGCGCGCCGTACCCCGTATGCGCCGCCCCGGCGTTCCACGGACAATTCGTCGCCGGGCGTCAGCGAACAGCGCGACGGAAACTCACGATGAATGTCCGGCACTCACTTTCCCGTCGGTCGCCTCGCCCAGATGGATGGTTTCGAGTCCTTCCTCGAACGATGCGAACGACTGTTGCAGCACCCGGTGGCCGGGCCAGTGGTATTCCACGCGTGCTTCGGTCGGACGATAGACTGCGGTGTAGAGTGTGCCGAAGGCCCGCTCGTAGCGGATGCGATGAATCGGGGGTTCCAGGAAGCGGTTCACGAATCGGCTTTTGGTTTCGCTCGGATCGGCCAGGCGGTCTTCGAGAAAGGCGCGGCGCTCGATGCTCGCGCTCATGCGTGCGTAGGCCGGCCACTCGATACGATCCTGGTGGTTGGTGCTGACCGGCGACCGCACGAAGCGTGGTTTGCGGTCGGGGGCCAGATACGCGGTGACGAATACGCCGGCGCGATCCAGCAGTGTCAGGTTGTATGTCATGTGGACGGGCACACGCCGCAACACGAAACAGGCCTCACGGACGTTGTCGCATGTTTCCAGTATGTAGCGCAGCACCAGCGGCACGCCGAAACCGTCGCCCGTGGTCTTGCGCCCGCCGAATGCGAGCGAGACCGCGAGCCCGGCATCGTTGATTCCGTCCAGCACGCCCCAGAGACAATCGCTGATGGCGATGACCGGGCGCAGCCAGCGGGTTTTCAGCAGGGCCCATTCAAACAGAATGGGGCTGTAGTCGTAATTGCGAATCAGCGCCGGCTCGGGCCCGGCCCATACCGCCTGCGAGCACCCCAGCAGATAGGGCGGCGGGCGGTAGAAGCTCAGAAAACGCGCGGCGAGATCGCCGCCGCCGGCGAGATCGACCAGTTTGTCGTAGGTCGACAACAGCTCCGGCATATACGCGCGGAGGTTTCGCAACGACGTCATATAGCCCGGACGCGCGCGTTCGCCTTCGGAAAGAAACCACGTCTGATACGGCGGCCAATGCGCGTCGAAAAGGGCCTGCCACTTGGCGCCCGGTTCGTCTTCCTCGATCGAGGCCAGGCGAAACGTGCTCGGTGTATGCGCCATGGGCGAAGTCGGCGTGCTCATCCCGGTAACCTCTGTTCGGACCTGCCACGGGTTGCATCGGCCGTGGTGAATGGGGGAAGACGCGCCACGCCGGCACGTGATGCCTCGTCCTGGCATAACGTGGCCGACTCTCGGTGGGGCGTTCGGGGCGAAGCAATGCATTGGCGCGACGGGCCCGGTCGATCGGATAAGCCCGTCGCGTCTTTTTTCACCCGGTTCGCGCCCCGTCGCCGGGCAGGGCAGGCGCCTCTACAACAGCTTGAAAGAGCCCGGTACCGGATGAGCTTTCAAGGCACTCGGCGCGAGGTGCCCCTGGTTCTCGGCGCTGGCAGCCGAGGCCTGGAAATGCGACTTGATCCCGTCAATCCAGGCACGTGCGCGCCGGTTGAGCTCGAAATCGTCATTCATCAGACGTCCACGTGTGACCAGTATGCCCAGATCCGCGCCTTCGTACCAGTAGTCGCCGACACCGGCGATGCGCACGAACAAGGCCTCGGCCTCGCTTTCCACATGGTAACGATGGGTGTCATAGCGTGAGAAGCTGATTTGGCCGTCTGCATCCATGCGCCAGATGCCGGTCGGCGGTGCCTGGGTGATGACGCCGACCGCATCCGCCGTGTGCTTGAGCACCAATTGGCCCCAGGAGTCGATGTTGTCCGGCTCGGCCCAGCGCCGATTGATTTCATCGACGTCGAGTGTGTAATCCACGTCCATCCACTCCAGCAGATGAAACATGAACAACGGCATGTCCGACAACGAAAATGCGGCGTGGTTGGTAATGGAGCTGGCACCCGTGATGCGCGGGTTCATCTCGCCGAGATAGAGCTTGTCGGTATCGCGATCGATCAGGAAGTCCAGCTCGAAATAGCCGAGATAGCCCTCGCGCCTGAGGCATTCGCCCATCGCCAGGGTGGCGTCGCGCGCCTGATCACGCAGATCCGCATTGAAGGCGTTGGCAAATATCTCGTTACCGCACCAGCCCCCTTCATAGGGCGTGAGCTCGGGAAAGCCGACCAGCTCGGTCATGATCGGGGCCACGATCGTGCCGTGCCGCGTGACACAGGCCTCGACGGCGGTGCCGCGGGGCTTGATGCGTTTCATGATCTTGACGTCGCCGGCGCCGACGATCTCGTCGGCATGCTCGGCCCAGTCTTCCTCATCGGAGATCATGAAAGTGGTGTGACCCGAGTCGCCGAATGCAGTCTGCACCACGAGATCCGGCCCCAGGTCCGCGGCAAGCCGACGCAGGTCTTCATAGGAGCTCACGGCGGCCATCACGTTGGGAACGCAGTCGATACCTGCAGCTTCGGCAATTCGTGTGGTCACCAGCTTGTCGTCCAGATGCTGGCGCAGACTGGCCGGCGGCAGGCAGACTTCCAGATCCAGTTCGCGGGCGAGTCTCTCGGTGTTTTCGTCGAACATCAGGAACAGCGCCTTTCCGGGCCCGCGACTGCGGACGTAATCGGCCACGGCCTTGTGTTCGAGCAGATAGTTGTTGATGTCCTCGATGCTCTGGAATTCGGTATGCGCGATTTCCGGCGGCACGAACAGATTCGGGTGCTGGCCGTCGAAGCAATCGATGTAATTGATGTACTTGAAGTGATGCACCCATTCATCCGCGCCCAGCAGGTTGAAGTTCGTCGCGCTGATGAAATAGATCGGCGTGTCGTTGCGCCGGAAGAACCGCCGGATATCGGACAGGCCGTGGAGCGTCCGAGTCGACTGGACGGGCGCGGTGTTCTGATTCTCCATGGCTGTCTCCCTGGTTATGGATTGTCGTTTGGCGGCGTATCGGTATCGGATACGACGCTGGAATAGGCGCCTGATGACGCGCCATCGGATGCTTCTGAACCGGCATTTATACATATGCGCTCAGGCTTTTTCAGTGGCCCCAGTGAGTCAAGATAGGGCGATTGCGCGCCCGCCTGATAAATCGCGAATTCGACCGGTTTGTCGCGGAAACTCTTCAAGGGTTGCCCAAGGCTCAGCAAACCTCGTTCGCGCGATCGGCGTACGGTATCGAAGTCGATTTCCAGCGGGATGAATTCCTCACTGCTGCCGGCTTGATGAAGCACCTGGCCGTGCGGGCTGCATACGATGGAGCGTCCATAGCCACCGGCGCCGAGACCGTTGATATCGAACAGGTAACACTGATTGACTGCGGCGTTGGCACGCGTGATCGAAAGCTCTACATCGCGGTCGATGGATGAGGTCAGCGTCGGGCGTAGAATTACCTCGGCCCCCATGCTGACCAGTGTCCGAGTGACTTCCGGAAACCAGGTGTCATAGCAGATCGTCATGCCGAAGCGGCCCACCTCGGGCACGTCGAATACGAAGAACTCGTTGCCCGGCGTGATGCCCTGTTCGTAGGGCTCGAACACGAACATCTTTCGATAGCGACCGACGACATTGCCGGTCGGGTCGATGACTGACGCCGTGTTGTAGATGAGGCCGTCGTCGGCCCGTTCGAACATCGAGCCGGTCACCAGCCAGATCTGGTGCTTGGCGGCGGCTTCGGCCAGCGCGGTTTCCGCCGAGCCGGGCAGGGCCTGCGCTTTCGACGGCAGCGGGCCGCAGGCGGCAAGCTCGCTGAACGTCACCATCTGCACCCACGGATAAACCGCCATGAGCGCGTCGATGCGATTTTTCATGCCCTCGACGTTGCTCTGCGTTGCCGAGACGTACATCTGAATGCCTGCAATGGCGAATGGCGTCATATGCCTCTTCTTTTAAAAAGTTCGGTTGATAATCTGAAGGGTAAACCAAGAGTGTGGGTCACGTCCCGAATCGGCGCCTCAATCACGCGACCGCCTCGCGTGCCGAGGGCTCCAAGTGCTGCAAACATCGCCCGACACGCCGCCCCCGGGGCGGCGAAAATAGTTGTGCCGGACAAGCAAGCCGAGTGCCGCGCGCCTGTCACGGCGCAACCTGATGCCGGCGCGCCTCGACAGCGGGTCGTCTGTCGTCTTCTCTCATGCTGGATGCTCCGCGGCGCGCGCGAGCGCCTGCTCGTTGAAGATCAGCAGGCCCAGCTCGGGCCGGTAGCCGTGCACTTCCTTGACATCCAGCGCGGTCAGGAAATCGATGATTTCCTGGCTGATTACCTGGCCCGGGACGAGTACCGGAAAACCCGGCGGATAGGGAATGACAAAACTGGCCGAAACGACTTCTCGGCCTGCCTGCAAATCGCGCTGCAGGGCGCCATTGTCGAAGCGTAGATAATCGGTATTGTCGTCGTCATAGCTCAGAAAATAGGCGCGCCGGATGTCGCCCTCGGGCGTCGCGCTGTCCGGCCAGGGGCGGAACGCGTCGTGAAAGCGACTGAAATCGGGCAACGGGGGCAGTTCGCGGGTCAATGAGTGGATCCGGTGCTCGATAACCTTGCGTTCGCTGCGGCCACTGTCTTCCCAGCGGCGCTCGAAATCCTTGGCCAGCCGGATGAGGACATCGATCAGGTAGGCGATCGAGCTGCGCGAAGTCCCGATGTTGGTCATGAACAGCACGGTATTGCGCGAGGTCTTGTTGATCTGGATGCCGAACTGGTTCATCAGGTAATCGGTCCGGAACTGGTCGCCGTCAACCCCGGTATTGCCGATCGCGATGGTCACCCGGGTCGGGTCGACGACGAACTCGTCCTGCGCCCAGGCCTCCTCCATCTGATGCCAGCCCCGATGATGATCGTAGAAGGTGTGCACGCCCGACTGGCGATATTCGGCCGGAATCATGTCGCCGTTCTTGAGGACCTGGAAATACTTCTTGAGCAGGGGATGGTTGTATAACTGCTCGCGTAGCGACAGTGCCGTTTCGATCTGCGAATTGACCAGTTCGAAGCCTTCCATCTCGGCCTGCATGCGTCCCACGTCGAGCGACGCCAGAATCTGGTAGTTCGGCGAGGTCGACGTATGCGTCATGTAGGCTTCGTGGAAGGTGGATTCCACCTTCTGGCGAAAGTCCTGATCGTAGATATGGATCATCGAACCCTGACGCAGTGAGGTCAGCGTCTTGTGGGTGGAGTGGGTTGCATAGACCCGAATGCGCACCTGATCCGGATCCGGTCGCAAACGTTGATCGAGCCAGGTTGCGTCATCATCCGGGTCGAGCGCGTCGAAGCGTGCTTTCCACGCGGCATATTCTCGGCGATAGGCGGTGCTGCGATAACGATCGCGCAGGGTGTCGGCGGCGTTCATGGCCGTGCGGGGGCGATAGGTCGGGTTGAACGTGGCAAAGGCAAACCACGCCTCGTCCCAGAGGAACATGAGGTCGGGCTTGATGGCCAGACACTCTTCCATCACGCGTCGCGTGTCGTAGACGATGCCATCGAAGGTGCAGTTGGTCAGCAGCAGCATCTTGACCTGGTCGAGCCGACCTGCGCGCTTGTATTCCAGCAGCGTCTTCTTGATCGTCTTCAGCGGGACCGCACCGTACATCGAGTAATCGTCGAGCGGATAGGAATCCAGATAGCTCGCGTAGGCGCCGGTCAGCACCAGGCCATAGTGATGCGACTTGTGGCAATCACGGTCCACCAGTACGACATCGCCGGGCTTGACCAGCGCCTGCACCACGATCTTGTTTGCCGTGGAGGTGCCGTTGGTGACGAAGAAGCTCTCGCGCGCGCCGAAGGCGCGTGCGGCGTATTCCTGTGCCCGCTTGATGGGCCCGTAGGGTTGCAGCAGGGAGTCGAGCCCGCCCGAGGTGGCCGATGTTTCCGCCAGAAAGATGTTGATGCCGTAGAAGTCGATCATCTGACCGGCCCAGTGGGACCGGGTGATCGACTTGCCTCGCGAGATGGGCATGGCATGAAAAACGCCGGTGGGCTTGCGGCTGTATTCCCGCAGGGCATCGAAGAACGGCGTGCGATAGCGGTTGTCGATCGCCCGCAGGATGGTGTGGTGCTGCTCGATGTAGTCGGTTTCGCGATAGAAGATACGGGTGAAGTAATCGATATCGCGGCTGGCAGTGGACTCCACTTCGCCATTGGTCACCAGGAACTGATCGATTTCCGGACGCAGCTGGTGGATCATGGCGCCCAGTTGGATGCTGCGCTCGGAGGCCGGCTGGTTTTCCAGATCCATTTCCGACAGGCCTTCCAGCGTCCGCCGAATGGCGCTGAGGTTGTATTTCGACTTGTAGGGAAACTCGTAGCGGATCAGGCACGCCTGAATATTGGGGTTGATCAATACGGCGATCAGCGCATCCTCGAAGCTGCGTACCGTGACCACGTCATAGACAAACCGATCTTCCTCACGGCGCATGCGGTAGAAGGCGTCCCGCACCACCTCGTCCTCATCGGCCGACAGATTGTCGACAAGCAGCACTTCGAAGTAGGGCTGGGCCGATGAGTTGAACCCGGGGTGGCCGCGCCGGAAACGGGCCAGGGCGTCGTGGTTCTCGATATCCTCGGCGTCGGTATCGCTCAGGTCGATCGGCCGGCGCCGATACGACTCGCTGACCAGTGCGCGCACAAGACGGTTGACCACCTTGTCGAGCTGGGCGTATTGCCGCTCGTTGAAAAGCGACCACAGATGGCGAAAGTCTTCGCTGGAAGGAAAGGCGTGATAATCCTCGATGATCTCGAGCCGCGTCAGCTTGATGCCGATCGCCTTGACCAGCCTGCGCGTCTGACGCGGCTTGTCCGAGCGCAAGACATCGGCCAGATCGTGCGTCAACGCGTTCCAGGTATCGGAACGCAGATGCGAAATCTTGTGATAAAAGCCCAGCGCGGTGTGCGGCGCTTCGGTTCGAGTCTTTATTGTCATGACGCTACCGTATTTGATTCGCAGTGGTTCCGGCAGACCGGACGGGCGCGCACCCTTGAGTTCCGTAAATTGACCTGGGCGACGGCAACAAGCCGAACGCCCACGGTAGACGTGGAAACCGGCCGATCGATCCGGAACTGCGTGCCCGGAATGGCGTGGCTGGTATGCGTGTCGGCTGACACCGTCCTGTCCTTATTCGGACGCGGCAATCAGACTGGCGTTACCGCCGGCGGCCGTCGTGTCCACACATAAATGACGCTCGATGACGAACCGCTGATCCAGGATATGTTCCGTGATCAACGGCAGCAATGCGCCATCGCGCCTGGCGAGCGCGACGCGGTATTCGCGCAGCACCGGACTCTGGGCGCAGCTCACGACCGCCTGAAAACCCTGCGCGTCGACCAGCGCCTCCGGCGCCAGCTGTCCGGCCATGCCGACGATCGGCAGGCCCGCTTTAGCAGCCTTGCCAACCTGTTCGTCCACGCCCGGGGCGATCACGGCCACCTTATTGCCCTGTGACAATGCCGTCGCCGCCTGTTCGAGTGCGGTGTTCCGATCCGGGCCAAGACACAACACAACGCCGCGGGCGTGATGCGACAGACGGTTGAGTTCACCGGTCGGCCCGGGCATTTGTTCATCCTGGGCATCCAGCGGCGCCGGCACATGGCCAAAGATCGGCGTCAATGCCTCGATACGCGCCCCCGGGTTGGGCGCCGTGAGCGAATCAAGCTTGTCGACCAGGCCTTGCAGTTCCTTTGCCTCGATCTTTTTGCCGCCGGAATCGGCGGCTACCTCGATCGTCTCGCCCTGCATGAAGCGGCGGACGTATTGTGGCCCGCCCGCTTTCGGCCCGGTGCCCGACAGGCCTTCGCCGCCGAACGGCTGGGAGCCGACGATCGCCCCGATCTGATTGCGGTTGACGTAGACGTTGCCCACCTTGATGCGACTTGAAATGCGCTCGACACGGCGGTCCACGCGCGTATGGATGCCGAACGTCAGGCCATAGCCCTTCGCATTGACCGCATCCACGACCTTATCGATATCCTTGGCGGCAAACGTGGCCACATGCAGTACCGGCCCGAACACTTCCTCTTCGAGTTCCTCGATGCCGCTGACCTTGATTACGGCCGGCGACACAAACGTCCCGTTTCCGGGGGCCGGTACTTTCTTGAGCAACCGGCCCTTGGCCTCGAAGTTGGCGCAGTGATCGGCGATTTTCTTGCGCGCGGCTTCGTCGATCACCGGGCCGACATCGGTCGACAGCAGCCAGGGATCGCCGATACCCAGCTCATCCATCGCGCCGTAGAGCATTTCCAGCAGGTTATCCGCAATGTCTTTCTGCACATACAGCATACGAAGCGCGGAACAACGCTGCCCCGCGCTCTGGAAGGAGGAGGCCAGCACATCGCGCACGACCTGTTCGGGGAGGGCGGTCGAATCGACAATCATGGCGTTCAGCCCGCCGGTTTCCGCCACCAGCGGGGCGTCCGGCGCCAGGTTTTCCGCCATCACCTTGTTGATTCGCTGCGCCGTTGCCGTCGATCCCGTGAAGCAGACCCCGGAGACGCGGGCGTCGGATGTCAGCGCCCCACCCACGGTGGCACCGCTGCCCGGCAGCAGTTGAATCACGTCTTCGGGAATTCCGGCCTCGTGCATCAACGCCACGGCGCGCGCGGCCAGTAGCGAGGTCTGTTCGGCCGGCTTGGCCAGAACCGCGTTCCCGGCCACCAGATTGGCCATGATCTGGCCGGTGAAGATGGCCAGCGGGAAGTTCCATGGGGAAATACACACCATGACGCCGCGCGCGTGACCGCTGTCCCGGTAGCGCACGCCTTCATTGGCATAGTACAGGGCGAAATCCACGGCCTCGCGGATCTCGGCAATGCCGTCCAGCAGGGATTTGCCGGCCTCCCGGGTCGCCAGCGCGAACAGCTCGTGGGCGTTGGCCTCGTACAGGTCCGCGACTTTGCGCAGGCACTGCGCCCGCTCCTCGGCGGGGCGTGCAGACCAGGCTTTGAAACCTTTCTGGGCCGCGGCAATCGCGGTGTTTACGTCGGCCTCGGAGGCCTGCGTGACATGGCCCACCGTGTCTTCGGGATTCGCCGGGTTGCGCACGGTCTGGACCTCGGTTCCCGATACCTCACCGGCAATGACTGGGCCGCCGCGCCAGCGGTGGTCGCGATAGGCATCGCGCCCGGCATCGATCTCTTTAACCGTAACCGGGTCGGTGATATCCCAACCCTTGGAATTGCGGCGCTGGGCCCCGAACAGCTTGAACGGGTGAACAATCGCCTTGCTGGAAATGTTGTTTCCCATCGCCTTGACGGCATCGACCGGATCCTTGGCGATCTCTTCCGGCGTAATGCTTTTATCGACAATCTGGTTGACGAATGAGCTGTTGGCCCCGTTTTCCAGCAGGCGGCGTACCAGGTATGCCAGCAGATGCTTGTGCGGGCCGACCGGTGCATAAATACGACAAGGTACGCCACTGACTTTCAACACCTCGTCGTGCAGGGATTCGCCCATGCCATGCAGGCGTTGGAACTCGTAGTTATCCACGCCCTTGCGCTTGGCCAACTCAAGAATCGAGGACACCGAATGGGCATTGTGGGTGGCGAACTGGGGATAGATGCGGTCGGTCATGTTCAGCAGCTTGGTCGCGCACGACAGGAACGACACATCACTGCAGGCCTTGCGGGTGAATACCGGAAAACCGTTCAGCCCCATGGTCTGGGCGCGCTTGATTTCCGCATCCCAGTAAGCCCCCTTGACCAGACGCACCATGAAGCGCCGATCGTATTTTTTCGCCAGGGCGTAAAGCCAGTCGAGGACGAAGGCGGAACGCTTGCCATAGGCCTGAACCACGACGCCGAAGCCGTCCCAACCGTTCAGTTCAGGATCCGACACGATGGCTTCGATCACATCGAGAGACAGGTCGAGCCGGTCTTGTTCCTCGGCGTCGATGTTGAATCCCATATTGACCGCCGCCGCTTTTTTTACCAGCTCGCGGGCGCGGGGCAGAAGCTCGTTCATCACCCGTTCTTTGTTGCCGTATTCGTAGCGGGCGAGCAGGGCGGACAGCTTGACCGAAATGCCCGGATTCTTGCGCACATCGCCTTTACAGGCTTTTGCAATGCTGTCGATCGCGTTGGAATAGGACTCGAAATAGTGTTTGGCGTCGTCGTCGGTGCGCGCCGCTTCGCCCAGCATGTCGTAGGAGTAGGTGTAGCCCTTGGCCATGTACTCCTTCGCTTCGCGCTGTGCCTCGTCGATATTCCGGCCCAGGACGAACTGGCGCCCCATCTCTTTCATCGCCTGGCCCGCGACGGTGCGGATCACCGGCTCGCCGAAGCGCTTGACCAGCCTGCGAAGCGTATCTCCCACGCTGTTGTGTTCGGCGTCCTTGAGCAGATTGCTGGTCATCAGCAACGCAACGGTCGCGGTATTGATCAGCGAAGACGACGCCTTGCCGCGGTGCGTGCCCCAGGCGCCGGAGCTGATCTTGTCCTCGATCAGGTCGTTGATGGTGGTGTTGTCCGGCACCCGCAGCAGCGCCTCGGCGAGACACATCAACGCGACGCCTTCCTTGGTGGTCAGCCCATACTCCGCCAGGAACTTCTCCATGATGGTGGGCTGCGCGTTCTTGCGGACACCGCGCACCAGATCCGCCGCACGGGCCGAAATGGCCTCACGCTCGGCCGGCGTCAACTGAGCCCCCGCAATCATCTTGTGAATCACCGTGTGTTCGTCCGCGAGGTAGTAGTCGCGTATCGCTTGCCGGCTATCGACGAGTTCGGGCGTCTCTGACTGTGACGGTCTCATGGTTCTACCCTCGGTGTTAGACGTCGCGCCGGCAATCCGCCGATGTCGACAAAGGCCATTACCCGTAACCAACCAAGCAAGCGCCCCTATTTATCTTTAGCACGACCCAAGCGTTCATGAATACGCCAATAGCCTTATGAGGCCGCGCGAGGGCATGGACGAACCCGGCCGCTGCAAACTTGTTTTACGCCCCCGGGATAACATCGCGTACCGCCGCTAGGGGCTCTCGAAAGACTCGGGCGGCGCAGCATCGGTTCCGCTTCGCACGAAGCGCCATTGGCGAGGCCAATGCGCAGTCCGAGCCGTGCCTCGGCGGCGCACGGTAACAGAGTGCGGCGTGGGTTATTCGTAATACCGACCAATACTCTCAGCGCGAAACGGGAACGGGCGCGGGTTGCACATTCGCGGGTCATGTCCCGAACCTGGTGGCGATGCGACCGCCGAGCCGAATGCGCATGCGCCGTCACCGCGCCGATTATCGCGCAACTCGTCAGCCCGCACGCGATGCTGGCGGATCGGTCGACCGCGGCGAGCCGCCAAAACGCCGCTGCGAATCGCGCGACCGGGGCCCGATACACCGGGCTCGACCGGCGCATCAGTCCAGGAATGCCGGCCTTACGTCATCTCCGGAGTCGGTAAACCTCGATCGATAACGCTGGCGCGGCCGGACGCTCGCATGGGGCGCCAGCATAAACGAGTCGAACCGATGACGGCCGAAAAGTCCGTCGGAATCCTTGGAGCCGATTCGGGTTCGAGCCGCACGATATCGCCGACAGCGTGACGCTGCGGAAGACAAGTATGCCGCGGCTCCAGCCCGGTAGTTCCGCGCGGGGCCGGCGAAGCCAAGCGGGCCGGATACGGCGACAGAGCGTCGGCGCGAACACATCGAGTCATGTGATGCATGGATCCGGTCGTGGCAGAGTCGGGCGATCGCCGAGGCGGGCCGGTTAAGACACATACTACTGTGCATAATGTATATTATGTTAAATTACGGATCGGACCCATTGTGTGTATCCCGGTTTGCCAATCCAACTGCCACAATGCCCGTTGTCGCAACAGCGCCAATCTTACTGGGACAGATAAACGTTCGAGACTTTGGCCTTGTCTTCGGGTTCGACGTGGATGGTGACCGTACTGTCGGCCACTTCGTCCGCGATGGCCGCCTCAAGCCGATCGCAGATCACGTGGGCGTCTTCGACCGACATGTCGCCCGGTACCACCAGATGAAAATCGATGAAGGTCCGCCGACCGGCATGGCGCGTGCGCAGGTCGTGCGCTTGGTAGGCACCCTGCGAGTGATTGAAGATCGCGGCTCGAATCCGTTCCAGTTCGGCCTCGGATACGGCCTCGTCCATCAAACCGCCGACGGATTCGCGTACCAGTTGCCATCCGGACCATAGAATATTGATCGCGACCAGTATGGCAATTACCGGGTCGAGCCAGAGCCAGCCGGTCAGCCCGACGAGTACTACACCCGCGAACACGCCGATCGATGTCACCACATCGGCATAAAGGTGGCGCCCGTCGGCCGCAAGCGCCGGCGATCTCAAGCGGCGGCCGTTGCGCATCAGAACGGCCGCCCACACCGCGTTCAGCACGGTTGCCACCGCGTTGAGCAACAATCCGTGTACAGGCGCGTTCAAGGCATGAAGATGGAAGAACGTCTGCCCTGCCTGGCGGAAGATCGCCAGCGCGGCAATCACGATCAATACGCCTTCGAGTACGGCCGAGAAATATTCGGCCTTGTGGTGACCGTAGGGATGGTTTTCGTCCGCGGGCATGGCGCTGACGCGCAGGGCCACGACGGCCGCCCCGGCGGCGACGATATTGATGATGCTCTCGAGCGCATCCGAATAAAGTGCCGCGCTGCCGGTGACGGCGTACGCCAGATATTTAAGAACAAAGACAGCAATACCGACGATGACGCTGCCGAGGGCATAGCGGACAGTTGTGATCACGAGGCCGGGTTCGCTGGGAACGGCTGCGGATGATAGGGCCGAATGCCGGCGAATTGCAATTTGGACCCGTGGGGTCTTTTTCTATACCACCGCCATTAAACTTTCATCTTTCTAAGTTTTCGTCATGCGGTCTGGGCATACGGTGATCCGGCGACGCCATGCGATTGTATCCGGCCACGCGTTCAATGCGATTTATCGTCGCGGTTGGCGCTCACATCGGGGCTGCTGGCCGGCCCGATTTTCTGCTGACTCAATTGTTCGCGCAGACTGCCCAACTCCTTGAGCGTGGCAATGACATTCGCAAGACGCGCTTCGGACCATTTGCGGACGTACGATGGCACACTGCCATCGCCGTTGCGCATGTGGGAGTCGACAGCCAACGCATCGGTGAGATGAGCTTCGAAACGCTCGATGTCCGGCAGCACGGCGGCGAGCTCGCGGCGCGGCAGCGCGACGCCGCCGATGTCGATATGCGAAGACGGCAGTCGATGGTCGTCGGTTGTCATATAGGGTCGGGAATCCATTGCTGTGATTATGAACGGCTGTATTCGGCGCGATCCGCGCTACCGCAGTCTTAGCACAGCGATCAGAAGCGATCGCTGCGGAATGGCGTCATGTCGACCCGGGGCGATTCACCATCCATGAGCTCACCCAGCAGCCGGCCGGTGGTCGGCCCGAGCGTGAAGCCCTGATGGCCGTGGCCAAAGGCGAACCACAGGTTCTTGTGGCGGTGCGCGGGGCCGATAATCGGCTTCATGTCGGCCATGCAGGGCCGCGCCCCCTTCCACGGCTCGGCCTCCTTGCGCGCGCCGAGCTCGAACATTTCACGCGCGGCGGCTTCGGCGGCGGCAAGCTGGCCGAAGCGTGGCGGCGCGTCGATGGTGTTGAGTTCGGCACCGGTCGTCAGCCTCAGACCGGCACGTTTCGGTGTGAGCAAGTAGCCCTTTTCGAAATCCATCACACCGTAGTTGAGCGTGGTGCCCGCGGCCGCCTCGTAGTGCATGTGGTAGCCACGCATCACGAACATCGGCACGCGATACCCCAGACGTTCCAGCCAATCCGGCGACCACGGTCCGGTCGCCAGCACCAGCTCATCGCCGTTGAGCTCGCCACGATCGGTACGCAACCGCCAACCGTCACCGTCGGTTTCCAGATCGCGGGCCTCGGCTTTCTCGATGCGACCGCCCCGGCCGACAAAATCATCAGCGTAGGCTTTGACCAGCGCACCCGGATCGATGACCGACCAGGCATTGGTCCAGTGGATGGCGCCGATCGCATGCGCGCTCAGGCTGGGCTCCATGGCATGCAGCTGTTCTGCGTCGATACGCTCGAAAGTCACGCCGAATCGATCGCGAAAGTCGGCCGCCTGGGCCAGTTCGTCGTCGAACACGGCGCTTGAGCGAAAGACCTGCAGCCACCCGTCTCGCCGAATCAGATGCTCGGCCCCTGCCGTCGTGAACATGCGCTCGTGTTCGGCGGTGCAATGCACGATCAACGACGCATATTCCGGTACGATCCGGGCGAATGTCTTCGGCGCCGAATAGCGCCAGTACTGCCACAGCGGATTCGCCTCGGCGAACATCGCGCCGGTACGGTAGCGAATATCGATACTGCGATTGGGCAGTACGCGCCAGATGTCCGACAAATCGCGCGGGAACGGATGGGGCTTGACCGCTTCGCGTTGAATCAAGCCGGCGTTGCCATAGGACGTCTCGCGACCGGGCTCGCGCCGATCGACGAGTGTGACCTGGCGACCGCGGGCCTGCAGATGCCACGCAATGCTGACGCCGACCATGCCGGCTCCGAGGATCAGGGTATGTCGCGACATGTCGGTGGCTTGGACGAGCGATGCAACAATGCTAAACCGCGTGCGGCGCCGGTCAAGCGCGGCTGTTGTATCGCCCGGCGACGAAAGCTAGCATGAACATGTCCAAGGGGAGCCGAAACGGCTGAGAGGTCCGCATCAGGCGGACGACCCTGGAGCCCTGCAACGTGTCGTGGCACGCGATCACTGATGCAGGCTCTTGTACCTGATCCGGTTAATGCCGGCGTAGGAATGGCCATGCGAAATCCAGATGCCACCCCGGGCGCCGTCTCGTGAGCGCCTTCCTCGATGTGATCTGGCACGGTTTTGTCGATGCCTCGTGGATCGAACAGGCGGCGACTGTGCTCGGACTGCTCGCCGTCTGGCTGGCCACGCGTCAGAGTCTCGCGAATTTCCCGATCGGTCTCGTCCAGGTGGTGCTCACCGCGATCGTGTTCGCTGGCCAGCGTCTGTATGCCGACATGTCGCTTCAAGCGGTGTATTTCATCGCCCTGGCCTATGGCTGGTGGTGCTGGACCCATCCCGGCGTGGCGCGCGAACGCCTGGCCGTTTCGCGCCTGAGCTGGCCACAACTTGCCGGTCTGGTCGCTCTGGGTCTGGCCGCGACCGGCAGCTGGGGCGCACTGCTGGCCCGCGTCGGCGATCCGATGCCCTGGCGCGACGCGTTCATCGCCGCGTTCGGCGTGTTGTCGCAGTGGCTCGAGGCGCGCAAGAAGATCGAAGCCTGGGTCGGCTGGGTGGCTGTCAACGTGGCCGGTCTGGGGGTGTACATCGCGATCGGGCTTTACTGGTTCGTGATCCTCTACGGTCTGTATCTGGTGCTGTCGTTCGTGGGCTTGCGCGCCTGGTGGGCGAGTTATCGTCACGAGACACCGGCATGACCGCCCGGGTGGCCGTCTTCGGTACCGAATCGACCGGCAAGACCACCCTCGCCCGTCGCCTGGCCGAGCTATTCGACGTGCCCTGGGCACCCGAATACGTTCGATGGTTCTGGCACGAGCGCGCCGGTGCGATCCGCGGCACCGACCTGGATACGATCGCCCGCGGCCAGATCGACAACGAAGAGGCCGCGGCGGCGCGCGCGGACGACCTCGTCATCTGCGACACCGAGCTGATCACCAATACACTCTGGGCCGATCTGCTGTTTCCGGGCGCCTGTCCGTCCTGGGTGCGTCGCGAGGCCAACCGCCGTGCGCGGGGGTACGCGCTGTATCTTCTCTGCGACACCGATATTGAATTTGTCGACGATGGCCAGCGCTGTTTTCCTGGCACCGTGGCGCGCGCGCGTTGCCGGCAGCTATGGCGCAACGCGCTCATCGCGCGCAATCTTCCGTTCGTCGACATCCGGGGCCCGCTCGGTGAACGTATTACCCGGGCTGTCGCCGCCATCGAACAGCGGGTCGGCATATCCCCGGCCGGGCGTTAGGCCCGCTGCCCGGGCCTTGCGAGCAGCCCCGCAATGGCTTATACGAGGGGCGGCGCAACCATTCATGCCAATATACATATTGGCATTGATTGCGTCGTTCGATGACCCCCGTAAAAGGAGCCATCATGAAAACCATCACGATCCGTGCGATTCTCGTGTGCGCGCTGGCCGCTGCCGGCGTGGTCTCGCTGTCGGCCATCGCCGCGGGCGGCGCCGAGGCGAGCGCTGGCGATAACGCCAAGACACAGCCCGCCGATCGGTTCAGCGATAAGCAGCTCAAACAGTTCGTCAAGGCTCAGTCCAACGTCCAGGCCGTACTCAAGAAGTGGGATGGCAAGGTCGCTTCGGCCAAGGACAGGAAAGCGGCCCGCAAGCAAGAAAACAAGGCCATGGTCAAGGCGGTAAAGGAAAGCGGCCTGACTCCCAAGCAGTACAATGCGATTGCCGAGCAGGCCCAGAAGGATCCCAAACTGACCCGTCGGATTCAGTCGTTCATGACACCGCAGTGACAGGCCATCGCGGCCCGGATTGAATCCATCGAACACGCCCTTCCCGGCCGGTAGCGGTTCGCCGCACGCGGTGTAGCGAACGATTTGTAAACGCGGCGTATCACACAATCGGCGGCTGCCGATTTGGCGGTGCACGGGTTCGCGTGTCGAACGACACGGCTGCCCCGCTGCGCTGGATTCCGACTGCGAGATATTTCAAAGGGCCAGGCGATGCGATCGACCGATTATCAGAGCCGCTGGCTGCGTATGGCCAAGGCCATGAAGCCGAATACGCTGGTCAAGGCGTTGAGCGGCGCCCCGTTGATTTGGTCGATGCTGGCCGATGACGGCACGCCCGCCACCACCATTCATCGTATGTTTTCCCAGCAATGCTGGCGCGAAGACGGCATCGCGGGAGGCGCGGTGCTCGTGGCCGGCGCCGTATTCATGCTGCCGACACTTATGGTGGCTGCTACCGTCTACACCTCGCGCTGCGGCGCCCGCGTTCGCATCGATACCGGCAAGAGCCGACCGCGGCAGTGGGTTGAGCAAGTCACGCTGGGCGTACGCCTGGCGGTACCGCCACCCTGGTATTACATCTTCGAACTTTATCGGCCGACCCATTATCAGCGTGCCGCCGAGTATCTGTATCGGAGCGAAACAAAAAGCGGTATCTACGACATGCTGCGGCGCCAGCGCGGTTGCCACGAGAGTACTGAGGGCTTGCGCGACAAGGCATTGTTCGGTATTCGCTGTCGCGAGCATGGCCTGCCGGTCGTCGATACCCTGGCCACAGCGCGCGACGGCGTGATCGAGGGTATCGACGCGTTGCCCGATGCCGATTTGTTCTTCAAACCCATCAAGGGTGCGGGCGGGCGCGGGGCATCGCGCTGGATCTTCATCGGTGACAATCGTTACCGGGCCAGTGATGGTCAGGTCGTCACCAAGGAGGTGCTTCAGGCCCACCTTTGTGAATTGTCCCGGGACGAGCGCTATCTCGTGCGCCGCTACGTGACCGCGGAACCGACACTCAGCGATCTGACCCCCGGCGCCCTGTCGACGGTGCGCGTGGTGACGTGTCTCGATGCCACCGGCACACCCGAGGCGACGCATGCCGTTTTCCGCATGGCCAGCAGTCGCGATGTGGTCGTGGATAATTTTCATGCGGGCGGGGTCGCCTCCAGCGTCGATCTCGCCACCGGCACGTTGGGCATGGCCACGGATCTGGGACTGAGCGCGGACAGCCGGTGGTGGTCGACGCACCCGACGACCGGCGCGCCCATCCTCGGCCGACGGCTACCGCACTGGGAAGCGGTGCGCGACCTGGCCACACGCGCGCACTGCGCATTCGGCGACCAGGTGGCCATTGGCTGGGATATTGCGATACTGGAGAATGGACCGTGCCTGATCGAGGGCAACAAGTCGCCCGACCTCGACATCGTCCAGCGCACCAGTCGAACACCGGCCGGGAATTCCCGGCTCGGCGATCTGCTCGCGCAACATCTGACGAATGCGTTCGCGACTTGATCCGCCTCGATCTGCTGCTCATCACACCGCGCCCCGACAGGATACTGCCCCAATGACGACCTATACCGGCGAGATTGCGAACATACTGGAATTAGCCGACATCACCACGCTGGAGCGGGAGGATATCCGTGCCGAGGCGATCGACACCCTCGAGAATGGCGGCATCATCTACCTGCCCCAACCGGCGTTCACGCTGAGTGACGCGGAATTTCGCTTCGTCTCGGACGCCAGCGTCACGCTGCCGACCAAGGCGGAGAAGCGCAGCCAGAACGGGCGGCCCACGATCATCTACAACCCCGAAACCGGGCGATTGGAACGCTCGCGCATCCGTGCACGCCAGCGTCCCCAGCTGACCGCCCTGCTCGATCGTTACGCCCAGTGGTCCACGGACCTGATCCATCGCCTGTTTCCGGCATACCAGGCGGGCATCGTGCGTGATCGCACCACGTATCGCCCTTGCGAACGCGCGGCGACGCAGGGCCTGCATGTGGATGCGAGCTACGGCCGGCCGACCGGCGGCCAGAGCATGCTGCGGGTGTTCTGCAACATCAACCCGGAGGCGCGTGTTCGCACCTGGCGGGTGGGTGAAACCTTCGAGCCCTTTGCCCGGCGCTACGTAGCCAGCGCACGCCCGAAACAGGACGGCGCGCTGGAAAAACTGCTGGCGCGCTTCGGCATCACGAAAGGCCATCGCACGCCCTACGATCTGTTGATGGAAGATATTCGGTCGCAGGTCAAGCGCGATGCCGAATACCAGGCGCAAGCGCCACAGAAAGTCGTGGATTTTCCGGCGGGCACCGCCTGGATTGCGTTGACCGACCTCGTACTGCACGGCGCCGTATCCGGCCAGCATTCGCTGGATCAAACGTTCTTCGTGCCCGATGAGATCATGGCCGACCCCGACCGGTCATCGCTGCATATTCTTGAGCGACTCACCGGCCGGTCGTTGCGGTCCTCTGCGTGAGTCCGGCTGTGCCGGCTACCACTTGCGCCGCCCGCTGAGGGTGCGGCGCACGCGCCGCCCGAAGGACTTGAGGGCGCGTGGGATCGGCGAGGTTCTCGGGGTTTGATAGGCCAAGACATCGGCGGAGCTCATGGCGCTCCATTCATGCGAGCGCGGCACGGTCGCGCCGGCACTCCAGAGCAGACCGCTGGCAATCAGGCGCCGTACTGAATCTTCCTGCCAGATACGATGGTTGTCGCCACCCGTGAACACGAATGCACGGCCCCGTGCGGGCGGCGCAAAGGCCCAGCTGACCACGGCCGCCGATCCGCCGGCCGCGTCGCCGGCATGCTGCTTGTCGGACCAGAGCAACGGCGTGACCGCGTTCTCGGTGTCGATGGCGAACCGGATGTCATTGAGCCAACCGTCACGCATCGTCCAGGGCCTGAGGTCTTGTGTAATCGGATGTCGCGGAAAATCCTGGTGGCGACTTTTCCAGTGCCCCCGGCCCGATTCGCCGGCCACGTAAACGCCGCCGAACAACTGCTGCCCCAGGCTCACGTATTCCTGCGGGAAACCGGCAGCCTGATGAAGTAGCGCCAGGCCGCAGCCGCGCGATGCAAGCGCCAACAGGCGCGCGCGGCGGGTTTCATCGGCGAGAAAGCCCTGCTTGCCACCGCCATTGTCGTAGAAGGCGACGGCGCTGGCCTCAGTCAGTACGCTTTCATCATCCGGCCAGCCCTGATCGGCAACAACGCACGACACACCGGGCACTCGATTCAACAGCGTGGCGAGGAGACGGCAGCCCCCGGCGTAGTCATGATGGCCCGCCACGCCCGCCGAGCGCACCGCGCCCGCAACCAGTACAATGCGTGTTTCACCGTTGCCATGATCCGTCAAGTTTCTATCCTCTTGTCGGCGGCACTGTGTTGATGCCGCATGGGTCGCGGGGCGGGTATAGCCGCCCATTGTCGGCGCCCCGCGTGACAGGCGCGTTTTTTTGACCACCAACTCAGAAGAGCCGATGACCGAAATATCCGTCATCATCCCGGTGTACAACCGGGCCCACTATATCGTCGACGCGATCCGAAGCGTTCTCGACCAGCGCGATGCGCCCGCATTCGAAATCCTGGTCGTCGACGACGGCTCGACGGACGACAGCGTGGCACGCGCGGCAGCGATTGACGATCCCCGGATCCGAATCATCACCGGACACGGCAACCAGGGGATCGCGGTCGCGCGTAACCGTGGTATCGCCGAGGCGTCGGGGCATTACATTGCGTTTCTCGACAGCGATGATCTGGCCCGGCCGGAACGCCTGGCACGTCAGGCGCGATTCCTGGACGCGCATCCGGAGCATGCAGCAGTGGGCGCGTGGATCGGCTGGATCGATGCCGATGGGCGCCGGCTGAAGCGGGTCAAGCGGAAGCCGACGGGGTCGCGCCAGATCGCCGCCGAGCGGCTTTTCCGGTCGGGCATCGAGAATTCCGCCGCGATGGCACGCAGCGAGATTCTTCGCGCCTACCCACATCGCGAATCACTGGCCGTGGGGTCAGACTATGATCTGTGGGCACGCATTGCAGCGGATCATCCGCTGGCTGGCTTGCCCTGTCTTCTGGTCGATCGGCGCCAGCATCCAGCGCAAGCGACCGCGAAGCATGTCGCCCAGGATCGCCATTATCGCTGCCAGATTTTTGCCGCGCAGCTAGAGGCTCTGGGTATCGATTTTTGCACCGCCGACCTCGAGCGACATTATCACCTACGCCGCCTCGGCAAAGGCGGCGAACGCGCCGACTCGATCTACATCGATTGGGCCGAGCGATGGCTGCAGCGACTTAAAGATGCGAATCGGCAAAAGCGCCTGTACCCCGAGCCCGAATTTTCGGGTGTGCTCGCCGTGTTCTGGGCCGGCGTGTGCTGGCATGCGGCCAATCGCCGGGCCGGTTTGTGGCGGTTGGTACGCGCGCCGTTGTCTCGCCCACTACTGACCGGCAGCTGGCATGCGCTTTCACACCGTTCTTCACTTTGGTCCGCGCTTGCCCGGCGACCAAGCGCAGTCTGAGGCGCGTGCCGGAGGCCTGTCACGCAAGCTCGCGCGATGGCTGCCCGACCACAAGCCCAGGCAACCGGGCGGTGCCACGCGGCCCCATCTTGCGTATCCCGCCACAACAGTTCCTGACGCGGGACCTCATGTCACGATGATAAGAAGCCGATGTCGGCACCAATCCGGCGCGTGCCTGTTTTACGGCGCGCTATGACACGGATTGCCAGACCTGTTCGTAAAGTTCGATGATCTCGCCGGCCTCCGGTACGCGCGGATTATTGCCGGGAGAACCGGAAGCCAGGGCCTGTTCCGCCATGGTGGGGAGTGCGCTACGCCAGTGTTCCGGATCGATTCCGAACTCGCCCGGCGTGGGGACTTCGAGTTCACGATTGAGCGCGCTCAGTTCCTTGATCAACAAGTGCACGGCCGCCGTATCCGTGTTGGATTCGCTGGCGATGCCCATGCTACGCGCGCAGCGGGCATAGCGGGCCGGAGCGTTGTCGAGCGAAAAACGGGTCACCGCGGGCAGCAGCATGGCATTGGACATGCCGTGGGGCACATGAAAGAACGCGCCGATCGGGCGGCTCATGCCATGAACCAGTGCCACCGATGCACTGGAAAACGCGAGGCCGGCCAGGCTGGCGCCCAGCATCATGGCCTCGCGGGCGGCGCGGTCGTCCGGGTGGTGGTAGACCGAGCGCAGATTGGGCGCAATCAAACGCATCGCGGCCAACGCTTGGTGATCCGAGAACCCGTTTGCCTTGCGGCTGACATAGGCTTCGATGGCGTGCGTGAGCGCATCGATGCCGGTGTCGGCCGTGACCCGCGGCGGCACGGACAGACTCAGCTCGTAGTCCACGATGGCCGCGGTCGGCATGAAGCCGATCCCCACACAGAGCATTTTCTCGTCCACCGTGTCGTCGGTGATGATGGTGAAGCGCGTGCATTCCGAACCGGTACCCGCGGTGGTGGGCACGGCGATCAGCGGTAGGCCTGCGCGCTCAGCTTGCCTGGGAAACTGATAGTCGCGTATCTCGCCGCCGAAGTGTGCCAGCACGCCGATCGCCTTGGCCGAATCGATCGGGCTGCCGCCACCGATGGCGATGACACTGTCGAAGGCCCGGCCATCGTCCAGGCCGCGTGTCATGGCCTCGACGCCAGCCATGATCGAGCGTTCGGTGGGCTCGGGAACCGTATCGGCGAACACCTGCGACGGCATGGCGGCGGCGGCAAGCAATTCGCGCACGCGGTCGACGTAGCCCAGCTCCATCATCATGCGATCGGAGACGATCAGAGGCCGCCCCACATCGAGCGCGGCAAGCACGTCCGGCAGCCGGTCGAGTGCACCGCCGCCGACCTCCATGATCCGCGGCATGAGAATGTTGTGGGACATGTCGAGCTCCTCCATTATGGCGGCCCGTGGGCGGCCGGACCGGTGTCGTCTGTTGTAGGCGCCGCGCCCCGCTGGGTCAAGACGACAAGACCGACCCCTGCCCATTCGTTACATTCGGCGCCTCGCGCCAAACCACAAGGATACAGTCATGAGTGACCCGTTCGGTTTCGTCGTCATCGCCGAATTCACAGTCAAATCCGGCCAGCGCGAGGCCTTCCTCGAGCATGCCCACGAAGACGCCCGGCAATCCCTGGCCAACGAGACGGGTTGTCATCAGTTCGACGTACTCGTCCCCCAGGACGGCGGGAATGTGGTGGTATTGCACGAAGCCTATACCGACCGGGCGGCGTTTGATGCACACACGCGCATGCCGCACTACCAGCCATTCAAGGACAGCACCGCCCCGCTTTTGGCCTCTGCCCCGGTGGTTCGTTTTTTCGTGAAGGGATGAGTGCGCCGGGCCTATCCCGCCGAGGCGCCGCGCGGCGCACGCTCCGCGCCGCCCTGCTCCATTGCCGGGCACGAGAGAGGCCCGATGTCCGCAAGGCCACGTTCAGCTACTTGGCGATATCATGAACGCAACAACGAAAGCTGAAACAGTCGTGTGACTCGGCACGTTACGCCCGACATAAAAAAGGCGGCTTCCGGGACAGGAAGCCGCCAGCACGTCACAAACCGCTTACTGACGGCCGTTCAGCCCAATGGGCCAAACGCCGCACGCCGTCAGCACACGTTGCAGCCTGGCTACAAGCAAATAGAATGCCAGGACAATAGACGAAACTGAGCTAAACCAGTTCGTCTAGGGAGTATTATTAGCCAGATTCCTACGTTTCGCAATTAGCCAATCGAATCAGAAACGACTCGCGACTGCCGCATGCCGACCGGCGTGTGTTGTCATGACAGGCTTTCCCCGATGTTTCGGGTCATCGGAAATTTTTCCCGCCCTAATGGCCTTGCTAACCCAAGTCGTATTTCGTGCGCGCGGCACCGGGCTCGGAGCCACCCTATGCCGCGTTTTTCCGAAACACTACACTTTGCAAGTGCAGCCAATCCTTGTTTTACGGGCGCGTCGTATTGTGTGCAACCAAAGTAGTCATCTTTTCCTCGAGTTCTACTGCTAATCTTGAATCTTCCGATCGCCACAATTCCAATCAGGGAGGAGAAAACTATGTCGGATACACAGATCAAACCCTTGGCCAATCCGGGGCCGCTCGGGCTCGTCGGCTTCGGGCTGACTACCGTGTTGCTCAGCCTTATCAATGCGCATATTCTGCCGAGCGGCGGCGAGGCCGTCGTCATACCGCTGGCTCTGGCCTACGGCGGCCTCATACAGCTCATCGCGGGCCTGCTCGAATTCCGCACCGGTAACACTTTCGGGATGGTCGCGTTTCTCAGCTATGGCGCCTTCTGGTGGTGGTTCGCCATCCTGCTTCTGTTTGCAGGCAACGGCTTGCTCGACCTGAGCAAGGCCGGGCCAACCATCGGTGTCGCCCTTCTGCTTTGGGGCGTATTCACATTCTATATGTGGATCGCCACATTTCGTCTGAACCGCGCGCTGTGGTTCGTGTTTCTGACCCTGTGGATCACGTTCGCCCTGCTCGGGATCGGGGATGCCTTCGGCGCCGGCACCATCGGCGCCCTCGGCGGTTACGTTGGTATCCTGTGCGGGGCGTCGGCGATGTACACCAGCTTCGCCGAAGTCACCAATGCGACTTTCGGGCGCGTCGTGGTGCCCGTAGGGGCTCGCGACTGACCCGTGACAATAGCGCGGCCCGACTTCACGTCGGGCCGCGTACCATCGACCGTAACGATCACGCGCCTGTCGGCATAGACCTTATTCAGGCACGGCCACGCGGTCGCACCACATAGGGGCGCATCATTTCGTTCGCCGCGTGCTCCCAAATGTGACAATGCCAGACGTAACGGCCCGGATAACCGTCGAAGGGCACGATGATGCGGGTCACCGCCCCCGGATAGGCCTGAATGACGTCCTTCCACCCCATTTCATTGACTTGCGGCGCCTGCGCCTTGCCGAGATAGCGCAGCGTCTTCTCGTTTTCGTACATGAACATGTCGATCGGTCGCCGATCGAGCACCTGGAAGCGCACCAGATGCAGATGAATCGGGTGCGTGTCCTCGGTGAGATTCACCAGGTTCCAGATCTCGGTGCTGCCCAGTTCCGGGTCTTCGGTCGGCTCGGCATACCAGCGTGTGCCGTTGAGCAGCATGAGCATGGAATCGCCACTTGGGCGCTTGTAGTCATTGAGCGTGAGATGGCGCGTACGTACCGCCTGCGACTCCGGAATCCGCGGCACCCAGCTCAGTATCTGCGGCACCCGCGAGCGGTCTACGTGCTGCTTGCCGCCGACACGGAACTGCATCACGTCGTGGCCGTCGTTGGTGAGCGTCAATCGCTGATGTGACCAATCCGAGAAATCGACGATCAGGTCGGCACGCTCGGCCGGTGCCAGCAGGAGCTGCTTCATCGCCACCGGCGAGGCGAGCAGCCCCTGATCGCTGCCGATCTGATGGAATGGCCTGTGGCCGGAAAGCGCCAGGCGCAGAAAGCGCTGGTTCGAGCCGTTGACCAGACGCAGGCGATACCTGCGCGGCTCCACATCCAGATACGGATAGAGCTTGCCGTTGATCATGATCGCGTTGCCACGGAATTCCGAGATCCACGGATGGCCGGGAATGCCGGAGGTCGGGTAGTAAAGCTGGCCTTCCGGGCTGAAATAGCGATCGCAAATGATCAGCGGTATTTCCTGGTCGCCGTTGGGCAGAGCCAGCGACGCCTCGTGTTCATCGCGGATGAGAAACGCCCCCATCATCCCTGCGTAGTGATTGAGTCGGGACACGCCCATCGCATGATCGTGATACCAGAGCGTGGTGGCCGCCTGCCCATTCGGATAGTGAGAAGTGGCCGACTTGCCGGGCGGATACCAGTCCTCCGGATAGCCATCGCTGGCCGCGGGCGTACGGCCTCCGTGAACATGCACCACGTTGCGCACGCTCTGCGCACCGGGTTTTATTCCGCAGATCGTGTAGTCGACCGGCAGAAAATGTTCGGACGGCAGATTGTTGACCCACTCGACCGATAACGGTTGGCCGGAAACGGTATCGAACGTTGGTCCCGGATGGCTGCCATCGTAGGTCCACATGCGCGTCGGTTTCATATCCCGATGGACTTGGACCTCGGCCTCGTTCATGTCCACGCGGTAGTGCGGTATGCGCCGGCCGTTCGCGTCCGGAAGTGGCCATTGTCGCGTCGGCGAGGCTTTCGGCGGAATCGGCAGCGGGTCGACGAACGGCGCAAGTGTGCGCGGATCCATGGACAGCGCCTTGCGATCGGCGGCGGCACCGGATATCGGCAGTCCGATCCCGGCCGTGGTCGCGCCCGCGGCGCTCATGATGAGAAAGTGTCGTCGCGATACGGTCATCATCAAACCCTGGCGCATCGTTACGCGCAATGGAACGCAAACGACGCCCAGCGGCAACCGTTGGGCGCCAAATAGAAGCGCGCCGTCCCCAACGGGACGGCGGCCATGCATCAGCTCTGCGGTGTACCGGTGTCCGGATCGAGCAGCAATGTACCGGCATTCGGTGCGCTGTCCGCACTGAAGTCGAACATGTTGTCGAGCGAACCGGCGATTTTGTCGAATGACCCCTGGCCCAGCCGCTTGCGGTCGAGCCAGTTGTCTTCGATGAAGCGCATGACCGACGTCTGATCGGTGACCGTGTGGTCGACGAAGTTGTGCTTTGCCCACGGCGAAATCACCAACAATGGCAGGCGCGGGCCATAGCCGCAGCGGCCCTGGGCCGGATTGCCGTCGATGCCGTCCAGCGGCTGGCTGCGCTTGTGCGAGCCGTCGCCGCCCGCGTCACAGGTGCCGCTGCCGTTGAGAACGTCCTGCACGCTCGATGACGGATTGACGTTCGGACTGTAGCGGTGGTCGTACCAGCCGTCCGAGTCGTCATAGGCAATCACCACGGCGGTGTGCTTCCACTGCTTCTGTTGTTGCAGAAAATTGATCACCTTGACGATGAAATCCTGCTCGTCGATCGGATCGGAGTAGCCGGCGTGGCCGTCCTGATAGGCCGGCGCCTTCAGGAAACTGACCGCCGGGAAATTGCCGGCCTTGACGGCGTCGAAGAAATCATGCGTGTCATATTGGTGATTCGCCGGATCCTCCGTCTTTGTCTTGTTTCCCTTGCTGTCGATCTTGTACGTATGACCGATCGAGGCGACGTTGCTTGGACGCTTGTGCTCCAGGTTGGCCGTCGAGGTGTAGTACTGGAACGGCTCGTGATGCGGAATATAATCGGCAGAGGTCACCGGACCATTCGTGTGGGTACCCGTGGTTGCCACACGCGTCTTGTGGCTGCGATCACAGCCCGTCGTACCGTCGGCATTGGTCACCGACAGGTCGAACCCTCCCTCGAACCAGCCCCAGCTGATGCCGGCGCTGTTGAGCATGTTGCCGATATTCTTGCCGCCCATGCGCACCTGAGTATTGCCGGCGCACACATCGCCCATCGGGTCCGGGTCGCCATTGAGCGTCTTGCCGCCGTTGCCGTCGGCCACATAGCCGTAGGTGTTACCGGCCGGCGACATGTTGACGATGCCGTTGGTCTGGCCGGAAATCAGGTTGAGTGCGCCCGGCGTCGACGGACCGAATGTGGTGCCGTAGGAATTGTCGCTCATGGCGTACTGCTGGGCGTAGTTCCACAACGCGGTCACGGTGTTGCCGTCGTAGTAGCCCATCACGAGACCGGTATTCTGGGTCGCGGTCGCCTGCTGCACATCCGGCGGCGGCCCAGCGCGGCCGACCGACTTCGGAAACAGGTCCATGGCGCCATTGTCGAACGCCATTTGTTCCGGCTTGTAGCCATGATCCTGATCGGCGGTCAACGCCTGACTACGATCGAGACGGAAGGGATTGGTTGCACCGCTACCGTTGGCCGGATTCAGATTGGGGTTGTTGCTCAACAACGGCTGCGTGTAGTTGTGAATACCCGTCGGCGTGTCGGCGGCGGCGGTAAACTTGGGCGCGTTGCTCGGGTTGGTCGCGTTCGGATAAGTGCCGAAGTAGTGATCGAATGAGATATTTTCCTGAAAAATGACCACAAGATGCTGAATCGGCGTCTTCGCGGCATCCGAAGTGACGTTCTTGTGACTGTGATCGTTGCATCCCCCGGTGAATACGATAAGTGTTGTCGCGGCAACAAGGGCCGGCCATCGGCGATGAAACATGAGACTTCCCCAGTTTGTTGTCGTGTCGGCAAGCAATGCAACTGTGTATTTTAAACTCAGGTGATGACTATTTCGTGATCGACCGGAGCGGGGCCCATGCGAACATGGCACAATATCGCATGATCGAAAAATCAAGAGATGCCGCACCGCATGCTTTCTGCAGACGACGCTCTGACCCGCCTGAAGCAGGGCAATCGAGACTTTGTCCACCACGTTGCCGACTACAACACCCTGGCGGGTCTCGGGGCTTCGGCGGAGCTCTTTCAGGAGCAAGGTCCGTTCGCCATCGTCCTTGGCTGTTCGGACGCGCGTGTGCCGGCCGAAATCGTGTTCAACCAGGGCCTGGGTGATCTGTTCGTGATTCGTGTCGCTGGCAATATCGTGGCGCCTTCACAGATCGGCAGTATCGAGTTCGCGGCGGAAATGTTCGGCACCCGCCTGGTCGTGGTGCTGGGCCACACGCAGTGCGGCGCGATCAAGGCCACGCTCGAACAGTTGCAGCGGCCCACCGACAAGCAGTCCCCCAATTTACGTTCGATCGTCGATCGCGTGCGGCCGTCAGTGGATGCACTGCTCCAGACCGAGCTGCGCCACGACCATACCGCGCTGGCGGCTGCGGCCGTGCGTGCGAATGTCGAGAAATCGGTCGATCAGCTCGGCCACAGCTCGCCTATCCTGGAAAACCTGATTCAGTCTGATGGACTGCGAATTGTGGGTGCCGAGTATTCGGTGGAGACCGGCGCCGTGGATTTCTTCAGCGCCTAGTCTAGTGGACGGTACCCGCGGCGTTGTCGGCCCCATGAATCGCCCGCTACAGGGATTATCCGTGCGCCATGCGCGCGCCGACGATGGTCCCGCCCTGGCCGCCATTTACACGCCCTTCGTGACCGATCACGCGGTTTCGTTCGAATATGAGCCCCCGGATGGCGTGGCCATGGGCCAACGCGCGCTTGCCATCGACGCAACCCACGCCTGGCTGGTTGCCGAGCATTCGGGCGAGCTGCTCGGCTATGCCTATGCCACGAGTTTCCGTAGCCGTGCGGCTTACCGCTGGACTGTCGAAGTCTCGGCCTATCTGCGCGACTCGGCGCGCGGATGCGGCGTGGGTGAGCGCCTGTACCGCGACCTGTTCTCACTGCTGGCCGCGCGTGACTACCGCCAGGCGATCGCAGCCATCACGCTGCCCAACCCGGCCAGTGTGCGATTCCACGAGCACTTCGGGTTCACCCGTGTGGGCGTACTCCAGGGCGTGGGCCATAAATTCGGGCAGGCCCACGACGTCGCTTATTACCAACGCGCGGTCGGCGGTGGCGAATGAACCTGCTCGTCCATCTTCGGTTGGCCGATCGCAGCGACACCTCGGCTGCCGGACAGATCCTGGGCGATATCGTCAAGGGCCGGATCGATCGCCTGTGTTTCGACCCCGATACCGATCACGGCATCCGCCTGCACCGGGCCATCGACTCGGCAAGTGACGCCCATCCGGCACACCGCGAACTGCGTGAACGCTTTGCCCCGCCACTTCGGCGCTATGCCGGCATCGTCGTGGATATCGGCTTCGACCACGCCCTGGCCCGCAGCTGGCATGAGTACAACGATGAGCCGCTACAGACCTTCGCCTTCCGCATGGCGGCCCGGGTAGCCGACGAGTGGCCGGCAGCTGCGCCGGTGCCCGCCCCCGATGTGCATGCCTTCGCGCGAATGCTCGTCGGCTATACCAGGCCCGGCGGGATTGACCGGGCTCTGGCAGCCGTCGGACGGCGTGCAACCCGCCGTAATCCACTGCCCGAGGCGCTTCCCGCCCTGTTGCGGCAATATCCGGGATTCGTGTCGCGTTTACCCGTCTTGCTCAAGGCACTCGACGACGTCGTTGCCGCTTCCGGCCACACGCGGCCATAAAAAAGCGCCAGCCGACCGCGTCGACCGGCGCCCGTGCGACACGGCTGCGCCGTGATCGCGCTACTGCGCGATGGCGTTGTTGGCGTCGGTGAAGCCCGACAGCGAAACTTTCAATTTGATCTGATCGCCCTTCGGCCCGACGATCGTGACTTGCGCCGTGTGACCATGCTTGAGCTTGTTCAGCAGCGAGTTCTTGATCGGGAAGTCCGCGCGGCAGCCCTGCTCGAGACAGATCTGGAACGGGAACCGGCGCGGCTGATCGCCGTCCACGCTGAGCTGCACCCCCGGGGCCAGACGCGTTCCCAGCGGTAGGATGAAGATCATCGCGGCCGTGTTGATCTGCGGCGGGTAACCCATGACCACGCGCATGATCGGCTTGCCGGAATCCGGACTCTTGACCAGCTGCGTCATCTCGCACTCGTTCTTTTTACCCGACTTCGGGCAGCGAACTTCCCAGTCGTCGTAGTGCGTGATCTTGACGTTGTTCTGGCCCGACTTGCCCGCAGCGGCATTGCTGTTCTGGGCCGCCGCTACGCCGACGACGCCGAACAGGCTGGCTGCGCACAGCAGGACGGCGGAAAACCGGAAAGCTCTGGACATTTGTTATCCCCTTGTGTGGTTGGAAGGCGGGCCGCGATCATGCAGTCCGCGAGTGCGGCGTGAGAGTCAGGACGCCGCCTTGGCAAATTCGGTGCCCCGCGATTCTCGCCCGAGCATGGCGCAGATCGCAATGATGATGGCGACCACGCCCGCGACCGATAGCCGCGCGAAACGGTAGTTCCCATTGTGCCTGGCTGCAATTGGCGTTTGGGGTAGTGCGTCCGCCGCGGCGATGACATAGCCGATGGGGTAGACAGCCCCGGCAACACCGCGCGGCTTCCGATTGGCACGGACGGCACATGAAAACGTCCTGGGAACGATCGGTCGGCGATCACGACGAAACAGCGTCAGATTATGGGTGGCGTGTGGGTTGCACAATACAGCAACCGTCCCGGGGCCGGTAGGCGGCAATTCCGATAGAGGGCCGGGCGCGCGCGGTCATTCGGCCGCATGCCTGCAGCCCATCGGTCATCGCGATACGACGATCAGGGCGCGTCAACAAGCCGCCAACTGCGCATCGAGACGCTTGGATGAAACCTTGATCGCGGTTCCCAGTTGCTGGGCGAAGAGCTGTACACGGAATTCCTCGACCATCCAGCGCAGCAGGGTGAGTTCGTCCGACCAATGACCGCGCCGCACGGCTTTCTCGGCGCGTTGCTTGTATGCCTGCCAATACGGCGTGACATCGCGCATGCGCGCCTTGTCGGCGGCGGCGCCGTCCGCGGCCAGCTTGTCGAGCCGGGCGTCGATGGCCTTGAGATAACGCGCCAGATCCTTCGCCCCGGCCAACGGGTCATCGGCCGAACTGATGAAACCGAGGTGCACGAGATGGGCCAGTTGATCGTTGATGTCCTCGATCGACGCCATCCAGTCCAGGCCGATGTTCTTCGACAGTCGTTTGCGAATCGTCGCGAGCGTGTCCAGCATCGGCTCCAGCGCCTGCCAGAGCGCGACCGCGTCGGCCATCAAATGCGAACGCGCCGTTTCCAGCGCGGCGTCGAATTGGTCCGCCGTTACCGGGGTCGCGCCAAGACGCGCGTCGATCAGCGCGATCAGAAGATCCGCCACCAGCGCGGACTCGCCGTCCTGTTCGATAATCTCGACCAGCGCGGGATCCACGCCGGTGGTTTCCGGCGGCCGATCGAACTTCGCCACCGCATGACGCTTGAGGTTCGGCAGATCGCGCTTGACCAGTCGCGTGGGCCGGCTCGCTGCCAGCCGGATCAGGCGGATCACGCCACGGCGATGAACACGCGCTGCCTCCGCCGGCTCGTCGAGCAACTCCAGATCCACGTGATCGCCGCGATCGATCAACGCCGGCAAGGCCTCGATGCGCACCCCCGCATGCTCGAGCGTGACCGGCCGATCCAGCGCGACATCCGCCGGCCATGCCGTAAGCCCCGTGCGGCGCAAATCATGGTCGGCAGATTGCGATACGGCCGCCCGGGCGCGTTCGCCCAGTTCCTCGCGCAGGCGTGACAGATCGCGGCCGGTGGCAATGGTCTCGCCGGCCTCATCCACGACCTCGAAACGCATCCGAAGATGATCGCTCGGGGCGAAACCCTCCCAGGCATCGTCGGGTATCTCCAGCCCGGTCATCTCGCGGATGGCCCGGCGCAGCGCGGCTTCCGGGTCGCCCGAGCCGAATTCGACCCGTTCGGCAGCGGCGCGGGCAAACTCCGGCACGGGTACCACCCGCTTGCGCAGCGTCTTTGGCAGCGCCTTGAGATATTCGCGAAACTTCTCCTCCAGCAGACCGGGTACGAGCCAGTCGGCGCGCTCACCCGACATCTGGTTGAGCGCGGCCAGCGGAATCCGCGCCGTGACGCCATCGTCCGGCCGCCCCGGCTCGAACGCATAATCGAGCTTGACTGGTAGATCGCCGAGCGTCATCGATTCCGGATACGCGCCCTCTTCCAGTTCGACGCCGGCCGAGCGCAACAGCTGGTCCTCGTCGAAATGCAGGATGTCGGCGTCGTTTTTCTTCAACCACTGGTCGAGTGTCTTGCGGTCGTGCACTGTCGCCGGCAATCGCGCATCGTAGAACGCTGCCTGCGTGGTCTCGTCGACCAGCAGATCGCGCCGGCGAAAACGCGCCTCGCGATTCTGGATCTCCTCGACCACCGCCTGGTTATAGGCCAGAAACTCCGGCAACTTGCCGCGCCGGTCGGCCACGGCAAAGGCGACCAGTCCGTCGCGGATGAAGATCTCGCGTGCCAGCACCGGGTCGATGCGGCCGAAATCGACCTTTCGCCCATCGGCGAGGGTCAGCCCGAACAGCTTGACCCGCTCGCGCGCCGCCACCTGGCCCCGGCGTTTCTCCCAGTGCGGATCGTAGTGCTCACGCGTCACCAGATGCGCCGCTGCCTGCTCGATCCACTTGGGGTCGACGCCGGCCACGGTATGCGCGAACAAGGCGCTGGTCTCGATCAGTTCACCAGCCACGATCCATTTCGGCGGGCGCCGGGCCAGCCCCGAGCCGGGAAAGATGCGGAACTTGCGCCCGCGCGCGCCTAGATACTCGGCGCCCTTTTTCTTCGGCTTGCCCTCGCCCGGCTCGTCGAGCTGACCGACATGATCGAGCAGCCCCGGCAGCAGCGCCTGGTGCAGCGTCACCGGATCGACATCCGCCAGGGGCCCGCGCGCCGGGTCGCTGTTGAGCCCGATATCGTGGCCGATCCGGCGCAACTGGCGCGCCAGATCCTCCCACTCGCGCATGCGCATGAAATTGATGAAGCGGTTCTTGCACCAGGCCCGCAGCTTGTTGCCGGACAATTCGCGCCGCGCCTCGACGAACGCGTCCCAGAGTCGCAGCAGACTGATGAAATCCGAGCGATTGTCGACGAAGGGTTTCTGGGCCTCGTCGGCCGCGTCGCGCATGCCGGCCGGGCGCTCGCGCGGATCCTGGATCGTCAGACCGGAAGCGATCACGCGCATGGCAGGCGAAACACCGAGCGCATGGCCGGCAATCAGCATGCGGCCGATGCGCGGATCGAGCGGCAGCCGCGCGAGCTGGCGGCCGAGTGGGGTAATGCGGCCATCGGCGAGTGCTTCGAGCTGGGCGAGCAGATTACGACCGTCGTTGATATAGCGCCGCTCGGGCGGATCGATGAACGGGAATTCCTCGATTGCGCCGAGCTTCAGATCCGCCATCGTGAGCAGCACGTTGGCCAGATTGGTGCGCCGGATCTCCGGGTCGGTGAAATCGGGCCGCGCCTCATAGTCGGCCTCGTCGAACAGCCGGATGCACACCCCGGGGGCCACGCGGCCGCAACGCCCCGCACGCTGGTTGCAGCTCGCCTTGGAGACCGGTTCGATCGGCAGGCGTTGCACCTTGGCGGCGGTGGAATATCGGCTGATGCGCGCCAGGCCGGTATCGACCACGTAACGGATGCCGGGCACGGTGAGCGAAGTTTCGGCCACGTTGGTCGACAACACGACGCGGCGCCCGTTGGAGGCCGAAAAGATCCGGTTCTGCGCTGAGCGTGTCAGCCGGGCATACAACGGCACGATCTCGGCGACGAACTTGTCGCCGGCCAGCGCCTTCGACAGATGCCGCTCGGTATCGCGAATGTCACGCTCGCCCGGCAGAAAGACCAGGATGTCGCCCGGCCCTTCGCGCCAGAGCTCGCGCACGGCACTTTCGATCGCATCCGGCCAGTCCAGCGCGCGCTCGGCGTCCGGCTCGACCGGCGGCCGATAGCGCACCTCGACCGGATAGCCACGCCCCTCGACATTGATGATCGGGGCGTCGTCGAAGAATTCGGCGAAGCGCTCCGGGTCGATGGTCGCCGAGGTCACGATGACCTTCAGATCCGGCCGATTCCGCAGGATGCGCTTGAGATAGCCGAGCAGAAAATCGACGTTGAGCGTGCGCTCGTGGGCCTCGTCGATGACGATGGCCTCGTACTTGTTCAGAAACCGGTCGCGCGCGGTCTCGGCCAGCAGAATGCCGTCGGTCATCAGCTTGACCTGGGTGGCATCGGAGAGCTTGTTCTCGAAGCGCGTCTGGAAGCCGACCAGGCCGCCGGATTCGGTGCCGGTCTCCTCGGCCACGCGCTGGCCCACGCTGCGTGCCGCGAGCCGGCGCGGCTGGGTATGCCCGATCAGGCCGCGATCGCCGATGCCGGCCTGCATCAACAGCTTCGGCAGTTGCGTGGTCTTGCCTGAGCCCGTTTCGCCGCAGACGATCACCACCTGGTGCGATTCGATCGCCGAGCGGATTTCGTCCGCGCGGGCCGTGACCGGCAACCCCTCGGCCAGTACGATGGGCGGGCGCTCTGCCGCCCGCCGTTCCGTGATCGCCGCACTGGCGGTGATGCCTTGCTCGACCCTGGCCCGGGCCGCGGCGTCACCGGCCTTGTTCCATTGCCGGAGCAGCCGATAGCGGTCACGCGTCTGCACGCGCTCGAGAATATCTTCGATGGATTGCTGGGTGTCAGTGGACAATGGCGGTTCCCGAAAGTCCGTCGGTTTACCCGGCTTGCAAATAACCATTTGCCGATCGGATCAGTAAAATACTGATCGTCATTCGCCGGGACGACTCAATGAATTTTCATACGCGCAAGTGGATCAAGCCGGAGGATCTGAACCCGAACGGCACCTTGTTCGGCGGCAGCCTGCTGCGCTGGATCGACGAAGAAGCCGCAATCTACGCGATCATCCAGCTCGAAAACCCGCGTATCGTCACGAAGTACATCTCGGAAATCAATTTCGTGTCGACCGCCATCCAGTCCGACATCATCGAACTGGGCATCATGGCGACGAAATTCGGGCGCACGTCGCTGACCATGTGTTGCGAGGTGCGCAACAAGATCAGCCGCAAGTCGATTCTCACCATCGACCAGATCGTGTTCGTCTCGGTCGACGAAAACGGCCGCCCGAAACCGCACGGCAAGACCGAAATCAGTTACGACGACACCGACCGGCCGCGCGGCACCGGCGATTGAGCCGCATGCGAGCGCCGTTGCCGAGGCCCGGCCGACGCTGCCTGTGGAGCCTGGCGCTCGCCGCGGCGGCCGCATTGGCCGGCTGCGGGCCACCGGCCACGCTCAAGAAGCGATCGGGTTACTGGGCCGATCAAAGCGTGCAGGCCAGCGCATACAATCATCGCGTGCGTTTTCTGGTCCTGCACTACACCAGCGATCGCGCCGGCCGCGCGCTGACGGTGCTGACGGGGCCTCATGTGAGCGTGCATTATCTGGTCGGCCCCGAGCCGACAACACGCGACGGCGCGCCGATCGTACGCCAGCTCTTGCCCGAGGACGAACGCGCATGGCATGCCGGGGCGAGCAGCTGGGCCGGGCGCCATCACATCAATGACACCTCGATCGGTATCGAGATCGTCAATCTGGGCCCCATCGACACGCCGGGCGAGCCGCGTCGATGGCAACCCTATACCGATGCCCAGATCCGGGCCGTGATCGCGCTGGCACACGATATCGTGACGCGTTACGACATCAAGCCGGCGAATGTGGTCGGACATTCCGACATCGCCCCGCAGCGCAAGATCGACCCGGGGCCGGCGTTCCCATGGCATCGGCTGTACCGGGCAGGTATCGGCGCCTGGCCCAATCCGGAACGGGTAGCGCTATACGCGCGGCGTTTCGCCGACCATGCGCCGCCCGTGGCGCAGATCCAGTCCCGGCTCGCCGACTATGGCTACGACCTGCCGGTCAGCGGCCGGCTCGATGCGCGAACCCACGCGGTATTGCGTGCCTTCCAGATGCATTTCCGTCCGTCCGGCGTGAACGGCATACCCGATACCCAGACGCTGGCCCGGCTGTGGGCGCTCGATGCGCAGTATCGATAAAAGCGGCACCATCCGGCGCCGCTTTGTCTTTCCCCAGGATATAGGCCGCGGTCGACTACATCGGGGGCACCGTGCCATTACGCCCGACAATCACGCGCTCGGCGCTGAATTTGCCATGGGTCTTGGGTCCGGCGACGAACACATGGGCACCGGCCTTGATATCCGAACGGCGACCCGGCGCCACCTTGACCGTGGGTACGTCGGCCGGCACCACGATCGTCTTGCTGCCCTTGCCGTAATCCACCTGCAGGGTGATCGACTGGCCGCCGCCCGACTTGCTGGTCACGCTGCCGTTGGTCATGCTCGAGCCCGAGCTCATCGAGCCACCGCTCTTCGCGCTCACCGTGCCATTGGTCATGCTTGAGCCGCCGCTCATGCCACCACTGGTTTTGGCGCTGACGGTGCCGTTGGTCATGCTCGAACCGTTGGCAGTGGCACTGCCCTGACCGCCGGCGCTGCCATTGGCCATCGCCGGCGACAGATCCCAGCCGTAATCACCCAGGCCCGTGCCCTTCATCGACGGCGGAAAGATCACCATCTCGAGCGCCCGGTTCTGGCCATTGCGTTCGACGTTGGCCGTGCCGATGAAGGTGCCCTTGTCGATGTTCGACAGATCCCCTTTCGTCACGGCCGCGATCTTGGTATTCGACGACAACACGATCTGGCGCTCGTCGCCGGATCGGGTGGTCATCGTGAAGCCGTTGTCGGATACCGACGTGATCTGACCGCGCAGATGCTGGGTATCGGCGGCCAGCGCCGGGAGCGCGGCGACAGCCGCGAGTGCGATGGCGCCGGCTACGGCGATGGATGTTGTACGAATCAGATTTTGCTTCATTGGTGAACCTCACCATTAAATTGCAACCAATCTAATGTAACAGACATGCGCCTTCAATATACGCCGACTACTTGAGTTCGATGGTCGCCAGTTCCAGGGCGAGCTGTCGCGACTGTTCGCTGAGGCGTTGTGCCAGCCAATATGACCCCTGCATCTCGTACGCGAGATGCGCATCCGGATCGGGCCCCGGCGTGCGGCCGACTTCGCGGCGCGCCAGTGCGTGCAGACGGCGTGTATCGCCGGAGCGCAGCGCCCGGGCGCTGGCCAGCAGCATCCGCCGCATGACCGACCGTCGTGCGGTCAGCACTTCACGGGTCGCGCCCCACTGGGGGCTGTCTTCACGCTGCGCGGCGGCCGTGGCCAGCAATTCCAGCCCGCTCAGTATCGAGCGATGCAGCCGCTGGATCTCCTCCAGCCGCCCGGCCGGCACGCTGAGTTCCTTGGACACCGGCGCAATCAGCGAACGTAGCGCCACCAGCCGACGCGACAGTTGGGCGAACACGCTCACCTGCTCTTTCGCCCCCATCGGCGCACCGATCATCAAGCGAGTATAGAGCCGCGCGCTTTCGCGTAGATTCTCGGCCAGACGAAAACGCCAGTCGTAGGTGGCATACAAGGGAAAAGCAAAGGAGAACACCAGCGCCACCAGTGTCCCGATGCCGACGTTGGCCGCCCGCCACAGGCCGATATCCAGTGCGTTGTCGCCGTGGCCGCCGACGATTACCAGCGTGATGCCGGTCAGCAGCGCGATATAGCCCGCCTTGCCGACCGCGTAGTAGGCACAGATCCCCGCCAGAATGGAGGTCAGCGCATAGGTGAGCGACGTCATGCCGAGCACGCTGTGCTGAGCGATAAGCAACAGACCGAGGGCGGCGCCGATCGCGGTTGCCACGCCGCGCTCGAAGGCTTTCTTGCGAATATTGCCGTGATGCTGGAGCCCGCCGATCACCACCAGCAATGTGATCGAGGCCCAGAATCCGTACGGCACGCCCAGCCCGGTGGTCAGGCCGATCGACGCGCCCATGGCCACCGCCACCCGCAGGGCATGCAGATACCGCGCGTTGCGATAGCGAAAATAAGGCGAGCGGCCAAGATGCCAGAGATAGCCGGGCCAGCTGCGGTGCCCTAGTCGGCGCGTGAAGCGGCCGCGTCGGCGTTTCACGCGGGTGCCGGTCAAGGCGCTCCGTGGCTCAAGCACTCGACCGCAGGAGGCGATCCCGGGCTGCGACTGCGCGCCGCGCCGCATCCTCACGGTCGTCGCCGAATACCGTCATATGCCCCATCTTGCGGCCCGGGCGGGCTTCGCCCTTGCCGTAGAGATGCAGCTTGAGTGCCGGATCGGCCAACGCCGCCGTCCAGTCCGGGGTGCCGTCCTGCCAGAGATCGCCCAGCAGGTTCACCATCGCCGACGGGGCCAGCCGCGCGGTGTCGCCCAACGGCAGGCCACAGACACTGCGCAGCTGCTGCTCGAACTGACTGGTGGCACAGGCATCGAACGAAAAATGCCCGGAGTTGTGCGGGCGCGGCGCCAGTTCGTTCACGCGCAGGGTGCCGTCACGGCCGAGGAAGAACTCCACGCACAGCACGCCGACCACATCCAGCGCCTCCAAGACACCGCGCGCAATCCGTATCGCCTCGTCGGCCACCGCCGGATCGAGCACCGCGTCCGGGATGGAGACATCCAGAATATGATCGCGGTGCCGGTTCTCGACCACGCCGTAATGGGCGAATGCGCCGTCCGCGCCGCGCGCGGCAATCACCGAGACCTCGCTGTCGAAATCGACGAAGCCTTCCAGCACCGCCTCGCCGGCCCCGATCGCCGCCCACGCCGTATCGGCCTCGTCGGGCGACTTGATCACGTACTGGCCCTTGCCGTCGTAGCCGAAGCCGGCAGTCTTGAGCACGCACGGCGTGCCCAGGCGCTCGATCGCCCCGGTCAGCGTGGCGCGATCGGGCACGTGTTCGAACGGCGCGGTGGGAAAGCCCGCCCCATGCAGGAAATCCTTCTCGCGCTGGCGATGCTGCGCGATATGCAGCACCCGGCCGTCCGGGCGCACCGGGACGTACTCGGCGGCCGTCGCGGCGGCCTCGAACGGCACATTCTCGAATTCGAAGGTCACCACATCGACGCGCGAAGCGAATTCCGCCACGGCGTCCAGATCCTGGTAATCGCCCACCGCCTCGCGATCGGCGACCTGGCCCATCGGCGTATCGTCGCCCGGTGAGAAGGTATGCACGCGATAGCCCATGCGGCGCGCCGAAAGCGCGAACATGCGCCCGAGCTGACCGCTGCCGAGCACGCCCAAAGTCGATCCGGGAGCAATGGTGGAACGAAAACCACTGGATCGCGTCATGACAAGGTCTCGTTTCGAACTTTTTCGGCCTGTGCGGCCCGGAAATCGGCCAGCGCGCGGCGTAGCGGCTCGCGGCGGGTGGCCAGCTGGGCGACGGCAAAAAGCGCGGCGTTCTTGGCGCCGGAGTCGCCGATGGCGAAGGTGGCCGTCGGTACGCCGCCCGGCATCTGCACGATCGACAACAGGGAATCGATGCCCTGCAGCGCCCGGCTCTTGACCGGCACGCCAAGCACGGGAAGCAGCGTCTGGGCGGCCACCATGCCCGGCAGGTGCGCCGCCCCGCCGGCACCAGCGATGATCACCTCCAGGCCCCGGTCTTCGGCCGTGGTGGCGTATTCACGCATCAGATCCGGCGTTCGATGGGCCGAAACCACACGGCACTCGTGCGGGATCTCGAAACGATCGAGCATCTCGTGCGCATGGCGCATGGTGTCCCAATCGGACGTGCTGCCCATGATCACGCCGACGAGCGGCTTGTCTTCGGCCATTTCGTGCCCCCTGCGGGTCGCAGAAAAGCGGTCTAGTCTAGCAACAAAGGCGCCCCGTGTTCCGTCCTACGACCAATGACGGACCCGCGCCTTTCTCAGTCCAGAACCACCAGGCGGTTGGGCAGCTCGTTGCGTGCATGCGTGGCCGGCACGGCCTCGGCGAGACGGGCACCACAGGCTTCCACGCACTCGACGAACCCCGCCTCGGTCTCGCCCGCCGCGACGCGCGCGGTAAAGCGCTCGATGATCGCCGACCAGGCGGCATCGTCGATTCTTGCCGCTACGCCGTGGTCGGTGAGAATTTCCACATAGCGCTCGGCCTCGGCGACGAAGATGAGTACGCCCGTGGCCGCCTCCGTGCGATGCAGGCTCTGCTCGAGAAACTGGCTGCGAGCCAGTGCCGCGGCGCGCGCATGCCGCAGGCCCCTGGGCACCAGGCGCGGCGTGACCGCCGGCAGCTGAAAGATCGCGCCGAGCACGACGAACACGCCCCACTGGATCAGCAGCAGCGTGCGCACGTCGAACCATGCCGGGAAGAAAACGACCAGCCCCGGCAGCATGAGCGCGGCCAGCGCAGCCCAGAACAGGCCCACCCAGCGATATTCATCGGCCTGGCGCGCGACCACGGTCACCACTTCGGCATCGGTATCGCGCTCGATTCGATTGATGGCCTCGGCCACCGCCTCGCGTGCCCGTTCGTTGAAAACCGTCATCGCTTACCAACCTCCCGAGGCGCCACCGCCCCCGAAGCCGCCACCACCGCCGGAGAATCCGCCCCCGCCGAGGCCGCCGCCACCAAAACCACCGGCACCTCCACCGAATCCTCCGCCCATGGGGATGAACCACGGCATGAAGCCACCGCGGCGCCGGCGTCCGCCACGACCGCCGCCGCCCCCGCCGAACAGCGCGACAATGGCGATGATGAGCACAAAGAACATCAGCGTATGCCCCAGCGACGGTCGCCGTTGTTCGTGCTGCTGATGCTGCATCGCCTGCGAGGCCTGCTGCACCAGCTCGGACGGCGGCTTACCGCCGAGCAGCTGGACGATGGCGGCCGTGCCCTGAAGCACGCCGGCGTCGAAATTGCCCTTCTTGAAGGCGGGCTCGATGACCTGATGGATGATCACCGAGGACTTGGCGTCGGTCAGCTGCCCTTCCAGGCCGTAGCCGACCTCGATCCGGATCGCATGCTCTTTCTTGGCGATGATCAACAGCGCGCCGTTGTTCTTTTTCTTCTGCCCGATACCCCAGGCGCGGCCGAGCTGGTAGCCATAGGTCTCGATCGAGTCGCCGCCGAGATCGGGCAGCGTGACCACGACGACCTGATCGCCGTTGGCCTGTTCGAGGGCGGCCAGCATGCGCGTGAGCCGCGTCTCCGCGGCCGGCGAGAGCATGTGCGCGTCGTCCACCACCCGGCCGGTCAGCTTGGGGAAATCCGGTTTGGCGTCGGCGACACAGGCGATCGCGATCAACGCCAGCGCGACCAGGGCAACAAACGCCCGGCGCAGGCCAGGCCGCATCAGAACGACACCTTGGGCGCCTGCGCCGCGTTCGGCGACGAGGCCTTGAAATTGGCGTGCGGCTTCATGTCGCTATACAGCAGCCAATGCCAGATCCGGCCCGGGAAGGTCACCAGATCGGTATTGTATTTCTGTACCGCCTGGATGTAATCGCGCCGCGCGACGGCGATGCGGTTTTCCGTGCCCTCGAGCTGCGACTGCAGCGCCAGAAAATTCTGGTTCGATTTCAGATCCGGATAGCGCTCGGACACCGCGAGCAGCCGGCCCAGTGCCCCCGACAGCTGATTCTGGGCCGACAGATAGCGCTTGAGCTTGTCGGGGTTGTCGATGGTACTGGCATCGACCTGGATCGACGTGGCCTTGGCCCGCGCCTGGGTGACTGCGGTGAGTGTGTCCCGCTCATGCTTGGCGTAGCCCTTGACCGTGGATACCAGATTCGGGATCAGATCCGCGCGGCGCTGGTACTCGTTCTGCACCTGGGCCCATGCGGCTTTGACCGCCTGGTTGTCACGCGGGATGGTGTTCACCCCACAGCCGGCCAGCAGGCCGACGAGCACAAGCACGACGAGCCAGCGCAGGGATTTGAATCCGGAGTGGGTGAAAACGGCAGACGAAGCGGTCATCGAGGGCAGCGATTGATGGGCGAAGCGCCGATACTAAACGTAACGCAAGCAGCGCGTCAGGAACCTTTGTCGTCTGCAACGATCCCAGAGTTGCCAAGCCGCCGCATGGAGGTCACATGAAACATAAAACTACGGCACTATTACTGCTGCCCCTGATAGCCGGCAGCGCTCTTGCCGCCGGGTCCGACGCCGGATCCAAGCCGACGCCGACGTTGCATGAAAGCGACAGCGTCACGATCGCCGCAGCGCCGGACATCGTGTGGTCCACCGTGCGCGATTACGATGCACCGAGTGTCTGGGACCCGTTCATCACAAGCACCACGCTCACGCACGGCAAGAACAACAAGCCCGGGGCCAAACGCCACATGACCACGGCGGATGGCAGCACCATCGACGATACGCTGACCGCCTGGAACGCCGACAAACGCATGTTCGCCACCCGCATGATCCATACCGATATGCCGCTACGACACTATCGCGACCGGGTCGAGGTCGAGGCCACTGCCTCGGGCTCACGGCTGATCTGGCAGGCCCGCTTCCAGCCCGCCGCCGGCGCGGTGCCCGGGAAAGTGCGGGCCATGGTCAAGCATCGAATCACGCAGGCGCTGGCCCATGTCAAGGCCATGCTCGGCACCCGCAGCGGCGCTTCAAAGCCGAACACCGCCGGTTCTACAACGACAGCTGCGCCGTCGCCGTCTCAGTCGTAAACGGCGTGGCTCTGGCGAGCGCCATCCAGTGGCGGGTCTCGAGCGTGTAATCGCCGATCGGCGCGGGGCGGGCGATCCGAACCCGCGCGTCGGGCGAATACACGGCCACGCCATAGTCGGCGGGGATTTCCCCGGGTTCGGCGATGCCCTCCGCGATCACCAGATAGATCGAGGCCGCGAGTTCGCGATAGCGTTCGATCTTGGCCGCCCGCAGTTCGCAGAGCAGATCGGCGCGCCGAACCTTGATCTCGTGTACCTGCGGTGCGAGATGGTCGGCGCGCAGGCCGCGCACCAACGAAAACACATCCGGCTTGCAGGCGCGCCAGCGCCCTTCGTGTTCGGTACGCACCGAGAGTTCAGTGAACACCAATCGCCCGATCGAAGCCAGATGGCTGGCCACCGCGGTCGTGGCCTCGCTGTGGGCGTCGCGGGCACTCCGGTTGCGCTTGAGCCCGGCGCCGAGCGCGGCGCGTCCTGCTTCGGTCAAGGCGAACCGGCTGGCACTGTCCCGGCCCGCCTGCTCATGGACCAGACACCACCGCAGCAGGTCGATATCGATGTTGTCGTGACACGCCCAGCCCTGCGAGCCCCAGTAATGACGCAACCGAGCCGCATGCCGGCGCGGCAGCGGCGACGGCGCCGGTTCGGCTTCGTTTCGCGTGCTCATGCCCGCGCCCTTCTGCTCATGGCCCGGCCGTAATCGTCCACGCGCGCCAGACTGGCGCGAAATAGCAACCATGCCATCGAGCCGGCGAGGACGTTGCCCGCCAGCGCGCCGATCGCCGTCGTGGTCATGCTGGATGCGAATACGCCGATGGCCACGCAAGGCAGGTAGCAGACAAACAGGCGTGCGAACGAGATGAGCATGGCCCGCACCGGCCAGCCGAGCGCGTTCGAGGCCGAGACCACGATCATGCAGACACCCAGCAGCGCATAGCTCGGCAGCATGAAACGGATGAGCTGTACCAGGTCATGCTGGACCGCGGCGCTGCCGGCCAATGCCGCCGCCACCCAGGGCGCGGCCAACGCCATGGCCATGCCGAAAAGCAACTGCCAGATCAGCACCGCCTGAAACGCAATATGCGTCAGCGCCCGGATGCGCGGCCAGTTGCCGGCGCCGTAGCAATGCCCCAGCCATGGCGGCAGCGACATGGTCAGGCCCAGCACGACCATCAGCGACATGGTCTCCAGCCGGCTCTGCAGCCCCCAGGCGGCGACCGCCGGATCGCCGAGCGTCGCCACCAGCCCGGTCGTCACCATCGCCGCCAGCGGCGGCATCAGCTGGCTGATCATGGCCGGCCCGGCGATCACCGCAAACGGCCGCGTCGAACGTCGCGCCTCCTCGACCAGGCCGGCGTTCGACAGCCAGTCCTGGCGCCACAGGCACGCCGCGAGAATCAACAACCCGATCAGAAACGCGATGATGGTCGCGATCGCCGCGCCCGGCAGCCCGAAGCCGCCGACCGGCCCCCAGCCGAAGATCATCAGCGGATCCAGCGCCAGATTGCACAGACTGGTGAGCACCATCAGCATGCCCGGCAGGCGCGTGTCGTTGTGTGCCCGAAACAGCGTGTAACCGAAGTACAAAAGCGCCGACAACCAGTTCGCCACGAGCTGGATTGCCCAGTAAGGGGCGATCCGGTCGAGGTTCTCGGCGCTGGCACCGAGCTGCGCGAAGACCATGCCATGGGCGAACCAGAGCACGATCGCAAGCACGCCCACGGTCAGGCTGCCGCCGATCAGCACCAGCGAACCCAGGCGCCGCGATCGCTCGATCTCGCCGGCGCCGATCGCGCGCGATATCAGTGCCGCGATCGCGATGCCGAGACCTACCTGAATCCCGATCATCAGAAAAGTGACGGGGAACGTGAACGACTGGGCTGCCAACGGCCCGGTTCCCAGCCGTGCGACGAAGGCGGCGTCAACCAGCTGAAACCCCAGCAACGACAGCACCCCGATCGCCATCGGCCAGGTCTGGGCGAACAATTGGCGTCGCAGAGACCACAGGCTGGCCTGCGAGGCGGTTTCCGGCACGCGGGCCTCGAACGGACAATGAAGACAGGCCATCATTCTACGCCAAGACCTGTCGCCCACCCGCCAACCGCCTGCGAGTTCCGCCCATGACCCAATCCATCCCGCACGCCGACACCCGCTGGCCACAGGTCGTGATCTTCGATCTCGACGGCACGCTGATCGACAGTGCGCCGGACATCGCCGCCGCCGTCAACGCGGCACTCACGGACCACGGGATTGTCATCGACGCCGCCGCCGCACGCCGGTTCGTCGGCGACGGCGCCCGAAAACTCATCGAGCGTGTCCTCGACGCGCACGACGTGGCCGCCACCCGCACGGAAATCGACGCGCTCACAGCTGCCTTCACGGCCTGCTACCAGGACCGTCCCTGCCAGCACAGCGTCGTCTTCGACGGCGCTGTGCTGGCGCTCGCTCGTCTGCGGGCCGATGGCAGACGGCTCGCGGTCTGCACCAACAAGCCGCAGCGGATCGCCGAGCACGTGATCGCGCATCTCGGCCTGGATCATTACATCGATGTGGTGATCGGGGCCGGCGTTCACCCACTCAAGCCCGATCCGGCGCCGCTGCGGGCCTGTCTCGCGGCATTGGCCTGCGATGCCGACGCCGCCCTGTATGTCGGCGACATGGGCGTCGACCGCGAGGCCGGGCACGCCGCCGGCCTGCCGGTGCTACTCGCGGCATTCGGCTACGCGTCCGCCCCGGTCGCCGAACTCGGCGCGGACGGCGTACTGACCCATTGGCACGAAATGCCAGGCGCGATCGCCGCTCTGCGCCGTTCCGCTTGACGGGCGCGGCGCGCATGATTTGTGCCCGACTGCCTTAGGCGTCGTGCATCAGCCGAGCGGCAATCGGCGAGCGCTGATCATCGGCACCGCGATGGCGCTGCCGAGCCCGCACGCCGGGCCGGCATCCCGGCCGGCGGGACACGGCCCTTTTTTTTCGCCCCTGAGTAAACCTTGCCGCTAAATCATTGTCATAGCGCTGGGATGCGGTATGCCCGCCAATCGACGACAACAGACTCGGGACCCGGCAATGCACGTATTGATCATCGAAGACGATATCCCTCTTGCCACCCAGATCGGGGACACCATCGAAGCCGCCGGCGACGAGCCGGACTACGCCGACGACGAAGCGCTCGCGCTGCGACTGTGCGAGATGAACCGTTACGACATCGTCGTGCTGGACAGCGAAATGCCGCGCTGCGGCGTCGACGCGTTCTGCCGGCAGCTTACGGACGCCGCCGGCCGCCGGACCCCGGTGCTCGCACTCGCCGCGGGCTCTCTGCGCCCCTGCGATCCCGCGGAATGCGGGCCGCATGCGTTTGCGTTGCGCTCGGTCGAACCCCGCGAGCTGCACGAGCAACTCAAGGCCCTCATGACCGAATGCGGCCAGGGGCTCGCGCAGCTCACCGCGGGCGAGCTGCACATGGATCTGGAACAACGCAGCGTCTATTGCGGGCAGATCCCGGTCGAACTCGCGCCCATCAGCTTCCGCATCCTCGAACTCCTGGTACGCGCCTGCCCGGGCGTGGTCACGCGTGCCCAGATCGAAAAACAGATCTGGGACGACAACCCGCCTGAATCCGATGCCGCGCTACGCGGCCACATTCATCGCCTGCGCCAGCTGCTCGAACGTCCCACCGCAAAACAGATGATTCGAACGGTCCATGGCGTCGGTTATCAGCTCGATACCGCACATTGAAAATCAGCCGGTTAAAAAGACTTCCGACAAACGAGATTTAAAGCGGATTCGAGATACCGCGGCGAGATCGGCCTTGCCCGCGCGCGGGCAAGCATTACCGCACATTACTGTGCCAGGCTGGCGCGATCGGTTAGAATGCGCGCCAGGCCGCCGTGGTGGAATGGGTAGACACGCTAGGTTTAGGTCCTAGTAGCCGTGAGGCTGTGGGGGTTCAAGTCCCTCCGGCGGCACCAACTCGCATTGTTCAATCAGCCGTTAGCCGTATCGATGCGCGCCGGCCCATGCCGTCGTCGGTGCCGGGAACGGCGCGCGCGGATCCGCGCTGGCGTGCGCCTCCTTTGTCCCGAGTAAGCCTCGCGCACCCCATAGCCACGGCCGATCGCTTTCTCCGACGCACGGGCCTGATGCATAGTATGGCCACAATCCACGGCTGGAACCGATACATGGCTTTCAATACCCAGGACGCCCCGGGCGTGCACGAACAGGTGCCGGGCGAGACGCAGGGTTTCGTGTTCAACCACACGATGATCCGCGTGGTCGATCCGGAAGCCTCCCTGGCTTTTTACACCAAGGTCTTCGGGATGCGCCTGTTGCGTACCAGCGAGAACCCGGACGGCGAGTTCACGTTGTATTTCCTGGCCACCACGGAAGGCGACGACGTGCCGGAGGACGAGTCCGAGCGCGTGAAATACGTGGGCCGGCGCGAAGGCGTACTCGAGCTCACGCACAACTGGGGCACCGAAAACGACCCGAACGCCCGCTATCACGACGGCAATTCCGAGCCGCAGGGCTTTGGCCACATCTGCTTCACCGTGCCCGATCTCCAGGCCGCCTGCGACTGGATGGACCGGAACAATGTGGAATTCAAGAAGCGCCCGGAAGACGGGCGCATGCACCATATTGCTTTCGTGAAGGATCCCGACGGGTACTGGATCGAGCTGGTCGAGCACGGCTGATCCGCAGCGAAGGGCGGGCCGCGAGGCCCGCCCTTCCGTCATACGCAACCCATGCCGCGCGGTGTGTCGGCAACAACGCCGCGCACGCCCCTTGAGTGCGCCCGTTGTGAGCCTTTGGCGTCGGCGACGGGCCCGGAAAGCTCGAAGTCGGCCTGCCCGGCGGCCACCACCGTGGGCCTCAGTCTTTAGCTGATATCCGAACTCATCAACGCCATCGACTGAGCGGGCGGGCGGTCAGTGCGGACCGAAACCGCGCTCCAGCGTCTGCACCGAGACCACGCGCGCATTCTCGAGCGTGACTTCGCGCATCAGGCGGTCGCTGCCAAAGTTGTAGATCCAGCGTTCGCGGTAGACCGGATGCGCGGCGTGACGCAGGAATAACCGATGCGTGCCGTCATCGTAGCGTGTCGAATTGACATAGCCGCCGCTGCGCTGGACGGGCTCGCCGCAGGCCTCGAGCAGCGCATACTTGGACAACCCCGAGACAATGCTTGCCGGGTTGCAGTGGCCGTTGGGCGGCAGCGAACCGGCACGAAAGCCGTACCCAGCCGTGGCGATGGATATCACGCGCCCATCGCGGAACACAATCTGATCCATGAGGCGCCGCGGTCCGCGGTTGTACGTCCATTCCATCATGGGCGGCACCCCCGTGGCCGGCGCAGCGCCCCACCACGGGTCGCGGAAACTTGGTGGCCCACAAGCGCGCACCACCCTGGCCGCCGGATCGCCGTCGGTTACCAGATGACCGTTGCAGCGCAGCGAATCGGCCCGGGCGGCGGGCGGCAGCAATCCGGCGGATAGGATGAGCGTGACCAGCACACAGCGACGCCGGGGCGCGGACGAACGGTGACTAGCCGGGGCCTGCCACATGGTATCGCCGCCCGTGATAGCGCAGCGTCGCGCCGTTCGGGCCGATGCTTTCCACCGCGGGGCCGGCCGCCAGACGCTCACCCTCGTGATAACGGCGCCCATTGACCAGGATGAAACTCCGCCCGGGCACGCTGCTGTACAGCTGACCGTTGATATCCACCGATGGTACATCGTCGAACGCAGACTGATCCGGCGCGTCCGCGCCATTGCCGCCGCCCGCTGTATTCGGCCGGCTCGCGGGGGCGGCGTCCGTGGCCCCGTCGCCGGTCAGCGGCACGTTCGAATAGCGCACCCGTTCGTGAGACCGCGAGTCGCCGTTCGTCCGCGTCGCGACCCGATTCGCCCGGCCGGTGGATGGGGATGCAGCGGCGGTTGCCGCGGTGTTGCGATCCGAACGCGTCGTCCCGCCGCGAGGCGTAGCCGGTGTCGACGGGGCGGGCTCCGCGGCCTGGTTGCCGGTTTTGTTATCGGGGATGGATAAGGATAACCCCGGTGCGAACCGTGTGAGCTTGTCACTGTTGCCGAGCGGCGGCGCATCCGCCAGCGCCACGGCGGATGCCGGATGGCCCGGTTGCGCACGCCAGACATAGATCGCCAGTGCCACGTTGGTGGCCACGAGAATTGCCATCAGCCACAGCCAGGGCCCGGAGCGCTGCCCGGCCGGCAAGGCCGCAGCGCCAGCCGACAAGACCTGGATATCCGGTTCCTGGCGCGCGTAGCGCTCGCGTTCGGCCTTTTTCAGTGCATCGACGAGATAGGACACTTATTTCTTATCCGAAGACTTGGTGGGGGTCAGCGACGGCGCGCCCGGGGACGGCACAGCGCCATTGAGCATCATCTGGGTGCGCGGGCCGGCGATGCCGTCCGGCTTGAGGCCGTGCGATTTCTGGAATGCCTTGAGTCGCTTGCCCAGAGCATCATCGTAGACCGGCGACGGGGGGCCAACCTGACTGTCGGGATGCTTGCCGTCGATCTGCATCAGGCGCTTGCGCAGCCAGACCACGGCACTGCCCACCGAACCCGGCTGGATCAGCCCCACACCGGCGTCCGAACGCCAGATCACCCGGAAGCGGCCGGTCCAGAGCTTGAGCAAGAGTTGACGATCCACGTCGCGCGTGCCCTCGCCGCCCACCAGCGTCACCGTGCCATCGTCGTTGATGCGGCTGAGCAGCACGGTCTGACGGTGGTCCTTTTCCTGGAGTGTGAGCAGCGCCGGGCGGTTGTAACGCTTGATGGTGGCAAAGTCGCCGGTGTCGTCAAGACAGCGCAGGTCGCCCACATGCAGTCTCGAACAACCGCTGCGGATCTGTGCGCCGAACACGCCCCAGAGCCGCAGCAGCTGATTCATGTCGGCATTGCCCTTGGGCAGGGTATGCGTATCCTTTTTGGGCTTTTCCCCGGAGGACTTCGCCTGGTTGCCGTCAGTCGAGGCCTCGTCGTCGGCCGTCTTGTCGGTCTTGGTTTGCGTCTTGCCCTGCTGGCTCGCCGCGTCACTCTCGGCCTTGTCCTTCCGGCTTCCATCCTTGGATGGGTCGCCGGCCGCCGCTTTTCCGCCTTTCCCGCCATCCGGGGTATCGGCCGGCGTCTTGCCCGCCCCGCCGGCCCCGGCGTTAGCGGGGCTGGAGGTCGTCGCCGCGTTCTTTGCTTTCGGGTCGGCCGCGGCGACCCGCTCGCTGCTGGCATGGGCCTCTCGGATCCCCTCCGCTGCGCTGGTCCGGGGAATATCGGGCAGCCAGGCCAGCCCGACCGCGATCCCGGTCACGGCGAGTGCGCCGGTCGGCAACGCGAAACGCCACCAGCGCGCCTGTGGTCGACGCGGGCGGGCCGGCAAGGTTTCGGCCGCCGCGCGCATGACGGTCCACGGCCCGACATAGGGACGACTGTGCGCATACGCACCCATCAGGGCACGTTCGCTGACCATGTTGATCAGCCGCGGGACGCCCCGCGTCAGCAGGCGCAGCGTCATGACGGCCGCCCCGGAGAACAAATGCTGCGGCCCCCCGGCACGTTCCAGGCGATGCTGGACGTATGCCCGCGTTTCGGCCAGGCCCAGCGGCTGCAGGCGGAACCGAGCCGTGATGCGCTGGGCGAGCTGGCGCAGGTCGTGTCGGGCCAGCATCTCGTCGAGCTCGGGCTGACCGACCAGGATCACCCGCAGCAGCTTGGCCTTGTGTGTCTCCAGGTTGGTCAGCAGGCGCAGTTGCTCCAGTACCGCCCGTGAGAGATTCTGCGCTTCGTCGATGATCAGCACGGTGCGCCGGTTGGCCGCATGCGCCTCAAGCAGATGCGCGTTCAGCCGATCGACGAGGGTCTTGAGCGTGGTATCCCGCTCGGCGTCATAGTCCACGCCGAGCTCGTCGCACACCGTCGCCACGAATTCGGTGACGCCCAGATGCGGATTCCAGCACAGCGCGATGTCCAGGTCCGGTGTCTCGTTCTTGACCAGCGCCCGTATGAGTGTGGTCTTGCCGGTGCCGACCTCGCCCACCAGGGCGACGAAACCGCCCTGCTCGCCCGCGCCATACAATAGATGCCCGAGTGCTTCGCGGTGGCTGTGGCCCAGGTAAAGAAAGGTCGGGTCCGGCGTGGCCGCGAACGGATAGCTATCAAAGCCGAAGTACCGCAGATACATCAATAAACCCCGCGCCCCGGCCGTCGTGACCGAAAGTGGCCGATCAGCCGGCGTGGCAAGCGGTCGTCCCGTCGCGCACTCACAGTCTGCCCGCCGCCGAACGCGCGGGCAAGCATGCCGGCGCTGCCGGCGAACGGCCGCGAATCAGCGCCGCACGCACGCGCCGAGTGCACACCGGGCCATCCCTTCATCCGTCGTGCTTTGGCTGTATGCAAACCAGCTTCCTATCTTCTTGCCGACCGCGGGCAAGGCCCTCGGGCGACCGCGCCGGCCTGTACCCAGGGTTTCGTTTGCAGCGCGGACGCGGACAGGGGGCTAGTCTACTCGCCGCAAGATCAAGTACAAACACCACTAATTCTCTATAACGCAGACATCATCTGCGTTGGTTAGACTGCCCGCCATGGCCATGGAACTGTCCCACGCTGCGCGTCGCTGGGCGCTGCGCGCCCCCGATATTGCCAATCTCGTACTGGTTGCGTTGATCGCGTTGGCGCTCGCGCGTCTGTTCTGGCTGGTGTGGCCCGAACCGGGCGCGCACGCCCTCGCCCCGCGCGCTGCAAATGACAGCAGCCGGGCGGCATCGAGCCAGACGATCGACATCGACGCCATTGCCAGCGCCCACCTGTTCGGCGAGCAGCCGTCGCCGAACGCCAAGGCCGACAAGGTCAAACAGATCAAGGCGCCGGAGACACATCTCAACCTGGTGCTCACGGGCATTGTCTCCGACAGCCGCGGCGATCGCTCGCGGGCACTGATCAAGGACCCCAAGGGCAAGCAGGACAGTTACAAGGTGGGCGAGCAGATCGTATCCGGCGTCAAGCTGCACGCCATCTATGCCGATCGCGTCATTCTGGATCGCAGCGGCCACTACGAGACACTGACACTGGAGAGCATCAAGAAAGTGCGCGCGTTGACCGGCATCAAGCGCAGTCAGTTGCCGACGGCTTCGAGGTCGCACAACTCGTCGGGCTCGACGGCAACGGCTAGCGGCGCGGCATCGCGAACGGTCTCTGGCGCAGTCGCGGATCGCATCGGCGCGATTCGCAAGGAGATCCTGTCGAACCCGGCGACCGCGTCGCACTATATTCGCTTGCGGCCCGCCCGGCGAAACGGCAATCTCGTGGGCTATCGGGTTTATCCGGGGGCGGATAAATCCTTGTTTAACAAAGTAGGACTTAAACGTGGGGAACTCGTGACCGCGATCAACGGCAAGCCACTGAACAACCCGGCGGCCTCATTGCGGCTGCTCGGCAGCCTCGCGCACGCTTCGACGGCCACGGTGACCGTGCAAGACGACTCGGGTCAGAGCCGGACCATTCGGATCGATCTGCAATGAAATCGACGCCGCATCGGGTCGGAGCCGCGATTTGCCTGTTCATCCTCATGTTCGCGCCGGTCGCCGCGCTGGCCCAGAACGCGACACCGGCCGGCATCAAGAGCGACGGCAGTGATGATTCGTTCACGCTGAATCTCAAGGATGCCGACATCACCACGCTGATCGCGACGGTCAGCGAGGTGACCGGCCGTAACTTCATCGTCGACCCGCGCGTCAAGGGCAAGGTGACCGTGCTGTCGAACCAGCCGATGACGCCGGCCGAGTTGTATCAGACCTTCCTCTCGGTGCTGGACGTGCATGGCTTTGCCGCCGTGCGCTCGGGCGAGGTGACCAAGATCATTCCGCAGATCAAGGCCAAGCAGGATGGCGGTTTCGGCCGCGCGGGCGGCGCCGCGAACGAAGACATGGTCACCAAGGTCATCCACGTCAACAACGTGCCGGCCGATCAGCTGGTGCCGATTCTGCGCCCGCTGGTGCCGCAGTACGGCCATCTGGCGGCCTATTCGGCGTCGAACTCACTGGTGATCTCGGACCGCGAGGCGAATGTGCAGCGTCTGACGCAGATCGTGCATCGCATCGACGCCAATGGCTCGTCCAGCGTCGATCAAGTGCATCTGTCGAATGCCAATGCTTCCGACGTCGCCGATGCGATTCACAAGCTGCAGGGCAACAACAAGAAGAACGCCAGTTCGAGCGTTGTGGCGCTGAACCGTACCAATAGCGTCCTGATCTCCGGCACGGCCGCCGAGCGCGGCAAGCTCCGTCGCATTATCCACAACATGGACGCCAAGTCGCAGGAATCCGGCGACACGGCGGTCATCTATCTCAACTACGCCGATGCGGAGACGCTCGCCCCCGTGCTGCAGGCCTACGCCACCGGGCAGAGCTACTCCTCCGGCAACTCGCGTAATCGCGGCCTGAGCAACATGGGCGGCAGCGGTTTCGGCAACAGCGACAACGGCAGCAACAGTGGCAGTTCGCTGGGCGGCACCAGCCCGATCCAGCGCGGCGGCTCGGGTTCTGGCAGCACCGTTCAGGGTATTTCCGGGTCCAGCAGCAAAAGCGATATCGCCGTGATCGCCGAAGCCGGCGCCAACGCGCTCATCATTCATGCCCCGGCCGACAAGATGGGCAAGATCAAGCACATCATCTCCAAGCTGGATATCCGGCGCGGGCAGGTGCTGGTCGAGGGCATCATCGCCGAAATCGGGATCCAGCAGTCGAAGAAGCTCGGTATCAATATCGCCGCCCTCAAGAAAGGCGGGCCGGCGGCGGCCAGCATCCTGAGCTCCGGCACGCTCTCGGCCGTGACCCAGGCTGCCGCCAACGGCACCCCGCTCAACCTGATCCAGCAGGGGCTCAACGTGGCTCTCGGCAGCACCAACGGCGAAGTCAATTTCGCGCTGCTGGTCAACGCGCTGTCGAACAATGTCGACACCAACGTGCTGTCGACGCCGTCGCTGATCACGCGCGATAACGAGGAGGCACAGATCAAGGTCGGGCAGAAGGTGCCGTTCGTCACCGGCAGTTATACCAGCGGCACGTCCGGCGTCGGCAACGGCAACAACCCCTTCCAGACCATCAACCGGGAGGATGTCGGTCTCCAGCTCGCCTTCATTCCGCAGATCAGCGCCGGCAACACCATTCAGCTGACGATCGACGAGGAAGTCTCGTCGATTGCGCCCAGCGCGCAACAGACGACCAACGCCGGCCTGATCACCAACAGCCGCACGTTGCAGACGGCGGTCGAGGTCCAGAACGGCCAGATCCTGGTGCTGGGCGGCCTGATCGACAACAATGTCCAGGTCACGCACAACCAGGTGCCCGTGCTCGGCGATATCCCGATACTGGGCTCCCTGTTCCGTTTTAATGCGGTCGATCGCAACAAGCGCAATCTGTTGAACTTCATCCGCCCGACGATCCTGCGTGGCGACGGCGAATCCAACCGCTACAGCGCCGCGAAGTACAAATATCTGCGCCATCTGCAGATGCAGCAGTCGCGCAAACGTCTGCCGCTGATGAAAGGCAACGAGCGCCCGCAACTGCCGAAGATGCAGAATTTCAGCGGCGGCTCGCACACCGGCGTACAGCCCAAGGACAACGGCTCGTCGCCGACGGGTAAGCGGCGTGGCGATCAGTTCTCGGATTAGGCGCCATGTCCGGCATCGCCATCAATGGGGCCGTGGGCGTCGGCCGGCGTGAATGCCGAAACAGCCCTTGTGGGTCGGCAATGCCCGCGACGCATTTGATATCAGGGCCCAGTTCGTGACCGCTTTGTCGACCGGGAGGATCGCGACATGAGCAACAGCGCCGAGTCCCTTACGCTCGAGCCCATCGACGGCGAGCCGCTTGGGGTCAATGCCGATGACGGCACGTCCACAGCGCCGCGGCTGGAGCGGCTGTCGTTCGCCTTCGCCAAGCGCTACGGCATCATGCTCGGCGACCAGGACGAGGCCAGCGTGCGCGTGATCGTGCGCGAGCCGGTCAATGCCGCCGCGCTACTGGAAGTCCGTCGGCATACCAAACGCCGGCTACGGGTCGAAACCGTTGCCGCCGGCGCCTTCGATGCGATGCTGCAGAACGATTACGAAAACCGCGACGCCGAATCCAGCCAGATCGTCGAGGGCATGGATGACGACATGGATCTGTCGGATGCCGCGCGCGCGCTGTCCGAGCCGGCCGATCTGCTCGAGTCCTCGGACGATGCGCCGATCATCCGGCTGATCAACGCCCTGCTCACCGAGGCGATCAAGGAAAACGCGTCGGATATCCATATCGAGCCCTTCGAATCGCGCCTGACCGTACGCTTTCGCGTCGACGGCGTGCTGCGTGAAGTGCTGAACCCGCCGCGCCAGCTCGCGCCCCGGCTGATCTCGCGCGTCAAGGTGATGGCCAAGCTCGACATCGCGGAAAAACGCGTACCGCAGGACGGGCGCATTTCGGTTCGCATCGCCGGCCGGCCGGTCGACGTGCGCGTGTCGACCATTCCGTCGGGCACCGGCGAGCGTGTGGTCATGCGCCTGCTCGACAAACAGGCCGGCCGGCTCGATCTGCCGCAGCTCGGCATGCCCGAGAACACGCTTGCCGCGATCGACGAACTCGTGCACAAACCGCACGGCATCATCCTGGTCACCGGCCCGACCGGCTCGGGCAAGACCACCACGCTGTATGCCGGTATCACCCGTATCAACGATCGCACGCGCAACATCATGACGGTCGAGGATCCGATCGAGTACTACCTCGACGGCATCGGCCAGACCCAGGTCAACACCAAGGTCGACATGAGCTTCGCGCGCGGGCTGCGCGCGATCCTGCGCCAGGACCCGGACGTGGTCATGATCGGCGAGATCCGCGACCTGGAAACCGCCGAGATCGCGGTTCAGGCGTCGCTGACGGGGCATCTGGTGCTCTCCACGCTGCATACCAACACCGCCGTCGGCGCGATCGCGCGGCTGCGCGACATGGGCGTGGAGCCATTCTTATTATCGTCCTCGCTGATCGGCATCATGGCCCAGCGGCTGGTGCGTACGCTCTGCCCCGATTGCAAGCTGCCCTACACCGCGGATCGCCGTGAGTGCGAACTGCTCAAGGCCGATCCGGATCAGCCGCCGACATTGCACAAACCCGGCGGCTGCGAACACTGCAACCATTCCGGTTTCCGCGGACGGACCGGGATCTACGAACTGGTGGTGATCGATGACGAACTGCGACAGATGATCCATGAACAGGCTGCGGAGTACGCACTCGAAGCCCAGGCCCGCAAGGCCACGCCCAGCATTCGCGCGGACGGCCGCGCCAACGTACTGGCGGGCCGGACCACGCTCGAGGAAGTACTGCGCGTGACCCGCGAAGGCTAGCGGCGGCATTATCCATGGGTGCTTTCGAATACACCGCGCTCGACGCCCGGGGCCGCCGCAAGAAAGGCGTGCTGGAAGGCGACGCCGCGCGTGCCATCCGCGCCCAGCTGCGCGAACGCGGCCTGACGCCGATCGAGGTGAACGAGGTCGCGGAACGCGCCATCGGCGCGTCCGGCCGCTCTCTGTTGTCCTTCTCACGCGGCATGAGCGTGACCGAACTGGCGCTGTTCACCCGCCAGCTGGCCACCCTCGCCCATGCCGGCCTGCCGATGGAAGAAGCGCTCAAGGCGGTGGCCGAGCAGACCGAGAACGAGCGTGTGCAGAAGATCATCGTGGGCGTGCGCTCGCAGGTGGTCGAGGGCAATACCTTCGCCGCCGCGCTGGCCGACTTCCCGAAAAGCTTCGGCCCGCTCTACCAGGCCACGGCCGCGGCCGGCGAACAGTCCGGCCATATCGACGAGGTGCTCAACGGCCTGGCCGACTATGTCGAGGAGCAACAGGCGCTGCGCCAGAAAATCCTGGCCGCGCTCATCTACCCGGCGTTTCTGGTGGTCGTGTCGATCGCGATCGTGATCGGCTTGTTGTCCACGGTCGTGCCCAAGCTGGTGCATGTGTTCAACAGCGTACATGCGAGCCTGCCGGCACTCACCGTGGCGCTGATCGCCACCAGTGATTTCCTGCGCACCTGGGGTTGGCTGCTCGCCCTCCTGCTTGCCGCCGCGATCACGGCCTTTGGCTACGGCCTGCGCCGGCCGGCATTCAAGCGCCGTTTCCATGCGTTCGTGCTGCGCATCCCGCTGATCGGCCGTTTCGCGCGCGCCGTGAATACCGCGCGTTTCACACGGACGCTGGCGATTCTCACCAGCAGCGGCGTGCCGGCACTGGATGCCATGACCATCGGCGCCGACGTGGTGACCAACGTGCCCATGCGCGAAGCGATCAAACGCGCCGCCACCCGCGTGCGCGAAGGCGACGCCATTCATCGGGCGCTGCAGCGAGAACAGCTATTTCCCGCCATCACTCTGCACATGATCGCCAACGGCGAAATGTCCGGCGAGCTCGATACCATGCTCGGCCGGGCCGCCGATCATCAGGACCGCGAGGTCGAGACCATCCGTGAAGGCGTGATGGGCATTCTCGGACCGGCGGTCATTCTCGCCATGGGCGGCATCGTGCTCATGATCGTGCTGGCGGTTCTGTTGCCCGTATTCAATCTCAACCAACTGGTCAAGTGACCGGCCCGGTTCCACCGTTGCCCGCGAGGAGTTTCGCTATGCATTTTTCTCATCAACGCGCCGCCCGCCGGCGTCGACAAAGCGGCTTCACGCTGATCGAGATCATGGTGGTGGTCGTGATTCTGGGCATCCTCGCCGCCATCGTTGTGCCCAATATCATCGATCGACCGGACGTCGCCCGCGAAGCCAAGGCGCGCCAGGACATCAAGGCCATCGATTCGGCACTCAAGCTGTATCGCCTGGACAACTATCGCTATCCGACCACCGAGCAGGGCCTCGCGGCGCTGGTGCACAAGCCCACCAGCCAGCCGGTCCCCCGCAACTGGAAATCGGGCGGCTATCTGGATAGCCTGCCGACCGATCCGTGGGGGCATGTGTATCACTATCGCAATCCCGGTCAGCACGGTCCGATCGATATCTACACCCTCGGCCGCGACAACAAGCCGGGCGGCGACGGTCCGGATGCCGATATCGGCAACTGGACGCTGAACGACAATTCCTAGTGTCCGGTAACGTCAGCTTGCGTCACGGCTTCCGCACGCTTTTTCGTGCCGGGCAAGCTGCGGCAACGGGTCGTATCCGGGCATGCGGCGCCTGGCCGCAACGCCGCACGGCGCGATGAGTTGGCCCTACCGGAGACAAACCGCGATGGAGGCTTGGCACGCGGATCGAGCCTGCCCCGCCGCCCCGGTCGTGCCACCGGACCAGTCGCCCCAGGGCGGTTTTACGCTCATCGAGATCCTGGTCGTGCTGGTCATCATCGGCGTGGTGTTGACGTTTGCCACGCTATCGGTGAACCCAACCGGACCGGGCGACCGGCTCGACACCGCATCGCAGCGTCTGCTGGCGCTGGCGCAGGACGCGGCCGACGAATCGATCCTGTCGGGCGACACCATCGGGCTGCAGCTCACCGACCCGGGCTATCGCTTCATCCGGCTGACCGACCAGGGCTGGAAGGTCATTCGCAGCGCAGATTCGCCATTGCGCCCGCGCCGGCTCGACAAGGACATTCATCTCGACCGTATCAACCCCAACGGCGACCGCAGCCGGAACAAGCGGCAGGTCGATACGCTGACCCTGCCGGCATCGCCCATTGCGGATCGCCAGCCCGGCGAGCCTGGCGCGCAGTCCCGGGACAATGCGCCCAGGAACCGGAAGCTGGCCGTGCCTGCCGCGCTGTTTCTCGCCAGCGGTGAACTGCTGCCCTTTACGCTTGAGCTATCGGCCGACGGTGTCAAGCATCGCTTCGACATCACGGGTACATCGAACGGCCAGATCAAACGCAGGCGGGTGGCGCGGTGAAACAGCGCGCTGAAGGCTTCACGCTGATCGAGGTACTGATTGCGCTGGCGGTCATCGCGATCGCTCTGGTCGCCTTTGTCTCGGCCGGCGCCCAGAATGCGGACTACGCGACGTATATCCATCAGCGCACCATCGCGCAGATTATCGCCCGCAACCGGCTGGTCGAATATCAGATCGCCGCCAACTGGCCGAGCACGGGCACGCGCTCCGACGACGTCACCATGGCCGGAAGCCCGTGGCATTGGCAGACCACCATCAGCGGTACCGCGGATGCCAGCGTGCGTCGCGCCGATGTGCGCGTGTATGCGGTCGATCCGGATACCCACCAGGCGGACAAGAATTCGATCACATTGCTGAGCGGTTTTCTGACCCAGCATCAGAAGCCGACGACGAGCACGAACGGCCATACGAAAACCGCCACCTCCGGGAGCGGCTCGTGAGCCGGACGCGCGCCCAGTCCGGCTTCACCCTGGTCGAGTTGCTCGTCGCCATCGCGGTGTTCGCGGTGATGGCCGCCATCGCCTACGGCGGGCTGTCGTCGGTGATCGATACGCGCGACTCGATCGATGCCGCGCTGGATCGCAGCAAGATGCTGCAGATGGCGACCTGGCGGCTGCAGCAGGACATCGAGCAAGTCGTCGCGCGTCCGGTGCGCAATCGTTTCGGCGATGCCGAGCCGGCCGTCATGGGCAACCCGGACACCGGCCTGAAGATCACCCGCGACGGCTGGCCCAATCCGTTGTCGGAACCGCGCTCGACACTGCAGCGTGTGCACTACCAGCTCGGGCCGCACGGCCATCTCGTGCGGTCCTATTACCGCGTGCTCGACCAGGCACAGGACAGCGCCCCGGTGAAAACCGATCTACTCGATGGCGTTACCCAGATCGAATGGCGTTTTCTCGACAAGAACGGCCAATGGCAGGATCGCTGGCCACCGCAGAACAACGGCGCCGTCTCCGATCTGTCGAACCAGGCCACCCAGCCGCCGCCGGTAGCCATCGAACTCCGCCTCGACACCCGGGCCTGGGGCCATCTGCGGCTGTTGTTCGCCATGCCGGGCGCGCATCTATGAGCGTGCGAAGCCGGCAACGCGGCGTTGCCTTGCTGATGGCGATGCTGATCGTGGCGTTGTCGGCCATCATCAGTGCGGCGATGATCTCGCGTATGACGCTGGCCATGCATCGCTCCGGCAACATATGGAACGCCGAACAGGCGTGGTGGTACGGCATCGGCATCGAGAACTGGCTGGGCGCCAAGCTGCGCGAGGATGCCCGGCATTCCAAGATCGACTCGCTGCAAGAAGCCTGGGCGCAACCGGTCGACCACCTGCCGATCGACGGCGGCTCGATCAGCGGCCGCATCATCGATCTTCAGGGGCGCTTCAATCTGAACAACCTGGCGCTCGGCAATCCGGATGCCGCCGCGGCCCAGTTCGCGCGCCTGATTCAGGACGTGTCGGATACCGATTCGATCACCGCCCGGACCATCGCCCAGTCCGCGGCGGACTGGATCGACCCGGACATCAATCCACGTCGGCCCTACGGCGCCGAGGACGATTATTATCTCGGCCAGTCACCGGCCTATCGGACCGGCAATACGCTCATGGTCAGCCCGAGCGAACTGGCGGCGGTTCGCGGGATGACCCCGCTGCTCTACCGCGAGCTCGCGCCTTACATCAGTGCGTTGCCGACGGCCACCGCGATCAATGTGGATACCGCGCCGGCGCCGGTACTTCAGTCGCTGGCGAAGCTGCCGCCCGGCACCGGCAAGAAACTGGCCGACCTGCGCAAGGGCTCGCCCTGGAAATCGGTCAAAGCCTTTCAGGGCGCGAACCCGCTGGCGGGACAGAACCTCAAGAACGCCTCGTTGTCGGTCGCCACGCAATACTTTCTGGTCGCCGGCCGTATCAAGGTGGCCGACAGCACCACCCAGTTCTACAGCGTGCTTCACCGCGCCAGCAACGGTGCGGTCGATATCGTCCGCCAGGCAACCCAGGCTTACTAGTGCGCGGTGACGTCAGTGCAGATCATGGCTTTCGCGTGATTTTTCTCGCCGGGCAAGGCGGCCGGACGCGCCATAGCCGGGAATACGGCGCATCCGCGCAACGGCGCATGGCGTGGCAAGGCGCCGAAATAGAGCGACGAAGGAGCGTTACGAGACGCGGGGTACGCCTGCGACGCGACGGACCAACATACGCCAGGACTGCGTTAGACTGCCGCATCGGCGGGGTGCGCCCGGATGGCCCGGCACCCATCATGGGCCGTATTCAAGCGATCGTGTCGAAACATTTTATATGGGGGCGAGGCGGCGCCCGAGCGTGGACCGGGTTATACCGCGCGGCGACACAGACGCCCCCTGCCGGCGCCGCGCGCCCTGCCACGAATGGGCGTAGCCGCGCGCATTACGACAAGATACCGGCGCCAACAGGCTTGGCGCATACGGGTTCGGGGAGTTGACGTGGCCCAACGGCTGGCGGTGTATTTCGATGGAACGCAAGCGGCCTGGCTCGATGACGAGCGGCAGCTGACGCGGGGTTCGCTCGCCGAGTTTGCCGCCGCAATCGAGGGGGAGGATGCTGAGATATCGGTGCTCATCCCGGGCGAGGATGTGCTGCTGACGCGTGCACCGCTGCCGCCGATCCGGACGGCTTCGCGCCGGCTCCAGGCGGCCCGCTATGCACTCGAGGATCGCCTCGCCGGGCGCGTCGAGCAACTGCATTTCGCCCTGGCCGGCAGCGCCGACCGCGCTGGCGGGACGCCGGTTGCGGTGATCGATCTCGATCGCATGACAACGGTATGCGATGCGCTCGACGCCGCTGGCATCGAGGCGACGCGGATCCTGCCGGACTACATGGCCCTGCCCGCGCCCGGCGCCGATCACTGGCAGCTCGCGGCCAGCGGGGATCGAGTGCTGGCACGCACCGAAGCCACAGCGGGCTTCGCCTGCGATACCGATCTCTGGCCGATTGTCGCGGGCGCACTGGATGCGCCGATGGCCGCGACCGTGTACGCCATCGATGCCGCCGAGGCACAACGCCTGCTGGCTATCGATTGGGCGGGTGACGCGGAAAGCCCGGCGTTGCATCTCGTCGTCTGTGCCGATGCCGATGCCCTGGTGGCCATGCTGCTGGCCGAGCCCGAAGCCCTGCGTGGCGGCGCCAATCTGCGCCAGGGGGCCTTCGCGCCGCGTTCGCAGTTCCAGTCCCAATGGCGACCGCTGATGCTCACGGGCGCGTTGGCCGCCGCGTGGCTCGTCATCGCCATCGTCGCGCGCGGCATCGAGACCTGGCAGCTCGACCAACGGGTCGACGCCCTGCATGCGCAGACACTCGCCGCGTTTCACGATGCCTTTCCCGGGGTGCAGAACATCAACGATCTGCGCGTGCAGGCGGAACAAGGCATTCGCCAGTTGCGCGGCAAGGGCGGCGCCGGCGGCCTGTTCCCGCTGGTCCAGGCCGTCGCCGCTGTCACCGGCCAGACCGACGATCTACAAGTTCAATCCATGCAGTACCGCAACGGAAAACTCAATCTCAGCCTGAACGGCAAGAACGTGAAATCGGTCGAGACGTTGCGCGCCGGATTCGCCCAGCGCGACGATATTCAGCTATCCGTGCAGGGCGCCGACGCCAGCGCCTCGGGCGTGCAGATCCGGGCCACTGTAAGCCCGGGGGCGAGCCAATGAACGCGCTCAGGGCGTGGTTCCAGGGCCTGGCGCCGCGCGAGCGCATCATGGTGGCGGCCGCCGCCGTCATGGTGGCCATCGGGATCTTCTACTACGGCCTGTGGCACCCGTTGAACAGCGCGCTGGCCAACGCCCGCGAACAGGTGACGGCCGAATCCAACCAGGCCCGCTGGATGCTCGGCATCCGCAACGAGGCGAAGCTATTGCGCGCCTCGTCACAGCACAGCGAGCCCAAGGGTCGCGGTCAGTCCCTGCTGAGCATCGTCGATGCGACCAGCCGCGCGCACAATCTCGGCGGTGCGGTCAGCCATATTCAGCCGAAGAACAACGATGAAGCCATGGTCACCCTGGACAAGGCCAACTTCAACCGCATGCTGTACTGGCTGAAAACCTTGCAAAGCGACTATGGTGTGGTCGCCTCGGAGGCGACGATTTCGCGGGCCGAGGGCGCCCCCGGCCGGGTCGAGGCCCGGCTAACCCTGGTTCGGGGCGGCTCCTGATGAACTGGCGGATCATGCGTTTCGCGGTCGTCGGCGGAGTCGCCTTCATGATCGGGCTCGTGACCTATCTGCCCGCGTCCCTCGTGGCCGGCTGGGTCGCCCGCGATACCCCGGTTCGGCTGCAGGGGGTTTCCGGCACATTACTCGACGGCCAGGCGGCCTACGCCGTGCTACCGCATGGCGCCCTGAGCAATGTGCGCTGGCACGTACACCCGACCGCGCTGTTGCTCGGCGAGATTTCGGCAACGCTACGGGTCGACAGCGATCTGGGCCATGTCTCGGGCGACATTCATCGCGGTGTGCTCGGCTCCAACTCGCTCGACGACGTCCAGGGCGAAGCGACCGTCGGCTGGTTGTCGGATCTGGCGGGGTATACGTTCATGCCCCTGTCCGGACGGATCGGCCTGAATCTGGATCACCTGAGGTTCGATGACAAGCTCGCCATCAGCGCGCTGGCCGGTACCGTCCAGCTCACCGACAGCCGGTGGGAATTGTTGAACCCGCCGCTGCCCCTGGGCCGCTTCAAGGCACGGCTGGACCGCGACAGCAACGGGGTCGAGGCGCGCCTTGTCGACAGCAAGGGGCCGCTGGCATTGACCGGGAGGGTGGCGCTCTCCGATCGGAATCGGCGCTATGACCTGAACGTCAAGCTACGCGCCCGCGCCGGGGCAGACGGTCGCCTCAAGCAAATGCTCCGGCAACTCGGCAAACCCGACAGCGAAGGCTGGTACCACGTGCACGAACGCGGCGCCCTCTGACTGACCGGGCCGCGCGCCTCGCCACCGCAAGCCGAGGCGCCAACCAGACCGACCGTGGCCGACCGCCGTGTTCAGCCGGCCGCGCTCACCGACGATTGCCGGGCCCGAGCAACCGCGGGCTCCGGCTCTTGCTCGGCGTACAGATAATCACGCGTGACGGGCACGGCATCGTTGCGGTGCGCCAGTTGCACTTGGTAGACCACGAGCTGGCCGTAGCGAAAGATCGCTTCGCAACCGAGCAGGTAAAACTCCCACATCCGGCAGAAGCGTTCGCCCAGCCGCTCGCGGAACACATCGCGCTCGGCCTGGAAGCGCACGTTCCAGGCGGCCAGCGTCCGGGCGTAGTGCAGCCGCCAGACTTCGAGGTCGGACAGGGACATGCCGGTTTTCTCGATACATGGCGCGAAATCCGACAGGGAAGGAATATAGCCGCCCGGGAAAATGTATTTCTGGATCCAGGTGCGGCTGTCCTTGGGCGGCACGCCGTTGCGCGCGATGAAATGAATCAGGCTGCGACCGTCCGGCTTGAGCAGGCGCGCGACCTGATCGAAGAACGTCTGATACTGCGGCCGCCCCACATGCTCGAACATGCCCACCGACACGATGGCGTCATAGGCGCCCTGATGCTCGCGATAGTCCTCCTTGAGGAAGGTCACGCGGTGGCTCAGACCGAGCGTCTCGGCGCGTTGGCAGGCATGATCGTACTGATCGTTGGACAAGGTCAGCCCGACCACATCGACGTCGTACTCGCGGGCCAGAAACAGCGCCATCCCGCCCCAGCCACAGCCGATATCGAGCACCTTCTGCCCCGGTTCGAGCAACAGCTTGCGACCGATATGCGCGAGCTTGGCGCGTTGCGCCTCGTCCAGCGACATCCCCTCGTGTTCGAAATAGGCACAGGAATACTGCATTTCCGGGTCGAGGAAACGCTGGAAAAGCTCGTTGTCGATGTCGTAGTGGTGCTGCACGTTGCGCTCGGCGCGCATGCGGGTATTCATTTCGCGCACGCTGTGGAACGCGCGGCGCGCTAGATCCATCAAACGATTGGATTGCAAGTTGTTCTCGTTGGCGAAATAGAGGCGGAATACCGCCTGCAGGCCGCCCTCGCCGGGCCACCAGTCGCCGTCCATATAGGCCTCGCCGAAGGCCATTTCCGGATCAGCCAGCAAACGCCTGAGCACTTTGGTCGTCCGCAGATGCACGTGGGCGACCGGTTCGCCGGAACCGTAGCGCTGTTCCGCACCGTCGGCGTGGTGCAAAACCAGGGTTCCGCGGCTGATGAAACGCTCAAAAAAACTATTCTTCACAACCCATCCCTTTGGCCCGGCTGTGGCCGGCCGAACCCCATCGATTCATTTTTATAAAATACAACGCACGCACTGTAAGTGCATAGTGCAGCCGAGCGCCGTAATCTGGCCAAGGGCCTGCCGAACGCTTAGTCTAGGCCACCATGTCCATCATCGGCCCGCCATGACCGCTGACATCGCCCGGGCACTCTGGCTCGAGCCGCCGCGCCGCGCCAGCCTGCGCACAGAAACCCTGCCCTGCGCGGGCGCGGACGACGTGGTCGTCCGAACCTCCTATTCAGCGATCAGCCGCGGCACCGAAACCTTAGTTTATGCCGGGGCCGTGCCCGAAAGCGAATACGACCGCATGCGTGCACCGTTCCAGGCCGGCACCCTGCCCGGTGCGGTCAAGCATGGTTATGCCAACGTCGGCGTGGTCGAGCGCGGACCGCCGGGCTGGCTCGGCCGTCCGGTTTTCTGTCTGTATCCGCACCAAACGCGGTACGTCGTGCCACGCGATGCCGTGGTGGCCGTGCCGCCGAACGTGCCGGCCGAGCGCGCCGTGCTCGCAGCCAACATGGAAACCGCCGTCAACGCGTTGTGGGACGCCGGCCCCCGGGTCGGCGACCGGATCAGCGTGGTCGGCGCCGGCGTGATCGGCAGCCTGGTGGCCGGTCTGTGCGTTGATCTGCCGGGCGTCGCGGTGGAACTGGTCGATATCGACAGCGGCCGCGCCTCGGTGGCGTCGGCGCTGGGCGCGGCATTCGCCCGACCCGAAAACGCGACCGGCGGTCGCGATCTGGTGTTCCATGCCAGCGCGAGCGCCGCGGGGCTGAATACCGCGCTGTCCCTGGCCGGCCCCGAGGCCGAGATCGTGGAACTGAGCTGGTTCGGCACGCAGGCAACCAGTGTGGCCCTGGGCGGGGTGTTCCATTCGCGGCGGCTCACGCTAAAAGCGAGCCAGGTGGGCACGGTCTCGCCTGCGCGCGCCGCCCGCTGGAGTCACCGGCGCCGGCTCGCGCTGGCGCTGGACCTGTGCGCGGATGCCCGGTTCGACGTACTGTTCGCCGACGACGCCGACTTCGACAGCCTGCCGGCGATCATGGAACGGCTGGCCGATCCCGCAGACCGTACACTGTGCCAGCGCATCGTCTACGCCAACTGCCAGGATCCGCCATGTATCACCTGACCGTGCGCGATCACATCATGATCGCCCATAGTTTCTCCAGCCCGACGTTCGGCCCCGCCCAGGCGCTCCACGGCGCCACTTATGTCGTCGATGTCACTTTTTATCGCCAGACCCTCGACGACGACGATCTGGTGGTCGATATCGGCGCCGCCTCGACCGCGCTGTCGGCAGCGCTGGCCGAATTCAATTTGCGTAACCTCGACGACAACCCGGCCATGGCCGGACGCAACACCACCACCGAATTCATGGCCGGCGAAATCTTCAATCGCCTGCAACAGGCGATTGCGGACGGGCGCCTCGGCGCGGGCGCGGCCGGTCTCTGCCGGATGGGCGTGCAACTGTCCGAGTCGCACATCGCCTGGGCCGGCTACGAGGCCGAGCTGTGAAACCGACCCTGATGCTGGTCGCCGGCGACCCGACACAGTACACCGGCGGCTATATCTACGACGCCCGCATCTCGCGCGCGGCCAGCCGCGCCGGCCATGCCATTGAAGTCGTCGGGCTCGCCGGCCGTTTTCCCGAGGCCGACGACCCGGCGGCGTCGGCGCTGACCGCAGCGCTCGCCGCGCGGCTCGATGGCGAACTGGTGATCGTCGACGGGCTCGTGTTCGGCGCCCTGCCGGAGATTATTGCGCGCGAATCGGACCGGCTTCGACTGGTGGCGCTGATCCATCATCCACTGGCCGACGAATCCGGCATCGACGGCGCGTTGGCCGATCGCCTGTTCGCGAACGAGCGACGCGCGCTCGCCAACGCCGCGCACGTCATCGTCACCAGCGAATTCACCGCCCGGCGCCTGGCCAGCGCCTACGGCGTCGCCCGCGCCGATCTCGATATCGTGGCACCCGGTCTGGACAAGCCGGCCGGTATCGCACTGCGAAAGCGCGGGGGTACGCCACGCCTGCTTTGCGTGGCTAGCCTGATTCCGCGCAAGGGCCACGCCGTTCTGGTGGCGGCACTGGCACAAGTCGCCGATCTGGCGTGGCGTTGCGACTTCATCGGCGACACCGAACGCGACCCGGCGTGCGTGGCCGATATCCGCGACGCCATCGATCGTCACCAGCTGGCCGGGCGCATTCATCTCAACGGCAGCCGCCCGCCGCAGGCGCTCTCGGCTGCCTACGACGACGCTACCCTATTCATACTGCCGTCCTACTACGAGGGCTACGGCATGGTCGTGACCGAGGCGCTGGCCCACGGCCTGCCCGTCATCACCACCACCGGCGGCGCGCTCGCCGACACGCTCCCGGACGACGCCGGGCTGGCGGTGCCGCCGGGCGATTCCGAGGCGCTCGCCGACGGTCTGCGCCGGCTGCTGTCCGATCCCGACGCCTACGCCGGTCTGGCGGCGGGGGCGCTGCGGGCCGCCGCCACCCTGCCTGACTGGGACGACGCCGGTGCGCGCTTTGCCGCGATCCTCGATCGGGTCGCGCTCGCATGAGCGGCGCGTTGCCCGCTGCGGGCTCGCACTTCGCCGACGATTGGCTGACGCTTCGCGAAGCCGTCGATCATCGCAGCCGGGCCCACGGACTCACGTTTTTCGCCGCCGAACATCTGCGCCGCACGGCCGCCGGGCGCCACGCGCGGGTGGTGGATCTCGGCGCCGGACGCGGATCCAACCTGCGCTATCTGGCCCCGCGGCTGCACCGGCCGGTCGCGTGGCGCCTGCTGGACCAGGATGCCGAGCTGCTCGCCGCAGCCGAACGCGCCATGCCGCCGGATGCCGGAGAGAGTTGCCAGCTGTCCGCCGAGATCGTCGATCTGGCCGCCCCGCTGGCCCCGGTGCTGCGCGACGCCGATCTGGTCACCGCCTCCGCGCTGATCGATCTCGTCTCGCGCGGCTGGATCGACACGCTGGCTGAGACCTGCGCCCACGCCGGCGCAGCGGTACTGATCACGCTCAGCGTCGACGGCCGGATCCAGTTCTCCGATGCCGACGTGGACGATGCGGTCGTGCGCCGGGCCCTCGCCCGTGATCAGGCGCGCGACAAAGGCTTCGGTCTCGCCCTCGGCGCCGCCGCCCCGGCGGTGTTGATCAATGCCCTGGCGCGATGCGGTTATGCCGTGGCTACGCAGCCGAGCGACTGGCAGCTCGGCCGCGACGACGCCGCCCTTGCACGCGCCCTGATCGCGGGCTGGCACTCGGCCGCAACCAGTCAGCAGCCGGATCAGGCCGAGCGCATGGCCGCTTGGGCGGCGCGGCGGGTCGAGGCCGTCGAGCGCGGCCGGGCGCGACTGTGCATCGGCCATGTCGACGTGCTTGGCCTGCCCAATCCGCGCCGGCGCTGATTTAGGGCCTGTTGCCGTTTCGTCCGCGTCCGCGCCAAGCGCTGTTTTGCGGCAAGACGAGGCGTAGCGAACGTAGCGTAGTCGTTGAGCTACAACGCTGTATTGCCGCAAAACAGCGCTTGTCCCTTCGGGTTGGGCCGCAAATCCGCCGATACGGCGTTGCGCGTCTTGATCGTGGCTCGCCACGACCGGCGACGCGCGCCTTGTCTCGACGGATTTGCGGTCTACAACGCGGCACGTGTACGAAACGGCAACAGGCCCTAGAGCCTATTCCAATAGGCTCTTAGCGCGACGTCCGCAAATCCAGATCGTAGAGCCGATCCTCGCCCAACGCATACGACCGACATCGCGGCCGCCGGGCCTGGTGCAGCGTTTCGATTTCGGCCAGGGCGAGCCCCGGCCGGCCCGAGCCGATCAAAAGCGGTGCCACGACCGTATGCAGCCGGTCGACGCAGCCGGCATCGATGAAGCGCGAAATGGTCACACCGCCGCCTTCGATCAGCACCCGATGCAGTCCGCGCTCGGCCAGAGCGTCGAGAATGGCCCGCGGCAGGCCGTCGCTATCGGTGCCGGCCATTGGCAACGGCAACGCGCCGGGCGCGGCCGCCTGACCCGGGGCGACGACGTGCCACGTTGGCGGCCCGCCATCGCTGAACACGCGCCGGTCGGCCGGCACCCGGGCGCGCGGGTCGAGCACCACGCGCACCGGGTCATCGCCGGCGACGTGGCGCACGGTGAGCTGGGGATCATCGGCGTCGACCGTCCCGGCGCCGACGATCACGACGTCGGCCAGCGCCCGCAGTCGATGCAGATGAACACGGCTGGGCTCTCCGGTGACGTAATGGGAATGTCCGCTCGCGGTGGCGATGCGCCCGTCCAGGCTCTGGCCGAGCTGCGCCACCACATGATCGCGGCGACAGAACGCCAGCGGCAGCAAGCTATCGAACAAAAAGGCCGCCTCCGCCTCGACGGGGGCATCGGCCGCCCACCGGCCCCCGGGCTCGATCGTCAGCGCTCGGTCGACCCGCCAGATGTCGTCGGCCGCTCGACGGCGCGCATCGCGAATCACGCGCCAAGCGTAAGTGTTGTCGATAAATGGCATCATACGCAGCCTTTAAACGATTCCGGACGGCCCTATCGTCCGCGGATTCACGTTAGCAAGCCACGGTTGCATGACTGCCCAGCACTTGGAATCGATACAGGAACGCTTCATGCAACATGTCGAGCGTGCGATCTTCGATCTTCGGCGCGGCCTGCCGGTAGTCATAGATACGCCGCAAACCCGCTATCTGGTCGCATCCATCGAAGGCACCAGCGCGGCGCTGCTGGACGAAATGCGTGCCGGCGCGCGCGACGCGCCCCAGCTCGTGCTGACCGAGCATCGCCTGGCCCACCTCGGCCGCTCTCCCGCCGGCGCACCCGCCGCGATCGCATTGCAAGCCACGGACAGCCGCGACGCGCTGATCCAGTGGGCGGCCGATCCGGGCGCCCGCTGGCCCGACACACGCCGGGCCCTGCCCATATCCGATGCGGGCCATGCCGCCCTGGCGTTGATGCGCCGCGGTTTGCTGATCCCCGCGGCGGTCGTGATCGAGCCGGATGATCATCTGGGCCCGCGCATCGCACGTCGCCTCGATCGCGGCGATCTGTTGTCGGTCGCCGCGGCGGATGTATTCGCCCACCGCCAGGCCGCCCCGTCGCTGCTGCGCCGCGTGAGCGAAGCGGATGTGCCGCTGGATGCCGCGCCCAACTCGCGCTTCATCGTCTTCCGCGAAGCCGACGGCATGCGCGAGCACGTCGCCATCATCATCGGCGACGCCGCGTGCTGGCCGGCGCCGGTGCCGGTCCGTCTGCACTCGGCCTGCCTCACCGGTGATCTTTTCGGCAGCCTGCGCTGCGACTGCGGCCCTCAGCTCAAGGCCAGCCTGGCCGCCATCCACGAGCGCGGTGGCGGTGTATTGCTCTACCTGGCCCAAGAGGGCCGCGGCATCGGGCTGGCCAACAAGATGCGGGCCTACCAGATGCAGGACGACGGCCTGGACACGGTCGACGCCGATCGCGTACTCGGTTTCGACCAGGATGAGCGCGATTATGCCGTGGCCCGCGAGATACTGGCCCAGCTCGATGTCGCGCATATCGATTTGCTCACCAACAATCCGGCCAAGATCGACGCGATGAATCGCGAGCCGATCGAGGTCGCCGGGCGCAGTGGCATCTACGGTCGGCTGACCCGGCAGAATCAGCGCTATCTGACCACCAAGGCGGAGCGGGCCGGCCACTGGCTGGACGCCCTGCTCCAGGAACCGGTACTCACCGACACGCCGGACCCGGACCGCAACGAACAGGACTGAGGATCACGACCGAGCCGGCCCGCCGAGCGCGCCGAGATCAAAGGTCGCCGTTTCGGCCACGATCTCGGCCAGGCGTGCGCCGAAAGCCTCCACCAGGCGCGCCCCCGTCGCGGCGTCGGCCGCCGCCGCATTGCCGGTGACGCCGGCCGGATTCAGATCCTCCGCCATCCAGGCGAAACCGGCGTCGCCCTCCGGGCCGAGCGTGGCACCCGCCCGCGCGCGCTGCGCCCCGAGCGAGGGGTGATCGGCCAGTGCCTCGCGGCGTACCGTGCCGGGCGCCAGATGCAGCATCATCGACGTTTCCAGCGCCCCGCCGTGCAGGCCGTGCGCCAGCTCTTCGGCGCCCAGCGCACCCGTCGGCGGGGCGAAGCGGAAATAATTGGCCTTGACCACCAGCAGCCCGTAATCCGCCCGCAGCTGCAGCGCCGCAAGATCGAGCACGGCCTTGTTGCCGCCGTGGCTGTTGAACAACACCAGGCGCCGGATCCCGGCGCGCGCCACGCTGGCGCCCACCGCCCGGATCTGGGCGATGGCCTGTTCGGCGGACAGGCTCAGCGTGCCGGCAAAGCCGGTGTGTTCCAGGCTCGCGCCCACGGCCAGCGTGGGCAGGATCAACAGATCGAGGGGCGCGGCATCGCATTCCAGCTGCGCAATGGCAGCATCGACGAGCCCCTCGCCAATTGTCACGTCGGTCGCCAACGGCAGATGCGGGCCGTGCTGCTCGATCGCGGCCACCGGCAGCAGCGCCACCGGGTCCTGCGCGGCGGTCGTCGCCAGTTCAGGTCCAGTCAGGTCGGACCATGGTTGGATTCGCCTCATGCATGATCACGGTTGCGGCACACCCGGCCATGATGCGCCAGCGCGCCGGTGCTGCCCAGCCCGCCCATCGCGCCCGGCGGCGTTGCGAGTCTGGGTCGTGGCACGCCGCGGCGCGGCAACTCGCGCCTTGCCGGACACGATTTGCGATCTCCAACGCGGCACGCGTACGAAACGGCAACAGGCCCTAGAATAACCAACATTCCCGATGCCCGAGCGCGCCGGGCCATCCACGATGGCTCCTGCGAGCCGCGCTCGGCATGCGCTGCGCGGCCCGAGCGGTTACCACGACACAAGGCTTTGTTCGACTTTCGATGACGATCGTAATCACCACGCTGATCCTGTTGCTCACCGTCGCCACCTCCGGCGTGCTGATCGGTCTCCTGCCGTTCCGGTTGCCGCGTCCCCTGGTCCAGATCGCGCTCGGCGCCGCGCTCGCGGTGCCTCATTTCGGGCTCCACGTAAGGCTTGATCCCGAACTGTTCTTCCTGCTTTTCATTCCGCCACTGCTGTTCGCCGACGCTTGGCGCATGCCGCGCCGCGAATTCCGGCGACTGCTGGGCCCGATCACCGCACTCGCGCTCGGCCTGGTGATGGTCACCGTGCTCTGCGTCGGTTTTTTCGTGCACTGGCTGATCCCGCAGGTGCCGCTGGCCGCGGGGTTCGCCCTGGGCGCGGTGCTTTCGCCCACCGATGCCGTGGCTGTATCCGCCATCACCGGCAACGCTCATATTCCGCCGCGGCTATTGCATATTCTGCAGGGCGAGGCATTGATGAACGACGCCTCCGGCCTGGTGGCGTTGCGTTTCGGCATTGCGGCTACCCTCACCGGCGCGTTCTCGCTGCCGAAAGCCGCGCTCAGTTTTGTCATCATCGCCGCCGGCGGCCTGGCGGTCGGCTGGGCGTTGGCCTGGCTGTTCGCGCAGATCCGGCATTTTCTGACTCAGTGGCGCGGCGACGATCCGTCCAGCCACGTTGCGCTGCTATTGTTACTGCCGTTCGGCGCCTATCTCATGGGCGAGCATCTCGGCGTGTCCGGCATTCTGTCGTCGGTGGCGGCCGGCATGACGCTCAACAGCATCGATACCCTCAAGGGCGAGTTGACCACGCGCATGCAGAACCGCGGCATGTGGGCGATGCTCGAGTTCGTGTTCAACGGCGTAATCTTCGTACTGCTTGGTCAGCAGATCCCGGTGATCGTGGCGCATGCCGGCGAGGCCAAGGCGTCGATCGGCGTCGACTGGTGGCATCTCGCCGCGTATCCGTTCGCCCTGCTCGCGCTGCTGATGGTCTCGCGCTACCTGTGGGTCTGGATCATGCTCAAGCTGTTCGTGATGCGGGCACGCCGGCGCGGCGAGAACGTGGCCCGCGTATCGACCCGGATCATCGCCACCACGACCCTGGCCGGGGTGCGCGGCGCGATCACGCTCGCCGCTGTCCTGTCGTTGCCGTTGACTGAAAGCGACGGCACGCCGTTTCCCGGGCGCGGCGTGTTCGTGTTCATCGCCGCGGGGGTGATTCTGTTGTCGCTGGCCCTTGCCACGGTGACGCTGCCGCCGTTGCTGCGGCGCATTCAACTGCCCGCGGATGATCCACGCGCCACCGAGGAACGCGACGCGCGTGCCGCGTCGGCCCGGGCCGCCATCCAGGCGCTGGACTACATGCGCGAGGAGCACAAGGCACAAGCCGAGGATGCTGACGAGGCCTCGCTGTACGCCGAAGTCGCAGCGCGCGTGATGGCGGCTTATCGCCCCTGGCTGGACCCGGATTCGGACGCCGAGGACAAGCGACGCGCGCGACGCGGCTTCGGCATGGAGCGCACGCTGCGTCTGGCCGCGCTCAACGCCGAGCGCGAGGAGCTCTATCGTTTGCGCCGGGAGGGCGAGATCAATGACGTCACCATGCGCCGCATCATGGCCGACATCGATCTTACCGAAGCCTCGCTGCGCAGCGGGCGGCGATCCGGCAAGCGCTAGCCGGCCCCGGCTGCGCGATCGATTGCCCCGAGCATGGAACCGAAGGCGCCGGTCGATCGTTGGTGGCCGTGCGGTCCCGACTCAGGGGATCGCTCACTCAATGCAACCGAAAGGACAAGAGCAATGAACAAATCGCTGTTCACCACGACTGCCACCGTGATCGCGCTCGGTCTGGCCGCAACCGCGGCGCCGGTATTCGCCCAGGGCACCAACGCGTCGGGCGACTCGGGCATGCAGTCCAGCTATTCGCAATCGAATTCCGGTTCCACGCATGTCTCGCAGGCCGAGGTGCAGAAATTCGCCAAGGCACAGAACGATATGCGGTCTCTGGTGAGCAACTCGCAGCAGAAGATCAAGAACGCCGACAACAAAAAGCAGGCCAAGCAATATCGCCAGCACATGAACAAGCAGATCGTGCAGACGATCAAGAAGGACGGGCTGTCCGTGAAGCAGTACAACAAGATCGCCCAGGCGACGCGTAACAACCACAAACTGCAGCAGCGCATCCACAAGGCGATGCAAGACTGAATCGACGCCCGGATCGAGGCATCGGGCCCGTTGTAAGGCTCGATGCCCGATTCGGCGCACATCGGCGCGTAGCCAAGGCAACCGTGCCACCCGCAGGCACTCATGGCGGGCGCGCCACGGCATCGGTCGCGCCCAGGCCCGTCGAATTGATAGATCTGTCGCCGGTGGCCCTATAGGCTGTTCGCCTCAATCAAGCCGACACATGGCATGGCCTTTCATTTCTACGAACCCGCCAAGGGGCACGGTCTGCCCCACGATCCGTTCAAATCCATCATCGCGCCGCGGCCGATCGGTTGGGTGTCGAGCGTGGACGCCCAGGGGCAGCGTAATCTCGCCCCGTACAGCTTCTTCAACGCCATCAGTGCCGACCCGCCGATGCTCGCCTTCTCCAGCTACGGCTACAAGGACAGCGTGCGCAACATCGAGGCGACCGGCGAATTCGTCTGGAACCTGGCCAGCCGGAATCTTGCCGCCGCGATGAATCAGACTTCGGCTAGCGTCGCCGCCGAGATCGACGAATTCGAACTGGCCGGGCTCACGCCCGTGGCCGGCGCCGTCGTGGCCGCGCCGCGCGTGGCCGAGGCCAGCGTCGCCTTCGAATGTCGCTTGAGCCAGGTGGTTCGCCTGCGAACCGCGGCCGGCGGGCAAACCAACAACTGGCTGACTATCGGCGAGGTCGTGGGCGTGCATATCGACGAGCGACTGCTGGTTGACGGCATTTTCGACACGGTCGCCGCCGCCCCGATCATGCGCGCCGGTGGACCGGCGGATTATTTCGGTATCGACAGCGACGATCGGTTCCAGATGAAGCGGCCTGGATAGGGTCACGGGGCGGTACGCGCGCCGTGCCGCCCATCTCGCCCGGATTCATCGGACTGTGACAAGCTGCAAACACCACATGATTTGAAGGCTCACCCATGCTTCGACGTTGTTTCGCGCCGGCCCTGGCCGGCGCCATCGCCCTGATCGCGCTCGCCGGCTGTGCCCCCGACACCCTGCCGCGGCCGGAAGGTTCCGCTGCCTCGGCGACGCCAACCACCGGCGGCCCGGTCGGCGGCAAGCCGGCGCGCCACGACGCGCAAACCACGAATCACGCCGCGCAAAACAGCGCGATCGACTACGATTGCAACAACGGCAGCACCATCAGCGCGCGCTACCCCGATACCAACCACGCGGTCGTGCGTTACCAGGGCCATAAACTGCCGATGCACATCGCCATCTCCGCCGACGGTGCGCGTTATGTCGGCAAGCACTACGAGTGGTGGACCCGCGGCACCGGCCGGGGTGCCAAGGCCACATTGTTTGCCCATGGCGATAACGGGTCGACCGGAAACGCCATCACCGTCTGCCACCAGCAATAGTCCAGCCCCGCTCGGCGCGCTTGAACCGGCGCGCGGGCGGCCGGACAATGCGACCCTGCATTCAGGCGCCTGACGGCGTACGAACGGAATATTTCATGGCCGATACCGAATCCATTCTCAACGCCGATTCGATGGCGTTTCTCGAGCGCTATCTGAACAACGCATCGCCGACGGGCTACGAGTCCGCCGGGCAGAAACTCTGGATGGCGTATCTCGCTCCCTATGTGGATGACTTCATCACCGACGCATACGGCACTGCGGTCGGCGTGATCAATCCGGATGCCGATTACAAGGTCGTGATCGAGGGCCATGCCGATGAAATCGGCTGGTACGTCAATCACATCACCGACAAGGGGTTGATCTACGTGCTGCGCAACGGCGGCTCGGATCATCAGATCGCGACGTCCAAGCGCGTGCATATCCATACCGACAAGGGGCCGGTCGAGGGCGTGTTCGGCTGGCCGGCGATCCATACCCGCAACCCGAGCAACGAAAAGGCGCCGACCAAGGACAATATCTTCGTCGACGTCGGCGCCTCGTCCAAGGACGAGGTCGAGGCCATGGGCGTCCACCCCGGCTGTGTGCTGACCTATCCGGACGAATTCAGCGTGCTCAACGGCGACAAGTTCGTCTGCCGTGCAATCGACAACCGTATCGGCGGCTTCATGATCGCCGAGGTCGCCCGTCTGCTGCACGAGTCCGGGCACAAGCTGGACTTCGGTCTCTACGTGGTCAATGCGGTGCAGGAAGAAGTCGGCCTCAAGGGCGCGAGCATGATCGCCGAGCGCATCAAACCGGATGTGGCCATCGTCACCGACGTGACCCACGACACCTCCACGCCGATGATCGAGCAGACTACCCACGGCTCACTCAAGATCGGCGACGGGCCGGTGATCGCCTATGCGCCGGCCGTGCAGAACAAGCTGCGCGAGCATCTGATCGCGACGGCCGAGCGCGAGAGCATCCCGTTCCAGCGCCAGGCGCGCGCGCCGGCGACCGGCACCGATACCGATGCCTTCGCCTACAGCAACCACGGCGTGCCGTCGGCCCTCATCGCGCTGGCCCTGCGCTACATGCACACCACCGTGGAAATGGTGCACCGATCGGATGTCGAAAACGTCATCCGTCTGATGTACGAAGGCGTGCGCGGCATCCGCAATGGAGACACCTTCAGCTACTTCGACTAGGGCCGGTGTGGGCCGGCCGTGCGGCCGGCTCTATTTCCCTCTCCGACGGGCCCGCGTAACCGGCTTCGCGACGAACCAGGGAACGTCATGATTGGATCGATCGCCGCGCTGCTCATCCTGCAATTGATCGGCACCATCGTGATCCGTCTCACCGGCATTCCCCTGCCCGGCCCGGTGGTCGGTATGTTGCTGCTGTTCGCTTATCTGCTGTGGCGTGGCGCCACACCGGCGCCATTCGAGCGCACGGCACAGGGTCTGCTGCAGAACCTCGCGCTGCTGTTCGTGCCGGCCGGGGTCGGCATCATCGCGCATCTGCATGCGGTGGCCGAACAGTGGGTGGCACTGTCGATCACGATCGTGGCGAGCGCGGCCATTACGTTGGTGGTCACCGCCGTCACCCTCCACTGGCTGCTCAAATGGCGACCGCGCAACGAGGGGCCGTAGGCGATGTCGTTCACGCGTATCTGGGTCTATCTGGCCGAACAGCCGCTGCTGTGGCTGACCCTCACCGTGGGCGTGTTCTGGCTCGCCAAGCATTTGTACTTCAAGGCCCGCCAGTTTCCGCTACTCAACCCCGTGCTGGTATCGGTCAGCGCGATCGTGTTGCTGCTGTCTGCCACCGGTACACCCTACGACGAATACTTTCAGGGCGCACAGTTCGTGAATTTCCTGCTCGGCCCGGCGACGGTCGCACTCGCCGTGCCCCTGGCTGCGCAGATCGATACCCTGAAGCGCGCCGTGCTGCCGATTTCGATCGCGCTTTTCGTCGGCGCGCTGACCGGCATTCTGTCGACGCTTGCCATCGGCTGGTCACTGGGTCTGAACGGCCAGATGCTGCTGTCGTTACTGCCGCGCTCGATCACCACACCGATCGCGATGGGCGTGTCGGACCAGATCGGCGGCAGCCCGCAGCTTACGGCCGTATTCGTGATTATCACCGGTATTCTGGGGGCTGCCTTCGGCCTGCCGCTGCTGGCTGCGCTCGGCCTGCGTGACCCGGTCGCCGGCGGTTTTGCGCTGGGCGTGTCGTCGCACGGCATCGGCACCGCCCGGGCCTTCGAGTACGACCAGCAGGCCGGCGCCTTCTCGGGCCTGGCCATGGGGCTCAACGGCGCGCTGACCGCGCTGCTGGTGCCGCTGATCGTCTGGTTGTTCGGTCTCGGCTGACGAACACCACGACAGCGCTTGTGTCACCCGTCGGCTGTCCCTATGTTGAAAGGCAATCATCAATCGAGCGAACCGATGTCCGTAGACGATTTCGAGAGCTGGATGTGGTCCGAGGCGATGCGCCGCCAGGAACGCGCCGATCGCATTCAGCGTCAGTTCTTCCGCCGCGTCGAAACGCGTCCCCGCCGACAGTGGGAGCCGCCGGTCGATATATTCGAAACGCCCGACGCGGTCTATGTGATCGTTGCCCTACCGGGCGTGTCCGATCGCACCCTGACCGATCTCGAAATCGCTGGCGACACGCTCTACGTGGCCGGCGATCGCCGCGTGCCCACACCGGCCGGTGACGGGCTGCTGCATCGCCTGGAGATTCCGCACGGCCACTTCGAGCGCCGCGTCGTCCTGCCCTGGCCCCGGCTGGTCATCACCGGCCAGGAGTTGACCGACGGATGTCTGTACCTGACGCTCGCCAAACGCTGAAATCATGACCGAAACCGACAATCACGACAGCCCCGACACCGTCGAGGGGCCGAGCACCACGCTGGTCTACAACCGGAACACGCCGCAGCGCCCGGACACGCTGACCATCCTGCCGATGAGCGAAACCGTGCTCTTTCCGGAGCTGGTCATGCCGATCGTGCTCGATCGCAAACCCGCGATCGACGCCGCCCAGCGGGCCATGCGTGCCGATCAACCCGTGGGCCTGCTGCTGGGCGATTCCGACGGCGACGCCAACAACTTGCCCCACAGCCTGCACAAGGTCGGCACCGCGGCGAACATTCTGCGCTATGTCACCGGCAACGATGGCCAGCACCATCTGGTCTGCCAGGGCATCGCCCGTTTCCGCGTGCGTGAATTCGTCCAGGACGACAATGGTGGACTCGCCGCGAAGGTCAAATGGATCGACGAGCCCGCCCCCGAAGGCGACAAGCATGTCGATGCGCGGATGACCACCCTGCGCAACCGCGCGCTGGAAGCGATCCAGCTCATGGAGAGTCCGTCACAGGAACTAGCCAACGCCATCCAGTCGATCGAGTCGGCCTCGCTGCTCGCCGATGCCACCGCGGGCTATCTCGGCCTCAAGCCGAAGGAAAAGCAGCGGATCCTCGAGACGATCGAACTCGAGCCGCGGCTGGAGCTGGTGCAGTCGTTCATGGACTACCGGCTGGAAGTCATGCGGCTGTCGAACGAGATCAACCAGCAGACCCAGCAACGGATGTCCGAGTATCAGCGCAAGGCGATGCTGCGCGAGCAGATGCGCTCGATCCAGCGCGAACTAGGCGAGGACGAATCGGTCGCCGAAGAGGCGGAACGCCTGCGCGAAGCACTCGACAAGGCGCATCTGCCGGAAGACGCCGCTGAGCAGACCGAACGCGAATTGAAGCGCCTGGAGCGGATGAACGAATCGTCCGCCGAGTATTCGATGGTGCGGACCTATCTCGAGCTGATGGCCGAGCTGCCCTGGGACAAACTGTCCGAGGACGCCATCGATATCGCCGAATCGCGCCGGATTCTCGATGAGGATCATTACGGTCTGGATAAGATCAAGCGCCGTATCCTGGAGCATCTGGCGGTGCACAAGCTCAATCCCGACGGCAAGGCGCCGATCCTGTGTTTCGTCGGTCCCCCCGGTGTGGGCAAGACCTCGCTCGGCCGCTCGATCGCCCGCGCCATGAACCGCGAGTTCGTGCGCGCCGCACTCGGCGGGGTGCACGACGAATCCGAAATCCGCGGCCATCGTCGGACCTATGTCGGCGCCATGCCCGGCTCGATCATCAGCCAGATCCGCCGCGCCGGCACGCGCAACCCGGTGTTCATGCTCGACGAGATGGACAAACTGGGCGCCTCGGCGCACGGCGACCCGGCATCCGCGCTGCTGGAAGTGCTCGACCCGTCGCAGAACGATTCCTTCAACGATCACTATCTCGGCACGCCGTTCGACCTGTCGAAAGTCATGTTCATCGCCACCGCCAACGTGATGGACACCATCCCGGGGCCGCTGCGCGATCGCATGGAAGTGATCGAAGTGCCCGGCTACACGCGCGACGAAAAGAAACAGATCGCCAAGCGCTATCTGATCGATCGCCAGCTCGAACAGGCCGGCGTGACACGCGCCCAGTGTGATATCTCCGACGACGCGCTCGACGCCCTGATTGCCGGTTATACCCGCGAAGCCGGCCTGCGCAATCTGGAGCGTGAGATTGGCGCCATCGCCCGTTATGCCGCGGTGCAGGTCGCCGAGGGCAAATCCGGCCCCGGGCAGATCGGCCCGGACGATCTGCACGACATCCTCGGCCCGCGCCGCGTGGACGACGAAGTCGCCCTGCGCACCGGGGTCGCCGGGGTGGCGACCGGACTGGCCTGGACCCCTGCCGGCGGCGATATCCTGTTTGTCGAGGCCTCACGCGCGCCCGGCAACGGTAAGCTCACCATCACCGGGCAGCTCGGCGACGTCATGCGCGAATCGGCCCAGGCCGCGCTGTCACTGGTCAAGGCCCGGGCCGATAACCTCGGCATCGATCAGGAACGCCTCGACAAGTCGGATATTCATATCCACGTGCCGGCCGGCGCGATCAAGAAGGACGGCCCAAGCGCGGGCGTCGCACTCTACACCGCGCTGGTTTCCCTGCTGACCGAGCGCAACGTGCGTGCCGATGTCGCCATGACCGGCGAGATCAGTCTGCGCGGCCAGGTGCTGCCGATCGGCGGCGTCAAGGAAAAGACACTCGCCGCCCACCAGGCCGGCATCAAGACCGTCATGCTGCCCGACCGCAATCGCCGCGACGAAGACGACATCCCCGACAACGTCCGCGAAGCGCTGGATATCCGCTACATCTCGAACGTGGAGGAAGCCATCGAGATCGCACTGGAAGCCGAAGCTGCGCCGGCGTGACCCGCGTGCCCGCCGCGCGGTTGCGGGATTATTCTTTCGGCCGGGCGAACCAGATCAGCGCGGTGAGCCCGATGAACAGCCAGCCGGCAAGCCAGTAGGCGTCATTCAGGCCCAGCAGAGCCGACTGCCGGCTGATGGTTTTCGAGAGTTTCGCCATGGCCTGTTCGTGCGTCAGCCCGGCTTGGCGCGCGCGCTCGAACCAGGCCTGGACGTTCGGGCCGTAGGCCGCGATCTGGCTGGTCAGATGATGATCGTGCAGATCCAGCCGCCGATCCCAAACTGCCTGCGACAACGACGTGCCGAACGACATTGCCAGCAACCGCATGAAATTGAACAGCCCCGACGCCCCCGCCACCCGTTCGGGCGGCAGCCCCGCGGTCGATAGGGTGAGCAACGGAATCAAAAAACAGGCCGAGCCGATGCCCCACGGCAGCCGAGTCAGGAAAAGACGGGCGAACGTGATCTGGGAATTGGCATCGGCCTTGACGAACGACAGTACGGCGAACAGCCCGAAGCCGAGGGTCACCAGTAGCCGCGGATCGAAGCGATCGGTCAGCCGCCCGGCGATCGGCGAGAACACGACCGCGCCGATGCCCAGCGACGCCGTGGTAATACCGGCCCAGGTCGCGGTATAGCCGAAATCGTTCTGCAGCCACAACGGCAGTACCACGATGCCGCCGAAATACGCCATGTAACCGAAAGTGATCGCGATCGTCGCGACGAGGAAGTTACGCTGCGCGAACAATGCCAGGTCGAGCACCGGAGACGCGTCGGTCAACTCCCAGACCAGCAGAAACGCAAACGCGACCACCGCCACCACGGCACAACCGACGATGAACGGCGACGAGAACCAGGCATCGTCGTTGCCCTGGTCGAACAACGTCTGCACCGCGATCACGCCGGCCGCCAGCAACACGAGCCCCACCAGATCGATACGGGTATGATCGCTGCCGCGCGCCGGCATGCGCTCGTGCAGTAGCAGCCAGGTGACAAGCGCCGCGACCATGCCGATGGGCACATTGAGGTTGAAGATCCACGACCAGTGATAGTTGTCGGTAATCCAGCCGCCAAGAATCGGCCCGAGCACGGGCCCGACCACGATCATCATGGCCCAGATGCCATTGGCGAAGCCGTGTCGGTGGCGCGGGAAATTGGCCAGTAGCAGCGACTGCGACAGCGGCATCACCGGCCCGGCGGCCATGCCCTGCAACGCCCGGGCGGCCACCAGCACCGGAAAGCTCCAGGCCAGGCCGCACAGCAAGGAAAACGCGGTGAAGGCGAGCGTCGACCAAACGAACAGTCGCAGTTCGCCCACGCGCCGGGCCATCCAGCCCGTGATCGGCAGCAGGATCGCGCGCGCCGCGGCAAACGAGGTGATGATCCACGTACCGTGCTGTGAGGACACGCCGAGATCGCCCGCGATGTTCGGCACCGACACGTTGGCGATGGACACATCCAACGCATTCATGAACACCGCCAGCGAGAGCGCGATCGTCAATGCAGCGAGCCGCCCGGGCGGCAACGGTTGGGATGTGGCGTTCGAGTCGCGGCTCATCGAGCGGTCGATGCCCTCGGCGGCGCAATAAAACGCTGCATCTTACATTAGAAATGTGCACGCGCCGCCGCGCACGACGGCTGAAGATGTTTCAGCCTTCGGCGGCGATCAACTCGCGTACGCGATCGGCGACCGCAAACACATGCCTATCCTGTGCGCCGTGATCACGCAGCGCGTGAGCCAAAGCGAGTGCATAGTCGCGGTTCGGCCCGCTCGGGCCGGTGGACGCTGCGATCTGGCGCGCGATGGCATCGATCGATGCCTCGCCCAGCCAGGCCGCATTCTCGGGGGTGGCGATGTACACCAGACCACGCTCGACCTGGCCGTCCTCGAACGCCATCGGCTGGGCGAAGCGCAGATAGCCGTTCTTCTCACGGTGATCGAGATATTCGAAGTGCGCCGGGGTAATTCGATAGGCCATGCCGAAGCAGGTTTCGCCCGGCGCCTCGACCAGCGTGACGACGCGCCCCGGTGACTCCGGGGTACCGCGGTGGTCGTGCGAACCCTGCCAGAAACGCCGCACCCAACCCTCGATGGTGGCGGGCTGGCGCTCGCTGTATTCGAAGCCGGCCTTGTAGATCAACGAACCGTAGCCGAATAGCCACAATTCGTCGTGGTCGGCGAAGGTACCGGAGCTGCGATTCGCTTCGATGGTGTCGTAGGACATGCTGACCGTCGGCTACGCCGCGGTTTCGGTCGCCTCGCCGACCACGCCGAAATGCGTGTACAGCCGGTCCAGAATGCCGCGCAGCGCTTCGCCCTGAAGCGCGATGCGGGCAGTCAGTTCGGCGACGGCATCATCGGTGTCGAGCGAGTCGAGATCGTCCTGGATCAGATCCAGTGCGCGAATACGCTTGAGATCGAGTTGATCGTCCAGATCGAACTCGATCGCATCGTCCACCGCCACGTTGAGCTTGGTCGCCTGCATGCCGCCGGCCAGATGTGCGCGGATTTCGTCAGCCTGCAGATCCATGGCATTGACGCGCACGCTGGATTTCACCTCGTCGGTGGATTCCAGCACACAGCGATCGCCGCACTCGAAGCCATTGGGCAGCGCATGCTCGTCGGCGACCCAGCGCGAGAGTTCCTCGGCCGGATTCATGCGCGGCTCGGGTCGCGTCACCGGCAACGTGCCGAGTGCCTCGCGCAACGCGGTGATCACGGTCTCGGCGCGGGTGTCGGAGCTGGCATCCACCCATACTCGGCTGGCGCGCAGGTCGATGACGCAGGCGGTGCGCTTGGAGCGGGTGAAAGCACGCGGCAGCAGCTCGAAATGGGCCTGATCGCGGATATCGGCTTTTTCGCGGCGGCCAACGGTCCGGCCCTCGTTGGTCTGGATGCGCTCGATGCGTTCCTCGACTTCTTCCGAGAGCACCGGGCCGGGCAGAACGCGGCTGATTTCCTGGTACACACACACGGCCAGGCCGTCGACCACATGGGTCATTGCATGTTCGCCCTTGATCGGGGGCACGAAACCGCCCACGGATACGGTCTGGTCGCCGCATTCCGGGCATAGCGCCTCACCCAGCGCGTTCTCGATATCGGCCGCGCTCCAGGGGAAGGTGTCGGTGCCCAGAAAAACGCACAGATTACGTAGCCACATACATTTGCCCTCGGGAAAATCATGACGTTGGCGCGCGCCCGCGCCCGAATCGAGGCGCACAATACGCGGGCGCGGCGCCAGCCTCAAGCGCCGCTCGTCGATTCGTTGAACGGCCGAAGTCAACCGCGTCGGCCAACGCCGGATGTCGCGCCGGAGCCCGTCGCAGGCGCCTTGCAAGCAACTGCAGCATTATTAACCGAGCATTACAACTCGTTCATGCCAGGTTAACAGCGCGAGTAGGCAGCGGCATGCTCGCCGCGGCCATCGGCCGCATAAAACAGCTGATCATCAGCTGTTTTATGCGGGATAAACTATAAAGCAGGCCGGGTGTGGCAATATCGCGCTGCATTACGCCCGGGCGCGCGCTTCGGGATTATCCTGGATTTTCGGTCTTCGCCATGCTTCGACGCCCTTCGTCTCGCCGCCTAATTGCCCTGCTCGTGGCGCTCGGCCTGTTTGCCGCGCTCGCGGGTTGCGGCCAATCCAATACGGATCAGGCCACCAATGACAGCGGCTCGGGCGGCCAGCCGGCCAAGGTCAAGGCCCAGATCGGCTACATGCCGATTTTGCCCGACGCCCAGCTGTTCGTGAATCTCGAGAACGGCGGTATCGCCAAGGCCGGCATCGATCCCGACCTGGTGTCGTTCCAGAACGGCCCGGCCATGGTGCAAGCGCTGGCATCCGGCCAGCTCGATATCGCCTACTTCGGCATTGGCCCGACCATGGTAGCCCGCGCCAAGGGGGCGGACATTCGGGTTGTGGCGTCCAACATCATCCAGCAGATCAGCGTGGTCGCGCTCGGTGATCTCGCGCCGTATTTCAACAACGGCGATCCGGCCACGGCGTTTGCGCGCTTTCGCAAGGACACGGGGCACAAGGCCAAGATCTCGACCTTCCCGGTCGGGTCGGTGCCGCAGACCGTGTTCGCCTACTGGCTGAAGAACAAGCTGCATGCCGATGCGTCGGATGTCGACGTCATCTACCAGGGCGCCTCGCAGGTACAGCAGTCGTTGCTCACCGGCGCGGTGGATGGTGCGGCCATTCTCGAACCGATCGTGTCGATCGTCGAGAAGCGCCAGCCCAAGGCCCGCGTGGTGGCCAGCGGGGCTGATCTGTTCGATAACCAGCCGGGCGCGGTCGTCGCCGTGCGCCAGGCGTTCATCAAGGCGCATCCCAAGGTGGTCGAGCGTCTGGTGGCAGCGCATATCCGGGCCACCCAGACGCTCGTCGCCGTTGATGGCTCGGCGATCGACGCCGTCGCCAAGTACGTCGGTGGCGGGCGCCTGCCGCGCGATATCGTGGCCTCGGCCTTGGATCATTCGAAATCCAACTTCGTCGCCGACCCGCACCGCATCGTGGACGCGACGCAACGCATGTATCACTTCCAGCGCGCGCAGGGCACGCTCAAGGCCAAGCTCGATATCGGTGCCCTGTTCGATACCACCTTCTACGATCGGGTGGTCGGCAAGACGAGCGGCGCCGATGGCGCCTCGAACGACACCCACGGCGGTTGATCTTGGCCCGGTCCGCGGAACAACGACGGCGGCGCGCCGCCAAGCGCGCCAGCGTGCGGCGCATTGGGCTGGGTCTGTTCGGCGTGGTGCTGTTCGTTGGCATCTGGAAAGCGGCGTACGTGTTCAATTGGGCGCCGCGCGGCACGCTGCCCGATCCGTTCGAGATTCCCGCCGCGACCGTTCGTGAATGGCGCAGCGGGCACCTCCTGCCCGCCATCGGTTCGAGCCTGATTCACTACGTCTGGGGCCTGGGCGCGGGGACGGTCGCGGGTTTCCTGGTCGGTCTGCTGGCCGCCAGTTCGCGCCTGTTCGACGATCTGCACTACATGCTCGCACGCGTCCTGCGCCCGATCCCGCCGCTGGCCTGGGTGGTGTTCGCGATCGCGTGGTTTCATGTCAGCCACGCCGGTGCGGCGTTCGTGATTTCCATCGGCGTGTTCTGGGTGAATTATTTCGCCACCGCCTCGGGCGTGGCCAACGTCGATCCACGCTACTACGAGCTCGCTCGCGCCTTCGGCCATGGCGGCTTCATATCGCGGGTGACGACCATCACCCTGCCCGGCGCCGCCCCGGGCATTCTGTCGGGCATGCGCACCGGGGTCGGCCAGGCCTGGATGACGCTGATCGCGGCGGAGCTGCTCGGCGTACCCGGTATGGGCCAACAAATGAATTCGGCCGCTGGCGTCGGCGCTTATGACGCGGTAGTGGTCTACATGCTGGCGATTTCGCTGATCTATTCCATCTCCGACGGCCTGTTCGCGATAGCCGAGAAACAACTGCTGCGGTGGCGGCCATGAGCACCACGCCGCTGCTGACCGTCGAAAGCCTGTCTTACCATCATCCGGGCAACGACACACCGGTGTTCGCCGATCTGGAATTCGCCGTCGCCGATGGCGAGTTCGTCGCCATTGTGGGCGGCTCGGGCGTCGGCAAGTCCACGCTACTGCGCAATATCGCGGGCCTGATTCCACCCAGTGCGGGACGAATCACGCTATCCCCGGCGAACAATCGTGGCAGCCGCGATCGCGGCTTCGTGTTTCAGGACACGCGCTTGCTGCCGTGGCGGCGGATCGCCTCGAACATCGAGTACGGCCTGGCCGGGCTGGATCTGTCACGTGCCGAGCGCCACCAACGTATCGACGAAGTGCTGGAACTGACGGCCATGACACCCTATCGCGATCGCTGGCCGCATTCGATTTCCGGCGGCCAGGCCCAGCGCATCGGGCTGGCCCGCGCGCTGGCCGTCCATCCGCGACTGCTGCTCATGGACGAACCGTTTTCCGCCGTCGATGCGCTCACCCGGCGTCATTTGCAGGACGAACTGCTGGCGATCTGGCGCCGGCTCGGCATGGCGGTGTTGTTCGTCACCCACGACATCGACGAAGCGCTGTATCTGGCCGACCGTATTCAGGTCATGCGCGGCAGTCCGGCCGCCATCGTGCGCGACGAGCGCATCGATCTACCCCGGCCGCGCGAGCGCGGCGACAACGCATTCGTCGCCCTCACCCACAAAATTGCCGATTCGCTCTGAACCCGGGATTGCACCATGACTGACGCTGAACACGGGCCGCTGCGGCTGATCATTCACGCCGCCGACGAAGCCTCCCTGGCCCGCGCCCGCAACAATGCCCGCAACCTGCTCTCGGCCGAACCGACCGCGGCGGTGGAGATCGTGGTCAACGGCCCGGCCGTGGCCGCCGCCCTGGCCATACCGGACAACACCGACACCCTGTTGCGGCTATGCGCGAACACCCTGGCCCGTCAGGACCTGGAGGCACCCGCCGAGATTGCCCGCGTGAAAGCCGCGGTGCTCTACATCGCCCAGCGTCAGCGCGACGGCTGGGCGTACATGCGCGCCTGAGTTTCAAGCTCGGAGAAATACGCCGGGGGTACACTCGGCAACTGCTCGAGACCCGGCCGGGCGAAATAGTAGCCCTGCTGCAGCGCAATGCCGTGCCGGTAAAGCCAGGCCGCCTCGTCGCCGGTTTCCACCCCCTCGGCGATCAAGCGGATATCGAGCTTGGCGGCCATGGCGATCATGCCTTCGACCAGGACCTGGCGCCGCGGGGTATCCGGGATATCGCGCACCAGCTCGCGATCAATCTTGATGATCTCGGGGCGCAGATCGACCAACAGATCGAGATTGGCGTAGCCGCCGCCAAAGTCGTCGAGCGCCGTGGTGAATCCCATGGCGTTATAGGCCTCGACGATGTTCTGCAGGTGAAGCCGATCGCGTACCGCTTCGGTTTCGATGATCTCGAACATCAAGCGCGATATCGGCCAACCCAATCGTTCCGCCGTCGCCAGCGTCGCCTGGATGCAGGCCTCAGGCGAGTACACCGCGTTCGGCAGAAAATTGATCGACAGCATCCGATCACAACCGAGCGCATGCGCGACCTCGATCGCGCGCACACGACAGGCCTGATCGAAGGCGTACATGTTACCGGCGTCGACCCGGTCCAGAATAGAGGCGGCCGACTCGCCTCCCGGCCCGCGCACCAGGGCTTCGTAGGCAAAGACATCACCGGCCGCAACATCCACGATGGGTTGGAACGCCATGGTGAAATCGAAATCGAGCGCGCCGCCACAGCGCGTGCAGTGCGGCGCGTGATCGCCGTCGCAGTTCGTCATTTAAGCCTCTTGTACGATGCGGTTTTTGACATATTCGCCGCCAAGGCAGAGCCAAGTCCAGATTATGTTCACACCGATCAGGCCGGTATTGCACGCCCGCATCGGGTCGGGCGATCCAGGATCCGAACAGGCAATGCTGCCCGAAGTAGTAGCCGAAGCAACCGGGGGCAGGCCCCCGGGCTGCGATCAATTGTGCCCAAGGTCAACTTGAGTCGGCGATGGCAGCCTGCTCTCATGGCGGCATGTCATGATGCCCGGTCGACAAACCATCCGCCCCCGCCAACCCGGGCGCGCGTGTTGAACCGACTTTCGGGCGCTGCACCGACGGCTGACGGAGATGCCATGCCGACCGCGCTGACCACCGCCAACGACCGCGCCGGAGGCGCCATCACGGCATGACACTGCGCAATATCGATGCGTTGTTTTCCGGCACGCAGGCGTCGATACTCGGCCAGCCGACGACGCCGGCCCAGAAACAGCTTCTGGCCAATCTCGAAGCGAGCGCCGCGGGCGATCGGGTGCACGTGGCGACACGCCCCCATCGCTCGCGCCTGCCCGCGTCGCCCGGTCCGTGCGCGGTGGTAATGGACCCTCGCTGGGGCCGCCCCGACATCATCGCCGCCCTGGCCGAGGCCGGTTGCCGGGCGGTGGTATGGGCGGCGCCCGATCGCATCGGAGACGATGTGCTGCGCGCGGCACGGCCGACCACCATGCGGCTTCTGGGCGGGCGCACCGCCGGCGTGTTCGATACCCGCAGCGGACTCAACATGACCACCCTGGCCTCGCTTCCCCGCCCGGGTAAGGTCGCCTTGATCAGCCAGTCGCAATCGCTGACCGCGGCGGCGGTCGACTGGGCCCTGGGGCGCAACATCGGGTTTTCGTGGCTCGCCTGCACCGGTGCGGAAGCCGACATCGACGCGGCCGACCTGCTCGATCACGCCGCACTCGATCCACGCACCCGAGCGGTCGTGCTCCAGATCGGCGAAATCGCGGAGCCACGCAAGTTCATGTCGGCCGCGCGCGCGGCCGCTCGGGTCAAACCCGTACTGGTACTCCAGACGCGGGCCGATCGTTCGGGCACGCCGCCCGGCCCCGACCCGGCCCGCTCGGCGGCGTTCGCCCGCGCCGGTCTGGTCGAGTGCGAAAACCTCGGCGGCCTCTTCGACGGCCTGGCGGCGCTGGAATTGTTGCCCAGCGTGCGCCAGGATCGGGTGATGGTACTGGGCAACGGCGCGGGCGTGTGTGCGCTCGGCACCGATGCCCTGCGCCGGGCGGCGCTCACGCCGGTCGAAGCCAGCGTCGAAACCGTCGACGCACTGGCCGATGCGGCGCCGCGTGCCCACAACACCGGCGCAGGCATCGACCTGGCAAGCTCCGACAGCACCGAAACGGTTGCGGCGCTGCGCCTCGCGCTCGCCGACCGCGGGGTCGACGCCGCGCTACTGGTACACAGCCCCGTCGCCGGACATCCCCACGAGCCGATGGTCGAGGCGATCGCCGAAGCCGAGCTCGACGCGCGCCTCATGACCGTCTGGCTCGGCCTGCACACCGCCTTGCCGGCACGGGCGGCGAGCGCCCGGGCGCGACTGGCCACCTTCGCCTCGGCCGACGAGGCGGCCCGTGCCATCCATTACCGCCGTCGCTATCACCAAACGCGCGAACTGCTCACGGCCACGCCGCCGCCCGACCCGACGGTCACTGCCGACGCCGAGGCCCTCCGCCATCGCCTGCATGTGCTTGCCGACGACGGCGTGGAATGGCTCTCGCCCGAGGACACACAGGAAACGCTCGCCGCCTATGGCATCGTCGGCGCACCGAGCGGTCGCGCCGGCGCCGACCCGTCGATCCGCGTGCGCATCGAAGTGCTCGACCACCCCGAGCTCGGCATGGTCATGCGCGTCACCGACGAGGCGTTGGGCGTGGCGCCCGCCTATGGCTTCGCGCCGCTGGATGCCTTGCTCGCGCGCCGCATGCTCGAAGGCGCCAGCGCCGGGCGCCTGTCGGCAACACTGGAAGCGGTCGAGGCGCTGGCTCAGGCACTGGTGCGCCTGTCAAAGCTGGTGGTTGACATCGCCGAGATGACACGGCTGGACCTGCATCTCGCGATCGGCCCGCACGGCCGGCTGCATACGCCCACCGATACGCTGATCGAGATCACCGCCGCGCCGCGCGCCGCGCGTCACCGGCTCGCGATGTCGCCCTACCCGGCGCGCATGCGCCACCGCGTGACCCTGCGCGATCAACGCACCTACATCGTGCGTGCGATCCATCCTTCCGACGAGCCGCTGGTGCTCGACCTGCTCGACAGCCTGAGTCCGGAAGAGATCCGGCTGCGTTTTTTCAGCACCATCCGCCATTTCTCGCATGACATGGCCGCCCGCATGACGCAGATCGACTACGACCGTGAAGTCTCGCTGGTCATCAGCCCTACGAATACGCCCGGCGAGCTGACCGGCATGGGCACGATCATTGCCGACCCCGACGGCCGCGAGGCCGAATTTGCCGTACTCGTACATCACGCCCATACCGGTATCGGCCTTGGTCGGCACCTGCTCGATTGTCTGCTGCGCCAGGCCCACGCCCGCGGCATCGAAACCGTCTACGGCGAGATCCTCGCAGACAACCGTCCCATGCTGGAACTGGCGCGCAGCCTCGGCTTTACCATTCACCGCTCGCTCGACGACGCCACCTGCGTACGGGCCGAGATCGATGTCGCCCGCTATCGCAACGCCGGCCGGGCACCCCCCGGGCAACCCGACGAGGCACCATGAATACGCCCGCCCCCGCGCGCGAAGTACACGCCTTCTGGTTCGACATCCTGGAACCGCGCGACTGGTTCACGGCGAACTCCCGGCTGGACCGGCGGATTGCAGCCGAATTCGGCGCCCTGATTCCGGCTGCGCGGGCCGAGACATTGGCCTACTGGCGGGTTTCACCCACCGGTCGGCTCGCCGAGATCCTCGTGCTCGATCAGTTCTCACGCAACGTCTTTCGCGGCCACGCCGAGGCATTCGCCGGCGACGAACTGGCATTGGCGCTGGCGAAAAAGGCGATCGAGGCCGGCGCGCCGCGCGATCTCGCCGCCGACGAACGCGCCTTCGTCTACATGCCGTTCATGCACAGTGAATCGCTCGCCGAACACGACCGCGCGCTCGATCTGTTCTCGGAACCGGGGTTGGCGCACTACCTCGAACACGAACACAAGCATCGCGCCGTGCTGGAACGCTTTGGTCGCTACCCACAAAGAAACGCCGCCCTCGGCCGTGCGAACACGGACGAGGAAGCGGCGTTTTTGTCCGAGCCCGGCTCGGGGTTCTAGCGTCTACCTAGAAACGAACATACATCCCCGCGAAAACGTTGAACGGCTCCGCATACTTCTTGCGCGGATTGGCCGGGCCGTAGCCGGCGCCGGTGACGTACTGGTCGTTGAGAAGATTGTCGAGATTGACCGAAAACGACATCTTTTTGACGCCCCAATTTTTGACGATGGCGTCGGGAACGTCGTACTTCGCATACGCCTTCGTATCCACGTGGCTGGAGATCTTGTAGTACTGGTTATCGTACAGACTCACGTAATAGGCCGAGGTGTAATCTGCCGAGATACCGCCGGACCAGCCGTTGTATTTAACCCGTAGACCCAGCGCATCCGTGTTACGGGGCGACTGCGTGGGCGGCTGGCCGTGATCGCTGTAATAGGCGTCCAGATAACCAATGTTCGCAAAGCCGGACAACCAACTGTTGAAGGCATAGCTGTTTTCGAGTTCCACCCCCTGGTTGACCCGCCCGCCGGCGTTAACGAGCTGCGAGAACGTGCCGGAACCGTTGGGCTCCTGAAAGCTCTTGGAGCGGATATAGCTCAGGTAATGGGTATCGAACAACGTCAAACGCCCGCTCCACGGACCCTTATCCCAGATCGTGCCCACTTCGTAGCTATCGGCTTCCTCGGGTGCGAGCGCGAGGTTGAACCGGCCACTATAGAACTGGTTGTACCCCGGCGGCTTGAACGAACGCGTGTAGTTCGCGTAAAGGTTCCAACCCTCCAGCAACTGATAGTTCATGCCCAGCGACGGCAGCAAGCGATTGTACGAAACCGTCTGATGCTCGTTATACGAGTTATTGTAGAAATCGCGGTCGATGCGCGCGTACTTCAGGCCGGGGGTGACGGTGAAGTGCTTGAACGGCCGGATTTCAACTTCGATGTACGGCTGCTCAGTGCTGTTCTTGACCGTCTCGTCATAAACGGGGCTCTTAGCCGGCGCCCCGAACAACGGGTTCAGGTTCGCGACATGGTCCGTGTTCTGGTAACTCCAGTACACCCCGGTTTTGAACGTGGCGTATTTCGTATCGTAGGCGAAACGGAAGATGTTGCCGACCTGGTTGGTTTTATTCCAGCTCTTCTCGAGATAGAGATCCCCGGTATTGTAATCGCTATAACCGGACGCGCCGTACCCACTGCCATGGTAGTAGTACAGCTGGTTAGAAACATCGATCTTGTCACGATGAATCTCGTACTTGATGTAAGTGCGATTATTGTAATACTTGTTGTAATTGTAGCCGTAATAGTTCGTCGTTTTTGGATCTTCGTTGTATCCGTTGTAACGTTTGCCGTATTGCGCCTTCTCGGCATCGGTGATGCCGCGATAGTAGTTGTAGCTCTGGTCCGTACTGTGGAAATACAGCGTGAGCTTGCCGAGCGGCAGTTTGCTGATGGCCTTGAACGTCGCGTCGTTGCGATATTTGGTGTTCGTATGGTCGTAGTAGCCGTCGCCGTCGCGCGCGGAAAGACTCAGGATGGCCGACGTGCTGTCGTTGAGGAACGACCCGGTGTTGATCTGCGCACCGTATTGCTTGGCATGAAATGAACCGACGCCCAGATAGGGCTGTACATAGAAATTCGGCTGTGGATCCTTGCTGTGAACATCAATCGATCCGCCGAAGTTGCTGAGGCCAACCGTCGATGCCGAACCGGCGCCCGGCATAACATCGATGCTGCTGATTGCATAGTTGTTGGTGACATCGTTGGTATAGACAGAACCGTCGTCCGACGAGTTGATGGGAATGCCATCGATCATTACGTTGAGATGATCTTTCTGGAAACCTCGGAGCCTGAAGTCGCTGCCGCTGTCGTTGGACCCGGTATGCGAACGGAAGAAGTTGGGCTGGTTGGTCAGCGCCGCCGCAAAATCCTGTACCGGTGACGTCGCATCCTGAATCTGTGCCTGTGTAACCGTGGTAATTGTGCGTGTGGCGTCAGGCACCTGCGCCTGACCCGTCAAAAGCTTCAGGTAATCCGCCTGCCCCGTTACCGAAATCTCATCCAGCGTCGTAGTGCTGACGGTCATGCTCTTCGACGCCGGGGCGGCGGCGGCAGGCGCGGCCGCAGCTGGCGCCGGGGCTGCTGCCGTCGTGTCGCCGGCCTGGCCTTTGTTCGTGCCGGCATCGGTAGTCGCCGCAATGGCCGCGGACGCCATCAGAACGCCGCCGGTCAGTAATAGCGGCAATGCCGGCCGTACTTGCTTATTGAATAACATGGAACCCCAATAGCCTCCCTTGGCTGTGACGCGGAGGGCAGTCCTCCACACTGGTCGGAATATCTCGATCCCCCGAGGTTCGAGATTGCGACAACACGCTAGCGGAGCTTTATTGCATCAACGTGTCGCAATGCAGCTCGTACATGTGAAAATCGCTTGGTAGCGCTTTGGCACTCTCCGGCCAGACCGGCAAAGGGTCGAGATCGCACCCGGCAAGGCGCAGGGCGACGTCCGCAGCGATCAATACTGCTGCGGAAAATAATTCGCGAACAAACCCGTCTTTTATGCAATAAACATTTGCATTCGATAGATATTAAATCGCATAAATATAAAGATATAATAGTTACCATGGCACATTTTATAGCACATGATATTAATTAAATTATTATTTTATAGAACAATTGAAATTCAATTCTTTTATAAATATATTTTGCAAAAACTAATACTCTTGAATCGATTGAAAATATAAAGTCAATGGCGTTGCAAGAACCCAATCAAACACACTGCTAACGGCTAAGGTATGCGCCCATAAAATGCGTAAACGATTGTCAGCAGCCGTGCCGGGCGGCTCTTGCTTTTCTGATAACAGCAAGCTTCCGAGACACCTTGCCCTGCCCCAAAGATCATCAAATAGCGGAATTTCCGCATGAAGCTGCAGAGCCGCCGAACGGTGCCTCGTCATGGAGCGATAGGCGCTTTTCGGCGTCGCAGGGCTTGACCGCGGACTGATTGCGGTCATGCCCTGCCCCTCTGGCCAAAACGATTTTCGAGCCGCCCGGCGGCGACGTCGCGTGCTACCGCGGCTGGCCCTAAGCGTCGTGCTGTCCGCGTGCAATACGCCGGCGAACCAGGCCGCCAATGCCGAATACGGCGAGTCCGAACATTGCCAGATTCGACGGCTCGGCCACCGGCAGAGAGCCCGACGGCTGAATTTCAGCCGACAGCTCGCCCGTCACCGCATTTCCATCCAGAAAATTGGTGATGCTGAAGCCATCCGCATGGAATTCGCCAACGCAATAGCTGCAATTACTGCCGAAATCGTCGGGGCCGGAAGCCGCGACGAATCCGCTGAGCGTATTGCCCGACGGCGCGACCGTCCCACTGTAAGACGTCAGCGGATTCACGAAATCCATACCGTCAATCGTCAGATTAAGCGTGCGGAGCAAATCATCCGGATAGGCGCCGTCGCCGTTACCGAACGTCGCACCCGGGCTCATATTCACATCGTCGGCCAGATCCAGATACCCGGTGAGCGCGTCGCCCGCGGAGAACCCCGAGCCAGCATTCGTCACGCCTGTGATCGAACCTGAAAAGTTGATGACGGTCGCATTCGCCACGCCGCAGGCCAGGCCGGCCGTGGCCAGAACGGCGAGAAGTTGCAGTTTCATGATTGAGTCTCCCTTGAGTGTTGAACGACACCAGGCAGCAATGCCGGGGCAATAGCCTGCCGCACGATTCCATGTGTTTAGGGGGTCAAATCGAGTTCGACCACCAACGGGTCGTGATCCGAGGCGCGATACGGCGTCGGCGCGTATAGCGACGACAGCTGACCGGCGCTTTTGTACTCCGTGTTGTAGTCGAGCACCTTCGGTTCGTCCGCGTTCAAGTGTGCCGGCATCACGGCCAGCACTTGATCCAGCATCGATTGATTCACAAGCGCATGATCAAGGGCGCCCGCTTCAGCCTTGTAGGTGTATGTATAGGCATGCGCACTTGCCCGCGCCTGGAGAAGGCTGGTGTAACCCGACGTTTTGAAGGCGGCAATCGGGTCCTCCCGGGTATAACTATTGAAGTCCCCCATGAGAATGAAGTCCGGATCGCCGCTACCTGTTGGATCTGTGGCAAGCCAGGCGGCCGTTTTTTGCGCTGCCTTCGCCCGCTGGACGTTCCAGCAACCCTGCCCATCGCCTTGTGCGGCATTCGGATCATTGCCGGACGGGCACCCGCCTTTTGAACGCAGATGGTTCGCCACGTAAGTGAAACGGGCGTGATTGTTGGTTTCGAAGGTCTGCGCCAGCGGCGGCCGATTGCCGTAGTCAAACGGCGGCGCCAGAAGCGTGGCCGGCGCTCCGACCGGAGTTACCGCCTCGGTGTTGTAGACGATGTCGTTGGCGATTGCGTCGGTGCCCAGTTTATTACCACCCGGATCGACGAAAGCATAATGCGTGCCCGCGGGCGCGGCGGCATTCAAACCATTGACGATATCCTGGATCGCGCTGTCCGGCCCGTAGCCGTCGTTTTCGACCTCCATGAGCCCGATGACATCCGCATGCAGGCTGCTCAGTTCCGCAATCGTTTTGGCGCGTTGGCGCTGATACTCGGCATAGGTGTCCGCGCCACGCTGCGTCGGAAATCCGCCGCCTTCACCGTTGCCGTTGAAATAATTCTCGATATTGGCGCTGGCGACTCGCAGATTGCCACCGCTCGGCAGTGCGCTGGCATCGGGACGCGGATTGACCGGATCAATGACGGGCTGGGTCGTCGGCTCGATCAGCCACTCGCCGAAACGGTAGCTCAGAACACCCTGTATGCCGGTGATCGTGTCGCCATCCCGTACCGTGTGATATGCGGTGAGTTGAGGGGCGGGATAGATAATCGGATCCGGGTCCTGCGCACTGCTGCCGTCGTCCAGAACGATACGGTTTCGAGCGTTGAAGGCGGCGAGCGCCTTGGCCGGCGCGCCCGGCGGCACTACATTTGTGGGCGTATAGAGCCTGCCGGCGGCCGACAGCGTCAGCTCGCCGTACTGACCAAGACCCGAGTCGCCGGTCACCGTCAATTTTTGGGCGATGCTCACGGCCATCCCTTCATAGGCCTCCGGCGCATCGGTATCGATAAACGGCAATCGCAGCTGGGCGGGGGTGACGCTCCGCCCCGTACCGCAGATCGCCAGTCCATTCACGTTCTGGAACTCCGTCTCGCCCTTGTATTCCGTCACGTCGCCCCGAACGCGCACGAGATCGCCGCGCTTGATGTGGGCGCTGACATCGCGGTCATAGACGAAAAGCCCCTCCGACGTATCGGGATCGGCATCGGCGTTGCCATCCAGCGCCTGGAGGTAGAAGCCGTGCAATGAACCGGCCTCGACGGAAACATCCGTCACGACGGCCTCAACCACACGGGTCTGACCAACCAGCGGGGACGTATCACCGGCCCCCTGGATTACGTGAATCAGCGTCGCGTGTTCGCCGCAGCTACCGAAAGCAACTGATGAGGACGAACCGCCCGAATCGCCACCAGTGCTGCCCGTGTACTGCCCCAGGTCGCCGACGGTATCTTCTGGCTCGCCGGTCCACTGCGTCGCGGGATCGAACGGGCCGGATCCATCGGTACGGCCCGACGTAACGCTGGTGTCACGACGCAGCGTATGATTTTTCGTGGTCACGTCGCCGCTACCCCAGGCCGAGCCGGGGTTCTCGCCGATCTGACCAATGACATCGTCTGTGCTGCCGGCGTGGGTCAGCGAGATCGCGTCGTTACCATTGAAAAGGCTACCGCCGTAGGTCTGACCCGCGACAGCGAGAATAGCGGCCTCCGCTCGGCTGCTTGCCAGAACATAGGTTTTGCCGGCGGGCAAAGTACCGTTCAAATCGATGGTGGCGCCCGCATTGGCACTCCCATTGAAGTAGATCGATACCGCATACCGGCTTAAATCAACCGGGCCGCCCGTAGCGTTGTAAATCTCCAACGCTTTGTTATAACCACTGCCTTCGACGTATTCGCTGAAATAAACACCGCCAGCCGCATGTGCCGCTGGAATCGACAACGACAATGCCGCCATGGCAGCCACCCACCCTGATCGCATAAATCCCCCGAAGAAATCAGTTTAGAAAATTAACCGAAATGCGCGCAGCGGTTCCTGACGCAACATAATTTCTTGTAGTATTTCCATTCAACCTTTACCGCGCCATGACACCTTAAAAAACAATTTTTGACATGATGCGGGGACTTGCGGCAGCCCGGCCGCGGTGTGTTCAAAACCCATACACACGGGCCGTGGCCGGGCATTGGCGGACGCGTCGCATGATCGAATATGGCTCCTCCATCGCGCCCGTCGATGCATGTCATTCTCAAGATTGAGGAATTTCGGCCGGCGCGAATTAAGGGCGTGGCTTCGCATCAACGGCCCGCACCGCGCTAACATCGGAATCTTCATCCAATATCGCGGTACGCGGCGGTATGCCGCCGTATTCGCGGACGCTAGCCAGTAGCGGGCGCATGGCATCCCCTGTGCCCCTCGTTTTGACCCGTTCCGGGCCCCGGGCAATATCACGGTAGGTGCAGCCGGCGCGAGAACGTCCTGCCTATGGTGTGCTAAAACTCGGCCCGCCACCCGTCGTCCGCCCTTCGACCATGCGCCCTCACCCCATCGAACGCCTTGCCTGTGTCCTGCTCACCATTGCAGGACTCACGCTGCCTCTTGCGGCGCAGGCCTGGGGGCCGCAGGGCCATGCGCTGATTGCCGATATCGCGGCCGTGCATCTCACACCCCACGCCCGAACTGAAGTTTCTCGTCTATTAGCGGCCGATGGCCATGATCGGCTCGACGAGATCGCGTCCTGGCCGGATGCGATCCGCCACGCCCGGCCCGCCACCGCGCCCTGGCATTACGTGGACATTCCGCTGGAGGCCTCGGCTTACAACGCCGCACGCGATTGCCCGCATGGTGACTGCGTGGTCGCGCGGATCTCCTATTTCGCGCACGTCCTGGCCGACCGCTCGGCCCCGCAGGCCCAGCGCATCGAGGCACTCAAGTTCCTGGTGCATTTCGTCGCCGACGTGCAGCAGCCGCTACACGCCGAAGACCACGACGACAGGGGCGGTAACGATGTCAAACTCAGCTATTTCGGTCATCGCAGCAATCTGCATCGCATCTGGGACAGCGGTATCGTCGATCATGCGCTGGATCTGCATGTCGGACGCCATTACGCGATCGACTACGCCCCGACCCGCGCCGCGGCCGCACGGCTCGACGCTGGCATCACACCACGCGAGTGCAATGAATGGCGCCGTGGTATCCATGGCGCGCGATTGAGCGCCGCCGCGGTCCGCTGGGCGAACCAGGCCCACCGGCTCGCCCGCCGCGTGGCGTACGCCGATCTCCCCGCACCGCCGCGCCGCAACTGGTCCGCGACCTATCAACGCAAGACCTGGCCCGTCGTGCGCCGCCAGATCCTGCGCGGCGGGGTTCGACTTGCCGCCGTGCTCAATACCTCCCTCGCGCGCTAGTGTTGGTGCGCGGCGTGCATTTCGCGTGATTGTTCGTGCCATGCAAGGCGCGTTGATCAGCCGCACCCTGGAATACGGCGCCTTGCCTATCCAGTGCTCCGGTCCGCACGCGATGCCGCTCCGCCGCACCCGACCGTATGGAGCGCGATCAATGAATCGCCCGGACGTGCCGGCTTGCTTTGAGCGCCCCACAGCCGCCGTGACATACGGTCGTCATGCATACGCGCTGTGATGTTGGCTTGATGCCTGTCGCGTTTGGCCGGCTCGGCATACTCGATCTCTCGTGAACACGCCCGGACCCAAGCTTATGAAGTACTCGATTTCGTGCGCCACCGCGGCGCTCGTTCTGGTCGCCCTCCTGTCGCCCGCCTTCGCCGACAGCGGCGAGCCGGATGCAGCAACGATCACTTCCAACCCGCACCTAATGGGCGATCGTTACCAGCAGGCGAGTGCCGAAGTCCGGGCACTGCAGCTGCAGGCCTACAACGTGGCCACTCGCCGGCTCGACCGTCTGCTGGCCGAACATCAGGGCAAGCGCCAGCCGGCGGTCGTGCTGGATCTCGACGAGACGGTGCTCGACAACTCGCCCTACGAAGCTGCCAGCGTCGTCGACGGATTTTCGTACCCCAAGCACTGGGATCAGTGGGTCGGTTCCGCCCAGGCGCGCCTGATCCCGGGCGCACGCGCGTTTCTCCGCCACGCCAATGCACGCGGTGTGGCCATTTACTATGTATCCAATCGCTCGGCCAAGCATGAAGCCGCCACCATCGCCAATCTCAAGCGCGACGATTTGCCCCAAGTCTCGACCGAGTCGGTGCGCCTGAAAGGCCCGTCGAAGAAGAAGCGACGCGATGCGATCGCCCGGAACCACGACATTCTGCTGCTCGTGGGCGATACGCTGCACGACTTCGACGCCGAATTCTCGGGCACCTCGCTGGCAAGCCAGCGATCGACCGTCATGCGCATGCGCCAAGCCTTCGGTAACCGCTTCATCGTTCTGCCCAACGCGAGCTACGGGAACTGGACCCACGCCCCGCTCCAGGCCTGGCAGCCGCCGCCCGCAGCCAAGGCAGCGCCCGCGGAACCGCAGGCCAACAAGCAACCGGCCGCGTCGAATGCGAATTGATCGGCATGTCGCGCAGGCCGTGATGGGGCTGCTGGGTATGGTCATTCACACCACCGCCGTCGCTGCGCCCGCAAGCGCCCCCAGTATCGCGCCGGCCCATATCCAGATCGTCGAGAGCGTGCCGAAGCACAGCATCTACGGCGAACCCGGCTTGGCGCGCACGCCGGATGTGTGGCGCGCCATGATCGAGTCGGCGCACCATCGCATCGACATCGCGGCCTTCTACGTGGCCGATAAACCGGGCGAAGCCCTGGCACCGGTGATGCACGCCATCGCCGACCGCGCGAAGGCCGGCGTGGAGATTCGTATCCTAACCGGCCCGACGTTCGCCAGCGAAACCAATAAAAGCCTGGCCCCGCTGGCCAAACTCGCCAACGTGACGATCCAGCGATTGCCCGTGGACCGGCTCACCGGGGGCGTGCTGCATGCCAAGTATTTCGTGGTCGACGGCCACGCGGCGTTCATCGGCAGCGCCAATTGGGACTGGCGTGCCATGAACCAGATTCACGAACTCGGCGCCCGTATCGACAGCCCGCGCATGGCCCGAACACTGGATGCCACCTTCGATTTCGATTGGCGGCTGGCCGCCGACGGCGATCTGCCGGCCGCGCGCAAGCGCGCCGCCGAGCCGCCGACATTCGAGCCGGTTACGCGGCAGGCGCCGGTCCCGGTCGCCAACGCCAACGGCCGGCTCACCGGCACCGCGTTCGAGGCATTCTCGCCGCCGACGCTCATGCCGGACTGGATCACCACCGAACAATCGGCGCTGGTCCAGCTCATTCGCTCGGCGCGTCATGATGTCCACCTTCAGGTGATGACGCTGTCGGCGATCAACGAATACGGCGCGAACGGTTACTGGCCGGTGCTGGATACCGCGCTGCGCGATGCGGCCGCGCGCGGCGTGACCGTGCAGATCGTGGTCGCCGACTGGGCATTGCGCCAACCGATGCAGGCCTACCTGAAGAGTCTGGCCGTACTGCCCAACATTACGGTCAAGTACAGCCATGTGCCGGCCGCGCCACGCGGTTTCATTCCCTATGCCCGGGTCGAGCACTGCAAGTACGCGGTGGCCGACGGCAACGCGCTCTACATCGGCACTGGCAACTGGACGCGCAGTTATTTCGATGCCAGCGTCGATGCCGCCCTGTTCATGCACGACGCCGATACCGCCCACACGCTCAACGACATCTTCGAACGCGATTGGAACGGCCCGTACGTGCACACCATCGAGCCCGGCGGGCATTACAATCCTCCGCGTACACACTGAAGCGGATGCGGGCAATCGGCGTCCGGCCGCCGCGGCCTGCGCCGCCCGCCCCGTCCGACAACACGACCCAACGCCGCCCATGCGCATTCGTATCGCCATCGCCACGTTCGTTCTCGCTGTCGCCGTGGTGGCCACGGCCCAGGCCGACTCACCGTTAGCGCCGAAAAAACACGCCGATTTCGGCCATTACACCCTGGCCCTGACCTGGCAGCCGGGGTTCTGTGCCGAAGGCCAGTGCGCGGCCGACCAGAACCACGACGTGCGCCTCGGCCTGCATGGCCTCTGGGCCTCGCGCCCACAGGATCTGATCTCGCGTGGCGTGGCCGCCCGGCAATGGTGGTCGCGCGGCTGCGACTTTTATCACCACAGCGACGCGGCCCCGCAACTCGACCGCGCCACGCGGCGCCATCTCGAACGCGTCATGCCGCAGCTCGACCGCAGCCTGCTGACGCACGAATACGACAAGCACGTGCAGTGCTTCGACTTCGATACGCAGCGATTCTTCGCCACCGAACTAGGCCTGCGCCAGCGCATTGCCGACAGCCCGCTTGGCGACTGGCTGCGACAGCATGCGGGCCAGCGCGTCGCACGGGCCAATCTGCGCGCCGAGTTCGATCGCGCGTTCGATACCAGCAAGACCCAGGCCCTGCAGCTGCGCTGCAGCGGGCCGTACGATTCGCGCTATCTGAGCCAGCTCTGGTTGACCATCCCGCGCGCCCATCTGGCCGAATTCCCGCAGGATGCCGGGCTGATGCAAGCGCCCATCGCGCAACACAACTGTCCCGCGCACTTTCGCGTACCGGCCTGGCCTTCCGAGTAGAACGCGCCAGGCGAGGCGCGCACCGCCGCATGGCGCAATGGCGGGCATCACGCGCGGGCCTGCGGCCGCAACGCGGCGACATGGAGGGCCGGCACTCATGGGCCACTTCGTGTTCGCCGGCTCGCTGCGTTAATCTACGCGCTCGGCGCGTCCCCGTAGCTCAGCAGGATAGAGCAGCCGCCTCCTAAGCGGCAGGTCACAGGTTCGACTCCTGTCGGGGACGCCAATTCTCACTCTCGCCGCGCCGGCAACGCGAGTATCGCGCATGGCATCCGACGTTTCCCACCTCGAAGGCCAGCTGCATCTCGGTCCGCGCACCGGCGGCATCGGCGCGCGTCGCATCGCCCTGCTCGAAGCCATCGGCCAGACCGGCTCGATCACCGCGGCCGCCAAGGCGGTCGGGCTGAGCTACAAGGGCGCGTGGGATGCCGTTAACGCCGCCAACAATCTGTCCGATACGCCCTTGGTGGAACGCACGACCGGCGGCGCCGGTGGTGGCGGCACGCGGCTGACCGAGCGTGGGCATCGCCTGGTGGCGACCTATCGCGCGGCCGAAGCCGAGCAGGCCCGGTTCCTGGCACAACTCAATCGCCGCCTCGCCCATCTGGCCGGCGACGATCTCAACCTCATGGAGCGTCTTGCCATGCAGACCAGTGCACGCAATCAGCTGCTCGGCCGCGTGACCGCGATCACCCGCGGCACGGTGAATGTCGAAGTGGATCTCGAACTGGCCGGTGGCGACCGGCTGGCGGCGGTCATCACCAACGCCAGCGCGGACAACCTGGGCATCGAGCCCGGTGTCGCCATTACCGCGCTAATCAAGGCCAGCTGGCTGATCGTGGCCGCCGGCGATATGTCGGACAGCCGGCTGTCGACACGAAACCGTCTGGTGGGCACGGTCGAATCGGTGATTCGCGACGATGTCGCCTCGGAAATCACGCTGCGCCTGCCGGGCGGCGCCACACTGGCCGCCGTGATCACGCGCGAATCGGCCGATACCCTGGGGCTGGCCGAAGGCGATACGGCCACGGCTCTGTTCAAGGCATCGAGCGTGATTCTCGCCCAAGCCGACTAAAATACCCCGCCTAACGCGGCTCGATCGGCTCGAACCGCAGCACGCCCGCCAGCGCGGCCCGCTTGCGGCCGTCGTGATCGCGCGGATGCTCGATGCTGTTGGCCACCGGCACCTCGGCGAAGTCGAACGGGCTCAATCCTTCGACGCAGGCCACGTTCACCGCGTACTGATCCGGGTTCGCACGGCACTGGTGATGGGTGTGGATGCCGCAACGCGAGCAGAACTAATGCCATGCCGTCTGCCTGCCGAACTGATAGCAGCGCAACAACTGGGCCCCTTGATGATCGTGATATCCGTTAGCGCTGCCGACACCCACCGTGCCGTGGCGGGCGCGTTACATTAAGTAGTCTCGATATCGAGGTTCACGCGCACTGTCGTTTGACATATTGCAGTGCGAACACGCCACCTGCTGTACTCCCGAGCCATAGCCTGACGAGGTATCGTCCAAGCGCCGTGTTGTGGGCAGAACCTCGATCCGAAATGGCTTGACAGCACAAAAGCGGCCCCTCGCGCGGGGCCGCTTTCTTCGTGGGGGCTGAAAACTGGTTTTTGCAGCCGCCTCGATCAGGCTACGCTAGCGATCTGCTTGCGACGCAAGCCTAGCCCACCGACGATGAGCGCCAGGCCGATGCCAAACATGCCGAACGGGGACACTTCCGGCACGTTGTTCGGATTGACTGTAACGTCGGCGTTTTGCAACTGGCCGCTGTCGAAGCTGCCGTTGCGGCCAAAAGTGGCGCTACCAAGCGCGATTGCGGTGCTCGAAAAAGCGAAGCCAGTGTTGTTACCCAGGCCGAAGTACGACGCCAAGTCGCCGTTTAATTCGTCTTTGCCGCTCAGGCTCGCGTTCAAGCTGTCAATGCCGGTGCGGGCGACGAACTGGGCGCCATTGTGGTCGAATGCACCGCTGAACAGCGTGCCATCGGCGACCGTCTGGCCACCGTCGACCACGGTACCGCTCAGGGTGAACGCTCCGCCACCGGCGAATTTCCAAATCTGGTTTTCGCCGTCTTCGGAGATGTTGTCGCCAGTACTGAAATCTATGGTGCACGACTGGCAAGTTAACGTGCTGCTATGCCCACTGGGCGCCGCGCCGCTATTAAGGCTGACTTCGTCAAAGGAAATACCACTACCCGTAAGTGGGCCGCCATCGCCGTTGTACGACACCGTACCCGCCGGCGAGTTTGCACTGGCTTGATCGAAGTTGATCACGGATGCCGATGCGGAGGCGCAAAAGCCAAGTGCAAGCACGGTGGCTGAGCATGCTATGAGGTGTTTGGAGTGCATTACTCCTCCCTGATTGATTTGTGTATCCGCTGTCACGACGAGCATGAGCAACGAGTATGTACAAACCCGCAAACACCATTCCGGTCAAAAAAAAGCGCAGATAAAATCTTATACATACCTGTTTTAAATAAATTTTTTTACTAGCTCTCGATATGGCGCGCTCATGCGCTTGAAGCTCGCCTGTAAGAAATGTCGACATTTCTTGGCCAGCGGTGTTCGAAAGCGTGCGATTCACGTTAAATTTCTCGACGGGTCGGGGCCGGGCGGCACAGCGCACCGGGCCGGTACTGTTCATTGACCGCGGGCTCGCTGCATGTTCTATCTCTATCACCACAACGATCTGTCGCGGCTGGCCGAGCTGTTCGGCGCGTTGCGCGGGCGGCGATCGCGGGCGCCGCTGGCAGTGGATACCGTACTGGCGCCCAACGCCGGCATCGGCCGCTGGCTGCGTATCCAGCTGGCCGAAAGCGAAGGCATCGCCGCCAACATCGACGGCCGCCTGCCCGGCGCGTTCATCTGGGACATGCTGCACGCCACGATGGACGGCGCCGACGCGGGCGATCACTTCGAACCGGATTGCCTGCCCTGGCATCTGTATGCCGCGCTCCCCGAGATCGCGCGCGAGGTGCCGGCCGTGTCGGATTATCTCGGTACGCCGGTGGACGAAGTCCGCCGCTACCAGCTCGCCCGTCAGCTTGCGGATGTCTTTGACCAGTACCTGGTCTATCGCGCCGACATGCTGGCCGCCTGGGAAGCTGGGGAGGTGCCGGCGTCCAACCCCGGCCGCTGGCAGGCGCGCGTGTGGCACTGGCTCACGCGCGACCATCGCCTCGGCACCACGCACCGCGCCCGCGTGCTCACGAACTTCATCACACGCCTGGGCAACGAGGCGACGCTGCAACAACGCGTGATCGATTTCTGTCCGGACGAGCTGTATTGCTTCGGCCTGGTGGCGCTCGCACCCGATCACCTGCGCCTGCTTTACGCGCTGGCCGAGCATATCGATGTGCATTTCCTGCTGCCGAACCCGAGTGCTGCCTACTGGGGCGATATCACCGCCGGCCGGCTGCCGCTCGATCTGCCGGCGGCCGCCAGCCCGGACGCAGACACCCTGCTGCCCGGCGAAGCCGCGGTCGAGGCCGGCCACCCGCTGCTGTCCGCGCTCGGTCGCATGGCGCGGGATACGCTGCGCGTGCTGTATTCCGACGAGTTCGCGGGCATGATCGAACCCGAGCTGGGCGATCTGATGGATTACGACATCCCGCGGCCCGACACCCTGCTGCACCGGGTGCAGGCCGACATCGTCGAACTGGATTGCAGCGGCTCGGCCCAGGGCATGGATGACACCGACACCTCGTTCGAGGTGCATGCCTGTCACAGCCCGCTGCGCGAGATCCAGGTGCTGCAGGACCAGCTGCTGGATCGCCTGGCCGCGGACGACAAGCGCGTCGCGGCCGGCGAGATCAGCGAGGCCGAACGGCTCGCCCCGCGCGACATCATCGTCATGCTGCCGGATGTCGCTGCCTACGCCCCGGCGATCCAGGCCGTCTTCGGGGGCGCGCCGCCCGAGCGCTACCTGCCCTTCGGCCTGGCCGATCGCGCCCGCTCGGCGGCCCATCCCATCGTGACCTGTGTCTCGGCCCTGCTCGACCTGCCGCTGTCGCGCTGGGCGGCCAGTGAACTGCTCGACCTGCTCGCCGTGCCGGCGGTCATGCGCCGGTTCGGCCTCTCGGCCGGCGAGCTGGATGCGATCACCAAGTGGATCGGCGAGGCCGGTATCCGCTGGGGGCGCGATGCCCATCACCGGGCCGGACTCGGCGCCGGTGCGTTCGAACAGAACAGCTGGCGCTTCGGGCTCGACCGCCTGCTGCTGGGCGTCGTCCAGTCCGACGACGAAACGCTCACCGCCGGGGTGGCGCCGTGGTCCGATCTGGAAGGCGGCATCACCGCCGCGCTCGGCAAACTCTGGCGCTTCGAGGACACGCTCGCCACCGTCGCCGACGGCCTCGCCGAGCCGGGCACGCCGGGCGAATGGCAGACGCGGCTCAACGCCATGGTGGATCGGCTGATTGCGCCATCGATGGACGCGCCGGACGAACAACGCGCGGTCGATTCCTTGCGCAGCGTATTCGCTCGCTTCGACCCGGCTGAAAACTGTACCCGCGACAAGCCGCTCACCGCCGATCGGCGCCTGTCCTGGCCGGCCGTGCGTGACAGCCTGCGCGCCACACTGGAAACCGCGACCGAGCGCCAGCCGTTCCTGGCCGGCGGCATCACCTTCTGCGGCATGGTGCCGCTGCGCGCCGTACCGTTTCGCGTGGTCTGCGTGCTGGGCATGAACGATTCCGCCTTCCCGCGCCAGGACACCGGCCGGGCCTTCAACGCCATGTTCGACGCCCCGCGGCTGGGCGATCGCAACATCCGCGACGACGACCGCCTGCTGTTCCTGCAGGCGCTCACCGCTGCGCGCGATGCCTTCTACATCAGCTACATCGGCCAGGACGTGAATACCGGCGAAGAACTGCCGCCCTCGCCGATCGTGGGCGAAACACTGGAATTCCTGCGCCGGCATTATTTCCGGGGCGAGGATAAAAAACGCTTCGAGCGCCGGCTGATTCATCGCCAGCCGATGCAGCCGTTTTCGCTACGCTACTTCTCGCGCCACGAGCCGGACGCCCGCGTATTCACCTATGTCAACGACTGGGGCGACGCCACGCGCGCAGCGATCGGCGCCCGCCGGACGCGCGAACCGCTGCTCGACGACAGTACCGCCCCGATAGCCGAAGCCATTGAGGTCATCGATCTGGACACGCTCAAGCGCTTTTTCGACCACCCGGCCCGGGTCTTCTTCCGCGAACGTACCCAACTCAATCTCGAGATCGAGGATCGCCAGGTCGACGACGCCGAACCGGTCGCGCTCGACCCGCTGGCTGCCGCGCAACTGCGTGAGCGCCTGTTCGAATCCGCCGACAAGACGAACGCACCGGCGATCGACCTGGCCCCGACCGCGCTCGAACGCGCCCGGGGTGCGCTGCCGCCGCCACCCCTGGCCGCGCCGAACTATGCCGAGCAGGCCGAGGCGGTCAACGAACTGTTGCCGATCTGGCAGGCGTGGAAAGCTGAGGGCACGCCGGAAACGCTGGATATCCAGCTCGATCTGGTCCTTCCTGAGTCGCATATCGTCCGTGTAACCGGGCGCATCGCCCAGTGCTGGCCCGGGGCGATGCGTCGGCTGCGCACCGGCAAGCTCAAGACCCGCTTCCGCCTGCGCTACTGGATCGATTACCTGGCCGCGGTGGCCGCCGGCCACGTACTGGATATGCACATGGCCGGCTTCGCCCCCGACAAGAAAACCGCGGAGCGGATCGAATACGCCGGCCGGGTCGATGCCGAAACCGCCCACACCGAGCTGGCGCATCTGCTGCAGTTGTACCTCGCGGGCCAGACTCGGCCACTGCACTATCACCCGGATCTGGATGACAGCTACAAGCCGACGCAGAACAAGGCCTTCGACAACCTCAGCTTTCGCTTCAAGCCTGCGGCCTATCACCCGCATCACCTCATGCGCGATCCGTATTTTTCCATGCTGCTCGGCCCGTCCGAGGCACCGCTCGGCGACACCGAGGACGACAGCCCCTTCGTCGCAGCGATCGATGCCATCAGCGGGCTGATGAATCAGGCGATCCGCCCGATCGAGAGCAACGCCGAGGCCCCGGCATGAGCCCCGCGGCCGACGAAAGCCAGCCCTTCGACGCCGCCACCCTGCCGCTTTCCGGCCTGCGCCTGATCGAGGCCAGCGCCGGCACCGGCAAGACATTTTCGCTGGCCGGGCTGTATCTGCGCCTGATCGTGGAAGAACGCGCCTCGGTGCGCGACATTCTGGTGATGACCTTCACGCGTGCCGCCACCCAGGAGCTGCGCGAACGCATCCGCGCCCGGCTGGCCGATGCCGCGCGTATCGCCCACGCGCCCGAGCTAGCCGAGCCGGGCAACGCCGAACATGCCTTCACGCAACAAATCATCGCCGGTTGCGACGAGGCGCCCGACGCCCTCGCCCGCCGGCTGGCCGACGCCGCCGCCCGGGTGGACGAAGCCACCATCGTGACCATCCATGGCTTCGCCCAGCGCGCAGCCACCGAAAACGCGTTCGAATCCGCGCTGGCCTTCGACCGCGGCGAAGCCATTGACGATCCGAGCGTTTACCGCGAGGCTGCCGCCGACTACTGGCGCGCGCATGTGTTCGGCGCCGACGCTGCCGCCGGCGACGTGCTGGCGCTGTGGCCGTCACCGGATGCGCTGTACCAGACGCTGGCGCCGATCCTCGCGCGCTCGCATGCCCGGCTGGCCGGTATCGACCGGGCGCGGCTGGCCACGCTGCAGGCGAGGATGGCCGAAACCTGGCCCGGCACCGCCGCGCCGCTGGCAAAAACATTGGCCGAAGCCTTCGCGGCCGATGCCCTGCTGAAGACCGGCGATCTCTATAAACACCTCGCGGCCGAGGACGACATCCACAGCCTGATCGCCGATCTGGATACGCGCCTCACCGCCGCCATCGAAGCGGGCACGACACCGGCCCTGCCCGAATGGCTGCTCACGCTGGCCGAGCCGGCGCCGCAGTTCAAGAAAGCCGCCAAACACCAGGCCTACGCCGAACCGCTGGCCGATCTCGAGGCGGCACTCGCCGTGCTCGTTGAACTGCAGCCGCTGGCGAAACTCGTGGCCATCGACGACGCCGCAAAGGCCGTGGCCGCCCGCGCCGCCGCCCGCAAGATCGAGCGCCGGCAGTACAGCTACGACGACCTCATCGTCGCCCTGCACACCGCACTCACCCACGAGCGCACCGGCGCGGCGCTGGCCGACGCCCTGCACGCGCGCTGGCCCTATGCCCTGGTGGACGAGTTTCAGGACACCGACCCGCTGCAATATGCCAGCCTGTCGCGTATTTACTTATCTTCCGAAGAAACTGGGTCACCCGGGCGCGAGCACGGCGCGCTGCTGCTCATCGGCGACCCGAAACAGGCCATCTACGGCTTTCGCGGCGGCGATATCTATGCCTATCTCGCCGCCGCCCATGCCGCGCACGATGCTCGCTATACGCTGACCACCAACTTCCGCTCGACCTCGCAGGTGCTCGATGCCATCGAAGCACTCTACCGGCTGCCGGACGCCGACCCCTTTATCGTCTCCGAGATCGACTTCCCGCACGTCGAGGCCGGGCGCAGCACGGGCGACCACCGGCTCGTCACCGCCAACGGCGCGGAACTCCACGCGCTCACGTTCTGGCAGCTCCACGGCAACGAAAGCGAGCTGAAAAACGGCAAAATCAAGAATCCCTCCAAAGACGACGACCAGCACCGCCTGATCGACGAAACCGTCGCCGCCATCGGCCGACTGCTGAACGGCGACTCCGCCCACTGGCAGCGGGCCGACGGCGCCACGGAGCCGGTCGCCGCCCGCGATATCGCCGTGCTGGTGAACAATCATCGCGAAGCCACCACGCTGCAGGCCGCGCTCGCCGCCCATGGCATTCGCGCGGTCTGCCAGCATCGGGATTCGGTATTCGCCAGCGCCGAGGCCGCCGACCTGCGGCACGTCCTGCGGGCCATGGCCCAGCCCGACGACGCCACCGCGGTGCGCGCCGCCCAGCCCACCGCGCTGCTCGGCAAGCGTCTGGCCGACCTTATCGCCCTGGCCGACGACGACCACGCGATGCAACTCGCCATCGAGCGCTTCCACGCCCTGCACGACGCCTGGCGGGCGCGCGGCGTGCTCTCGGCGCTGGAAGAGCTGTTCGTGGCCGCCGCCCCCGGCGTACTCGCGCTCACCGACGGCGAACGCCGCATGAGCAACTATCTGCAGCTCGGCGAACTGCTGGCCAACGCGGAAGGCCAATGCTTCGGCATGGCCAGCGTCGTGCGCTGGCTGGACGAGCGCATCGCCGCCGCCGAGGATGGCGCGCTCGGCGCCGAGGACGAAAGCCAACTGCGCCTGGAATCCGATGCCGACCTGGTGCGCATCAGCACGGTGCATGCCGCCAAGGGCCTGCAATACCCGATCGTCTTCCTGCCGTTCGCGCCCTGGCTCGGCACCGCCGGCGCGCCGGACAAGCCGCCGCTGGTCTTCCACGCCCCGGGTGAGGACGATACCGACAGCCAGGCCATGATCGATCTGGTCGGCGACGACCCGGCGAACGTCAAACAGGCCGTGCTCGAAGCCCGCTCGGAAGCCCTGCGTCTGCTCTACGTCGCACTCACCCGCGCCGAACAGGCGCTGGTCGTCGGCTGGCGCGAGCCGGACGACTACGGCACATCCGGCGCGCTCGGCGACCTGCTGTATCGCGATGGTATCGCCGGCGGCGGCGCGCTGGACCGGCTGCAACAAGCCGTACCCGAGGCGATCGCCGTCGAACGGGTCGACGTCAGCCGCCCGGCGCCGGCCGTCGAGCCGCCGGCCGCCATGGACGCGGAACAACTCAGCGCCGCCCGCAGCGACCTGCCCGCGGCCCGCCCGCGCTGGTCCACCTACAGCTTTTCGCGCCTGGCCCATGCCCCAGCCGATACCGCCCCGGCCGAATTGCCCGAGCCGGGGGCCGCGGATGAACGGGCCAGCCCACCCGGCGACGCACTGGACGCCGGAGCCGAAGGCGAACTGCCGCGGCTGGATGCGCGCCTGTCCGGCGTGCGCTTCGGCTCGGCCGTGCACGATCTGCTGGAAGAACAACTAAAGCATGCCAGGCACGGCCCCTGGCCGGCACCGGGCCAACCGCTCGCCCATGCCCAACGCCGACAGGTCCACGACACCTTGCGCCAATACGGCCTGATCGCCGAGGACGAAACCGACCCGCGAATCGACGACACCGCCGATCTCCTCGCCCGCACACTGCATACACCGCTGCCCGCCATCGGCCCACTGGCCGGCCTGGACAGCCGGCGACTGCTCACGGAAATGGAGTTCATGCTGCGGCTGTCCGGCCATCGTCTCGGCGCGCTGGTCGAAACCCTGCGCGAAGCCGGCTACCTGCCCGCCGCGCTCGGCGGCCATCCGGCGCAGATCCTGTATGGACTCATGCAGGGTTTCATCGACCTGGTGGTGGAAGTCGACGGCGCCTACGTCATCCTCGACTACAAAACCAACCGCCTCGGCGACACCCCCGCCGCCTACCGCGACGAAGCACTCGAGCGCGCCATCGGCCGTGCCCACTACGACCTGCAGTACCTGATCTACACCGTCGCCCTGCATCGGCACCTGCGGCGCTGCCTGGGCGAGGCCTACGACCCGGCCACGCATCTGGGGGGTGTGCAGTATCTTTTCGTACGGGCCATGGACGGCGAAAGCGATATCGGCGTATTTGCCGATCGCCCTCCGATCGAGCTCGTCGAAGCACTCGATGCATTGTTCGACGGGCAAACCGCGGACCGAGAAATACCGGCATGAGCACTAAGCACCACGTAGGTCGGCTTAGGCCACAGGCCGTAAGCCGACAAGGCAACGCCCACCACCACTTGCGGGTGCGCACCCATGTCGGATTACGCTTCGCTAATCCGACCTACGCTGTTGACGGAGGCGGATTTCGAGCGGTTTCGTCGTTGATCGAGTTGGGGTTTCGCGCTGATGCGCGAGTGGCTTTTCTTGCTTGCCCGAGAAAAGTCACCAAAAGAAAGACACCCGGCACAGCGCCGGCTTCGCCCTGCCGTACGAGGCGAGGAGCAGGGCTTTCCCGGCGTAGCCGGGATGCGACCGCCGGCGTTCGGCACGAGCCCGAGGCTAAGACTCATACGGTTCGCCCCGCCGAGGGTCGCATCCCACAGCTCCGCTGCGGGAAGACCCTGCTCCGCCTCTCGGGGCGATACTCCGATGCTCCCGCCAACGGGATGCGCGCAGAACTGGGATCGCTTTGGCGATCCTCAAACATACTGCGCGCACCGGCGCCGCGCGCCGGACACCCGTTGCCGCTGCGCGTCTCCGTCGCTGCGCAACGGGTCCGAATACAAACGAACGGCTTCAACCTTGAGCGAGCAACAGCGAGCTTGCTTGTATTCACCCCCTTGGGCGCAGCGCCGAGCAGCGCGGACCGCAAGCGGAAAAAGACGGCCGGATGTTTGAGCGTCAGCGAGTTTCCGGCCGTCCCGCTTGCGGTCCGCGGTGGGAGGGAACCGATGCGCAGCATCGGCGCAAGACAGGGTGTCGTTTCCTTTGGTTACTTTCATTTGGACAAGCAAACGAAAGTGACTCGCGCATCAGCGCGAAACCCCAAGCTGAACGCAACTCATCGCCGATTCAAGTCGCACGCCTCTCAGACCGACCCGGTGGTCCGAACAGACCACAGGCCCGCGAGCGCCTACCTGCACCAAAACGTACTAAGCCGCCACAATCGGCTCGACATGCCGCGTCGGCCGGTGCGCCGACAAATCGTACGTCGTCTGCAAATTGATCCAGAACTCCGGCGACGTATTGAACGCTTCCGACAGCAACCAAGCCGTATCCGCCGAAATACCCCGCTTGCCGCGAATGATCTCGTTCACCCGCTGAACCGAAGTACCGAGATGAGCCGCCAGCGGCTTCTGGCTCAGCCCCAGCGGCTCAAGAAATTCGTGCAGCAAGATCACGCCAAGATGCGTGGCCCTTCTATGTGTCGGACTCATGTCATTGCCTCCAGAAGCATGATCGGAGCGGGCACGACTAATAATCCATTGATCGCCACGTAATGCACTTTCGCGCGACCCGTTAAGATCGACGACAAGCGTTTGAATAATCGATTCCACGCGGAATAAGCTCAGACTCGCGTTTCCGATTCTAAGTCATAATCGGAGACGGCAAAGCCGAAACCAGAGCCCGATATGTCAAAGCGAACCGAAATGGATCTGGAAAACGACGCGCTGAAAATCCCGCCTGATGCGCGTTTGCGCCTGGCGGCCCGACTGCTGGCGAGCGTGCCCGGCGCGACGCGTTCCAGCCTATCCGAGCAGGCGGCATTGGACCTCGCCGAGCGACGCGCTCGCGAGCTTGATACCGGCGAGAAAACCGCGCTCGACTATCACGACGAGATGAAACGCATTCGCGACACGCTGTCGTAGCGCGGCTCGTCATACACCCCGACGCCGCAGCCGATATTGCCGAGCAGGCGGCGTACTACGCGAGCAAGGAAGCGGGTTTGGGCAAGCGTTCCTCGACGAAATCGATGCCAGCATCGAAATGATTATGGCTATGCCCGAGGCGTTTCCGGAACGCCGCCGCAACTTGCGGATGTTCGTACTGCCGAGATTTCCGTTCTCCGTGCTGTATCGCATCCAGAACCAGACATTGCAGATACTCGTCGTGCGCCACTATGCACGTCACCAAGATTACGGACTGGGCCGCCAATGAATGAATCAAGCACGGGCGATCTATTCGATTCCGCGCCGGTCGAATCCGAACCAGTAAAGACGCACGAGCACGCGACCGAAACGCCGATAGACGCCGTGGCACTCGCCGAAGACGCCAGCCTCTCCGATCTCGACAACGCCTTGGCTCACTGGGCTCACCGCCACGGCGCCGACCGGCTGGTCGCCCGCGCCTTCGCCCTGGCGAGCTGGGCGGTCGCCCAGGGCCATACCTGCCTGGCGCTGGATGCGATCCCGACCGGCTTGATGAGCGCAGCCAACCAGGCCGAGCTACCTACCGCATTGGCGGCGAGCGAACTCATCGGCGAACCGGGCGAAATCAAACCGCTGATCCTGGAAAACGACCGGCTCTACCTGCAGCGCTACCACGCCTACGAAACCAGGCTCGCCAAACGCCTGCGCGAACTGATGGCGGCCGAGCCGAACCCGGTCAACGTCGACACGCTCAAACCCGGCAGCGGCCTGTTCGCAACGGACAAAGCCAACCCGAATGCCACCAACTGGCAGGCCGTCGCCGCCTTCGCGGCCCTGCGCCACCACTTCACCGTCATCTCCGGCGGCCCCGGCACGGGCAAGACCTACACCATCGTGCGCCTGCTGCGCGTGCTGATCGAAGCCGCGCTCGACAAAAACGAAACACCGCCGCTCATCGCCCTGGCCGCCCCCACCGGCAAGGCCGCCGCCCGCATGCTCGAATCGGTGCGCAAAGGACTGGACGACATGGGTGCGGATACGAACTTCGACCCCACCGCCGTCGGCGAACACATCCCGCAGACCGCCCGCACCCTGCACCGTCTGCTCGGCCTGACCGGCGCCACCACCCGGCCGCGCTTCAACGCCGATAACCCGTTGCCGTACGACGTGGTGATCGTCGACGAAGCCTCGATGGTGGACCTGCCGATGATGGCCAAACTGGCGGATGCCATCAGAAACGACGCCCGCCTCATCCTGCTCGGCGACCGCTACCAGCTCGCCTCGGTCGAATCCGGCTCCGTGCTGGCCGAAATCTGCGCCAACGCCGGCGTGAACCGCTTCACCGCCGAGCAACAGACTGCCGCTGGCGACCTGCTCGCCGAAGCGCGTGAACCGGCCAGCCACGCCCTGGCCGACCATGTCGTCACCCTGCAGACCAGCCGCCGCTTCAACGCCGACAGCACCATCGGCCGGCTCGCGGCCGCCGTGAACGCCGGTGATGTGGAAGGCGCCGAAGCCCTGCTCAACAACGGCCACGACGATCTGGCCTATATCCCACGCTCCGACGCCGCCGCCATCAGCCAACTCATGGACCGGCTGGCCGACGACTATGCGCGCCTGATCGAAACCACTGACCCCAGCCTCGCCCTGGCCCAGCTCGGCCAACAATGCGTACTCACCGCCGTACGCAAAGGCCCGGCCGGCAGCGAAACCATCAACACCGGCATCACGGAACACCTCGCCCGCCGCTTCGACTTCAACCCGGCAGACGCCTGGTATCACGGCCGCCCGGTGATGGTTAGACAAAATGACTACCGCACCGGGCTGTATAACGGCGATGTCGGTGTTGCGCTATACAACGATTCCGGGCAAATTCGAGTCTGGTTCATGGGGGACCACGGCCTGCGGGCTTTCCTGCCAAGCGCGCTACCCGCGCACGACTCCGTGTATGCGATGACCATTCACAAGAGTCAGGGGTCGGAGTTTGATTCCGTTACCTTGGTTTTGCCGGATTATGATGTGCCGGTTTTGACGCGGGAGTTGTTTTATACGGGGCTTTCCAGAGCGCGGGAGCGGTTGGTTGTTTTTGCTGAGCGTGAGGCTTTGCGGCGGGCCGTTAGTCGGCAGGTTGCGAGAGTTTCGGGGCTTGCGGGCCGCGTCACGGTGGGGAATTAGATTATGTCTAAAGACGCATTCGAGAGCATTAACGCCGGTTTGCTCCAAGCAATACAACACCAGCGCGGCCGGAATATTGGTGTTGTAACTACTAATTTTCGAAAGACCTATCGAATCGACGCAGAACGCAAGACCTGAACCCGCCGCTTTCCGGAATTTCCACATGAATACTTCAAATGAGCATGAAGCTCCAGATCTTTTAGGCGTGTTTGAAGAACGCGCGGAATATCTGACTAAAAAAGCGCTGTATACCTGGACAGTAACCACGAAGCGCGACCAGTTATTACTAAAAAAACTCAAGGGGCCAGGCGCAAAGCTCTTAACCGGCCCGCGCGGTTCAGGAAAGTCGACTATGCTCAAGAGGGCATATTACGACCTCCTCACAAATCAAACCGCGTTAGGAGTTTACGTTAACTACTCGCGATCACTTGCCTTAGAGCCGCTTTTCCATAAAACCGGTAACGCTGCACAATTATTTCGGCAATGGGTACTTGCGAAAATCATCGAAGGCGTCGCCGAAACTTTTTCCGACCTCGACGAGACAGTACCGCACTCCCTTAGTACAGCACTGGAATCAAGTCGCGAGTTAATAGAGGCTTTAGAGGCCGGGCGAGCTTTAGAACAAACCGATCTCAGCCGGACTCCAAGCCTACTTATCCGCTTGCTTAGCGATTGGCTGAGCACTCTTGATCGCAATAGAGTGGTACTTCTATTCGATGATGCCGCACACGCTTTTTCGCTTGAACAACAGCGGGATTTCTTTGAAATTTTCAGGGAACTTCGTTCTCGAAATATCTCAGCGAAAGCCGCTATCTACCCTGGGATCACGAGCTATTCGCCTAATTTTCACGTAGGCCACGAGGCGGAGCTTCTTGAGATTTGGTACGAGCCAGACTCTGAGGCCTACTTAGGCTTTATGTGGGAAATATTCAAAAAAAGAATCCCGGACGTTTTGCGCACAGAGTTCGAGGATAGAGAAGACCTAGTAGACCTTGTTGCGCTCGCTGCTAACGGCTTGCCTAGGGGGTTCCTAAATATGTTATCGGACATGCTATTGATGGACGACGCGAATATAGCGAAACCTACTCGATCCTCAGCCATGTCAGCGATTGCCGATCACGCTGAGACCGTGCGTGGCGTCTATACATCGCTATCTTCGAAACTACCTCGATTTAGACACTTTATAGAAGTTGGCAAAGAACTCGAAAGTAGTATCACATCTACTCTTCAGACTTATAACCGAAACAAGCCTCTTCCTAAAAAGGCAGTTACAGTAGCGATAGCCGAGCCAGTCTCACTTGAGCTGGAGCGTATACTCAATTTTTTTCAATATGCGGGTTTGTTACGAAAGAAACCCTCGGTATCTAGAGGAGTTAAAGGCGTCTTCCAAAGGTACGATGTGCATAACGCTATCGTGGTTACTGAAAACTCACTATCACTAGGCAAGAGCTACTCGGTTGCCGAGTTAGTCGATTCGCTAAGCAAACGAGACGCCCATGCGTTTGTCCGAACTAGAGCATCAAGCTTACTTGGAAGTGACTACATTGATCGCTGTGTCTTAGACTTACCGCCATGTGATTCTTGCCAAGCACCGAGAGTTAAAGAAGAACAGAGATTCTGCATGAATTGCGGGGCTGAATTATCCGATGCTTCAGTTTATCAAGAGCTTATAAACGCATCCATTGACGAACTGCCACTCACCGACCGGCGGTTATCGAGTATAAAATCGCATACCAGCATCAGAAAAATACAAGATATTTTGGCCGATGACGATCTCTCAATACGAAAGGTGCCTTACGTAGGCGAAATATGGGCTCGACGAATTCGCACCTACGCTGAAGAATTCGTTAGTGTGTAGAAAATGTATACCCCTCAAGTAAATCGCCACGAAATATCGTCTACGGTAGACCTATCTGAATTCATCAGCAGTGGAACTGCGTGTGCTCGATCAGCGCCTATTGACGATTACTTTGATTATGTTCGCGGCATCAACATCACCGCCAGCGCCATCTATTCACAACATGGCGCTGAACCCCTTAAGTATTTGTTCTTGAGCGTTGTATCCGCGGTCGAGTTCTATCTGCGTACGCTGTTGTCTACGACAGTCAACCTATGCCCTCTATGTCGCACACATGCCGCATCCCAAACGCTTGCGCTTGGCGCGACTAATTATTACGACCGCGCGGCGATTGGCTACGCTCTCTTAGAACATAAGTCACTTTCTTCCAAAGTGGAGATCAAAAAAGAGTCGCGGAATATCGCCGACTTGCATATTAAAGACGGCAGTTCCGTCGCAGGAGCTCTGGACAGCTTTGACAGTGTTTGCCAGTTGAGACACGCGATTGTGCATTCCAGAGGAGAACTCAATAGCAAAAATGCGAGGGAATTAGGTTTTCATGATTTGTCGGCGAGTAACGTGGTAGTAGACATTTGGCGCTTTCAACAAGCTTTAGAGATATCAAACAATTTCGTCCGGGCTTTTAACCGCTTTGCCTTCGACGCCCTGTTTTCGCGGTGGCTCACCATCCCTGTTTTCGAAGGATCCTGGACAAAGGATAAAGAGCGATTTAGTGCTCTATTTGGCGCCTATTACTCGGTACGCGACATGAACAAACCGAAGCGGGCATACGACGCCTACAGATCGATCCTGCCGGATATAATCGCGAGAACCGGCACGAGTAATTAACGGGGCCCGCAAGGCTCGGGGTCAGGTCTTGCGTTGTGCGTCATGCCATCTATTTCGTTCGGCTGGGCGGCGGAACACTTACGGACAATAGGGGACAGACCCAATGCTGTTCACTTAACAATTCGAATCGTGTAGTTCGGCCGTAGATTAAGCGGTTCATTGCCTTTTCGAGACAGATAATCCTTTGTTCGCCGCTTGATTCGCCGTGGATTGGTTCGGCCTCGCGGACTGGTGAGCGGTCGTTTGATCAGATCGGAGATGAGCGCTTGCCACCACGCCTCGAAACGCTTAGGGGGAAATGGCGCCACTGGATGGCAGCTTTCGGCGCACGAGTGACAAGCTGTGTTTGAAGCTTTGACGGTCCGGCGGCTTGTCGCGTGCCAGGGCGGCTTCGAGCATGAGTCGATGGATGACGTGGTGCGCGAGCAGCAGCCCCCAGAACTCTTGTCGGACGAGTTCGGGCGTTCGACTGCGCAGCACGATATCGGCGCCTTTCAGCGTGGTCTTGATCTCGGCGAACGCGGTTTCGATACGCCACCGCGACAAATACAGGGCCGCCAGGTCGTCGGCCGGAGCGGCGTCTGGATCCAGGATTGTTGTGATCAGGCGATAGACGGGCTCGGCCTCATCGACTTCCGGCAATTGGTAATCGATCACCCGCACGGTCAACGGCGCCGTCGGCTCGTCACCCATCCGGGCTTTAGTCGCAGGAGCTGCGGTCATTCGAGACAGATAAGAGCCGTCGGCGAAGCGCTCGATCACCGGCAATTTTCGGTTGTGCGGAATACGCCACAGCAGATCGGCGCCGGTTCGGCTGGCGGCCTGCCACATCGGAAAGCCGGAAAAGCCTCGATCGGCGACACAGAGCATGCCCGGCGCGAGCGCTGACAGGCTTTGGCGCGCCAGGCTGTGCTCGGCGTCTGCGTAGCCGCCCAGCGTGACGCCAAACAAGCACTGCGTGCCAAACTCAAGTAGTCCGACAAACCGCAGCTGCGGATAGCCGGTATGGCCTTGCTGCGTGCCGGGGGTGCCGAACGCCTCACGATTGGCCGGCTGGTCGGCGACTTCCATCGTCGAGCCATCCAGGCTGACCAGCCGCCAGTCGCGGTAGAACGCCGTTGCCAGCGTCGGTAATGCCCTCACTGTCAGACTACCTGTCGTGCCTTCGAATACACTGTCTTAAACGAGAGGGCGATAGGAGAATGTCATGCCTCGTTATTCTGAGGAACGCCGACAAGCCGTCGTAGCCAAGCTGCTGCCACCGCACGCGCTCAGTGCTTATGAGGTCGCCGACCAGGAAGGGCAATAGGGGACAGACCACCTTTTCTGGCGCCCTCGCCTAGCTCGATTCCTTCTTCGGCCGCCCCGGCTTCCCGCGACTCACGCGACGCCCCAGCGCCGCCGCGACTTCGGCTTCGAAACGGTCGCTGCCTAAAACATAGTTGCCGTTCGTCGCTTTCCGAATCTCGTCAATCAGCCCGGGATCGAGTTCATAACGAAACAATTCACGGTAGGCCGCTTGTCGCTCGGTTTGCGTTCGGCCCAACGCGCTGTAAAGCGAGTGGGGTGTGATGAGACGGCTCTTCTCGCCCTGCCCGTTCACACGATAACTCGACCAGGTGTATTCGGCCGGGTGTTCGACCATACCGGCACGAACTGGGTTGAGTTCAATGTACCGATGACACCCCATCACGTAGTGTTCTTCCTGGGTGAGACAGGATCGGAACCGCCCCTCCCAAAGTGTGCCGCTACGATGATAGGTACGGTTGACGTATTGCACGTAGCGCTGGCCGAGTCGCTTCATCAATTGCCCGACACCGCCGGTTGTTTTGGCGGTTAGCAGCAGATGGACATGATTCGTCATCAGCGCATACGCATGAATCATGCAGCCCTCGGACTCGGCGTACTTCTGCAACCATTCAAGATAGAAGCGGTAGTCGTCTTCCGAATAGAAACAGGCTTGCCGGTTATTGCCACGCTGGATGACGTGAACCGGGACCTGCGGAAGCATGACGCGTGGGCGGCGGGGCATAACTCGATTGCACCGAAATCAAGAGTGGCAGTATATCATAAAACCGTGGTCTGTCCCCGGTTTGCGATGTGCTCAGGTTCCGAGTTCCCTTGACCCTGCGGCCCAGGTGGCAACAACATGCCATGCAGGCTAAGAATCGTCCTGCGCCTGCTCACGCCCACGCTGGCGCGCTTCGGCTTCGCGCCGCGCTTCTTCGATCTGATCCAGAACCGCGCCCACGTCGGCTGCCGTCTCGTCGCGCGTGAATACCCCGGTCAGCGGCGTGTCCGGCTCGAGTTCCGCCGCCTCGTACAAGCCCCAGATCTCGAGGGCATATTCGGTTTCCAGCAACTCGGGGGCGACCTTGCCGAACGTGGCGCGTAGGTTGTTCACATCCCGAGCAAGCATGCGAAAAGCATTGTTATTGCCGGCTGCGTCCACGGCCTGCGGCAAGTCGATAATAACCGGGCCGTCCGGGCCGATGAGCACGTTGTATTCCGACAAGTCGCCGTGAATCAGGCCCGCACAGAGCATGCGCACGATTTGCCGGATCATGAACGTGTGCCATTCGACCGCTTGCGAGGGCGTCATCTCGACTTCACCAAGCCTGGGCGCCGGACGCCCATTCGGATCGAGTACGAGCTCCATCAGCAACACACCGTCGAACACGCCAAACGGTTTCGGGACGCGAACGTCCGCACCGTCCAGCTTGTACAAGGCATCAACCTCGGCGTTTTTCCACTCGGTTTCCTGGACCTTACGGCCGTACTGGGTACGCTTGCCGGCAGCGCGCGCATTGCGACTGCCCCGGGCCTTGCGTCCCTCGGTATATTCGGCGGCTTTCTGAAAGCTGCGCTGCTGTGCGTGTTTGTAAACCTTGGCGCAGCGGGTTTCTGAACCGCTGGTCACAATATAAACCGTCGCTTCCTTGCCGCTCTGAAGCCGGCTGACCACCGCATCGATAATGCCGTCATGAAACAAGGGAAGCAGCGCTTTGGGTGTTTTCATAATGCGGGATGAATCACCGAAATGATGAGGTCGATTGAGTCGGCGTAGGATTCTGTTCTTGCAAAACCCGGAAGACACTTTTCAGCGCCTTTCACGCTGGCCAGTCATAACGATGCCAGTGCGATCGGGATCATGTGTTGCACTGCCAGTTCGCTACGCCAACAAGCGAGCCTCGGTCGGTGCAGGAACAACAGGGGCCGACACAATAGAGGATGACCATGGCCTCCAGCAACCCTGAGCCTTGTCCAATGACACATGAGCCTGAGCGAAGCACGACATTCCAAGGTGAAATGAGCCTGAAGGCGGCCCGGAGTTTGGGATCATCGGAGGATGATCGTGAAACTCCATACTCAGGGACTCCAGACCTTTGAAGACATTCGAGCGTTCGTGGCCGGCAGTCAAGCCGCCGACTTCGAGGAACAGCATTGGGGACATACCAGAATGGCGCTAAGTTAAGCGGGTTTCGCACGATACCGACTGCGATGGGGTATTTCCTCCATCTGGTGTCTCGGTCGAGTCAACAACGCAAACGGCTTTGGTCTTCGTTTGACGCATCTGGACTCCCGGCGGCCCGGGCGTGGCATGATGCCGACGTCCGCGATAGCCTGGATCAACGAGGGGTCGGCCAACGCCTCCGGTCGCCATTGACGCAATGCCTGAAGAGTTGCCTTAAAGCTGATATTGCTGCGCGAGTCAGCCCTGGTTTGGGCGGCTTCCCACATGAGAAGCCGCAAAGCGTTGTATACGATCCAATGCATCCGAATTTCATTGTGTACGCCGGTCGGCGTGCGGCAACGCAGGATATCCATCCCATCGTGGTCTTCAGGTCACGGAAGAACAGCTCGACGTTCCAGCGGCGGTAATACAGATCGGCCAGTTCGGCCGCACTGTAGAGTAGGGACAATAGGAACAGGCCACGGCTCCCAGCACTCTGGCCTACTCCGTTTTCTTTCCTCGGTCTGCCCGGCGCTCAGCGGCTCACGCGCCGCCCCAGCATCGCCGCGGCTTGGCGCTGGTTTACGTCGCTTATCCGCGGGCCGACCAGCAGTTTACGCTCAACCTTTGTCGAGGGCATCGAGCAAACAAGCGAGTCCAATGTCCACCGGGGCCGCTTGATCAAGGCCGCATACACCAAACTTGCATATAGCTTGCGTCAGAGTCGGGTAGAAATTATTTCGATGCACGACACAAGACCTGACCCCGCCGCTTCCTGCTCCGCGTCATCGATACCGACGCCCCGCCGGCGCATCTGCTGCTCGGCAGCGATGCCCTGAAACTCGTGCGTGACCGCCTCGCCGACACGGCGCAGGCGATCGATGCGTGGGAGGCGGTGACGATCTCGACGGACGGCTGAACGGTTGCGCGGCTCGGGTGCCGCCGTATGCGGCGGCGCCCTATAGTTTGGCATCGGAGGGGGTCGTCGCTGCTCGCGACGGCCAAACGCGGCAGCTCAAGGCGCGACTACAATGGTTGCGCCGATCGCCACGGTGCCGCGACCGCTGTGCTGAAATGCCGGACCGCGTAAAAAGGAAGCTTGAGGTCAGGTCTTGCCTTGTGCGTCAAGCCGGGTGGATTCAACTTTTAACCACAACAGAGCGGCCGTGCTCGAAGCCTCATGACGTGTCAAATAATTGAGACGCTTTCATGACCGACGGTCGAGCAAGGCCACGACTTTGTCTACGCCTGTCTGCTCGGCTTGCCTTAACCCGCCGCCCGCGCAAAAGAACTGACGTAAAAATCCGTTCAGGTTCTTTTTACGCCCGCCCTGCCAATGCACACGGGTCTTGCAACGTGCACGGTTAACCGATTTATTCACGACTCTTGCGAGGCCGATGCTTGCCCGCCCCGCAAACGCAGCTCTACGTCAGGGCCCACGACTATCATCTCGCCGAATGGCCGGCACAAATCACGCCCGCCAGCCACTTGACGCAATGCGCCCTCAGCCGCTAATCATAGTTACCAAGACATACTATGCGCCCAGACCATGCCACGTCTGCCGCTAATCACCGGACTGTACTGTCCGAAGTGCAAGCACCAACCCGGGGACGCCGACAAGCGCCATAAATGGCCCGATAGCTGCCCGCGTTGTGGCCAGGCATTCGACCTGCCACGCACCCGCAATCGGGAAGAATCCCGGCGCGAAGCCAAGCGCCTCGCCGCCTGTTGGCGCCAAAGCCGCAGGCACGACGACTAGCACGCCCGTCGTGAGCGCAATACGGGAAAGTTCGGGGGCAGGCCGAACACTGTCTCGATACGTGCGGCCAGCGGCTCGGGAATAGATGGAGGCGGCAGCCGCTGGGCCGGCCGCGACCATCTTGAGGCCATCTCGAACAGGGTCATGCGTGTCGCTAATCGATCTGCGATATCGCTTCGACGCCCTTGAACGCATGTCGGAAATCGCTTTCCAACCGGCGCTTGTCAGCGATCACGGATACTCTGATGGCGGTCGTGATGCGCTGCAGAACCTTGGCCAACTCTTTTTCTATCAGGTCTGAATTGCCTGTCAAAGCACATTCATGCCAGTCGGTTGCCGAGCCCTGGCCCAGTCGCTTTATCAATTGCCCGACACCTCCGGTTGTTTTGGCGGTTAACAGCAGATGGACATGATTCGTCATCGGCGCATAGGCATGAACCACGCAACCCCCTGACTCAGCGTACTTCTCCAACCATTCAAGATACAAGCGATAGCCATCTTCCGAATAGAAACACGGTAGGACATCAGCGGTTTAATTTACCACCGAATTGCACGACTCGAGTGATTAAGTGCACAGCATTGGGTCCGCCCGTTAATTTCGCCCTAATGTTCCCCGCGGCCTGTCCCATAATTTTCGTACGAAAACGTGCGCCACACTCAAGACCGCCGGCTCCCGACCGATATTGTCTACTTGCTGGCAACTCGGGAGAGGTTGCCAATTCACTTACTCAAGCCCGGGAGGGGAGAATGAAACAAACAATTGCGATGCTGGCACTGGCTGTTTCGGCTATTTCGGTGTCTGGCTGTGCCGGTATGCAAGGAGAGATGAACCGGTTCGTCGATACGGCAAAAACACCCCAGTTCGATCCGACCGCGCACGGCGCGGTAGTCGACACCGAGAAGGGCGTGGTCGAGAAATCCAAAACCGCCCAGGTGAGAGTCAACAACAAGGGCGTCACTGCGCAAATGATCGGCTCCGCCAAGTCGGGCACGGATGATGAGGTCCGCTCACATACCGGTTATAGCGGTCTCAGTGGCGCTTTCGGATCGATGGCCTCCTCGCTGACCAGCGCGGTATCCGACCGTATGAGCAAGGAGCAAGGAGTGCGCCTGACCCTAAATATGGGCGATCACGGCTACGAAACGATCTCGCAGCCGGGCGATTCGTCCAAGTTTTCGAAGGGCGAAAAGGTCTTGTTGCGTCGCTACGCCGACGGGGTGCAGCACGTCACCGCCCTCTAGCCAGGAGATCGGCCATATGCTTCGTCGCGCCCGAAGCATGCGACCCGGCACGGCGTGGCTTTAGGCCACGCCGATAGCCTGGGGTGAAGAGCTCGGGGTCTATCTCGGGCTTCTGCAGGCAGCGGGGGGTGCAGGAACTGGCCACGTCGCGATACGCCCCCTGGGAGGCGTTAAAAAAACACCGTGGATAGCACTTCAAACCGATTAGCGGTGCTCTTCGACGTGGGACCGATTTGTGGGAACCCTCCGGCCCTGCCCCTATTGAACTCGCGGCGCAGCCTCCTAGCTGGATCGGCCCGAGTCGGCGACACAGATCGAGCGATTCGCACGTCCCGGGCCTGCGGCCTGCCCAGCGGGGCCGACGATACGGCTTGAACACACTTTGTGTTGACCAAGAACGCTGGCGTATCCGCGCGCATGAACCGGTTGATCGACCATCGCGACAAGCGGGCCGATACGTTTTTTGAATTGGGCCAACTGTTTGCCGCTCAACGGCTGAGCGGACGGCAACGGCATGGTCATGGGATTGTGCGGCACGCCGTTCTTGCGGATCTCGAACAGCAGATGCGGGCCAGTCGACCAGCCGGTATTGCCTACTGTTCCAATGCGCTGCCCCTGTTTCACATGGTCGCCTTTGGCCAGCCCATGGGCAAAGCTGTGGAGATGTGCATAGCGCGTGGTGTAGCCGTCAAAATTGCGCAAATAGATCACGCGGCCATAACCCCGGGCCCAACCGATGTATTTGACCGTGCCGTTTGCCGCCGCCCGCACCGGGGTGCCGATCGGTGCGGCCATGTCGGTGCCATTATGCGGTTGGAGCACGTGAATCGCCGGGTCCATGCGCTCCTTCATGAACGGTGAACTGATCCGCGTGTAATTGACTGGATGGCGCGAGATCCCCAGCTTGTAGCTTTTGCCGTCGGCGTTCAGATAGCGGACCCGGCCATCAGGCTCGCGGAAACGAAAAACCCGCACTTTCTGTTTTCCGATCGTGAAACGCGCTGCCAGCAAGGAACCCGGACCGAGACGTTTGCCGCCTTCGTAGCGAACCTTGTAAAGAACGCGGAATTGATCGCCGCGCTGAATGTGGCGGGACAAATCCATGCGCGGTCGATAAACCTGGCTGAGTTTATTGGCAATCGTGGCGGGTACACCCGCCGCCGCCAGCGAACCCGACAAGGATGTCCCCACCGTGCCGGCCACCATGCGGCGCTTTACATGTATGGAGATCTTGTGAATGTGGGCGTGCAAGCGGCCACCGCGGCGGTCGACCTTCAGCGTCTTGAGCGGGCCCATGCGATAGCGCAGATGGCTGAGTTCGCCGGCGCTGTTCTTTTTCAACCGTATTAGGTCGCCGGGGTGCAGTCGCGTCAACGACTGGGTGGGTCCGCCCAGCGCGAGCACATGCTGCCAGGATTGCGTGCCGAGCCCGGCTCTGGCGAAAGCGCCGGAAAGCGTACCGCCGCGGCGAACCCTGATCGTTTGCCACGTCGAGCCATGCTCGGCCGCCGTGGACGTCGCAGTTTTTGCCGAAACCGTGGTGAATACACCGGTCGAAAACAGCGCCGGAAGCGTCAGACCGATTGCCAGCAAATCACTGCGCATACTTCTCATCAATATCGTCATCATCTGGTTGGAACACTGCTCACACAACCGCCCTTCGTTCTGCAACGGGCTTGTTCGCGACCTTGCTCGATATGTTACGGCGACGCCTGTCGAGCTCGCCGTAGCCGGGTATTGTAATCGTTGTTGTTCAATGCGCGTTTTATAGCCGTAACGAAGATCGCGGCATGGCGACGCTTTTCGGCCGGTAGCCACTCGTTACCTCGGCCATACCGGGCACGACGTCACACGCTCGGCATAACATCTACCAAGCATATCGGCAGACCAAAACTGCTTTGTCGCCGTCCTTCTATTCTACTTTCGTAGAAGCCCTCTGGAACCCTCAAGGACAGAACACAGTTTTCTGACCATTGCCTATCCCTTTCCTCGGTCTACCCGACGCCACGCGACTCACGCGCCGTCCGAGCATCGCCGCGACTTGCCACTCGAATCGCTCGGCGCCGAGCACATGGCGACCGCCGATCGGCTTGCGGATTGACCTGCGTCAAAGCGTTGACGCCGACGGGGCGCCATGCTGAAGGCACGGAGGCGTAATCGCCTTTCGTCTTTGCACCGTGGTGCCGCAACGGAGACTGCCATGTCACGCGAAATACTTGTGCCGCTCGATCTTTCCCAGCCCGATTCCATTGAATTGGCCCTGCCCTATGCTGTGCAGTGGGCCAGAGCGCGCGACGCCTCCGTGCACCTGGTGACCGTGCTGCCGGACATTAATGCGGGCATGTATCCGTATGTGGCGGTAGAGGCCACCGAGGAATCGCGTCAGTCCGCTCAGGACCGGCTGGACGAGGTGGCGGCCGAGCACATCCCGGCCGATCTCAACTCCGCCACGAGCGTTCTCATCGGGCGTATGCCGCGCTATTTGATCGACGAGATCAACAGAACACACCCCGACATGGTTGTAATGGCCGCACACGATCCCGGGCTTGCCGATATCTTTTTGGGCAGTGTGTCCGGAGCCGTGGTGGGGCATGCGCATTGCCCGGTACTCGTGATACGCGACCCGGAATTGCACCGATGACATGAAACGCCGCTGTATTCGTCGCGTCCACGGAGGCGGGCGGTGGTTCACGCGGGGCTGCACGCCCGGCTCACCTCCCTCAGGGCCAGGTCTCGTTTTGTGCAGCGGACTTCGGGTATGAATCCCGCCACTGCACACGCATGATCGAGACCTGACCATCAAGTCGCGCCAATGTACACTCGTTAGCCAAGCGGAGAGATCACTACATTTACAACATTCAGATCATGGCAGAAGAACAGCGCGAACCACCTGAGCAGCCACAACAGCCCGAACAGATCAGACTCATGCATCAGCTGGTCGCGATGTCGGCGCAGCGTACAGAGATGTCCGCGGAACGCTGCTATCAAAACACCGAGCGCACCCTGTCCAACTGGATCCGCACGGCACTCGCGCTGATGGTCTTTGGCATGGCAATCGATCGATTCAGCCTGCTGATCTCGCGGCTGCCGGGCAAGCCATCCGGTGCGTTGGTCCATTCGAACGACCTATCCAGCTGGTGCGGCTTGGCCCTGGTGAGCTTCGGCGTGCTGATGTCGGTAGTTACAGGCATCCGCTTTGTGCGCTACGCCTGGGCCTACGAGCGGGCCTACAAGCTACCGGCGCGACACGGCCCTTATCTGGCCACGTTCTTTGCGCTCGCAGTCTCGGTGTTCGGCCTCGCCCTGCTCGCTGTCATGTTCACCTACACCGAATGACCGAGTCCACGCCTTATGTGCACTTGGCTCTCACGGTCACCCGCCACCGCTCAAAGCCGCGCGGAGCGGATTTGGCGTCACGCCGCCAAGCCGGTCTTGATTATGCACGACGCTCACGTAGCGGAATAAGAGCGCATTTTGTCCGCAAATGCACGCGAATTAGCCTAAATAAGAAGGAAGATCAGGGCACGGCTGTTCCAGGCGTGAGGGCACTCACGTCGTCAGGAATTCGGCTGAACCTTGTACATGATCGACAAACCCATTGTGTGTTACGCCGCTTCCGAATTAGCAGCCAAATTATGGTGCGAGACTCGTCTGTCGTACGTTCGAACTCGGTTTGTGGTCAATTTCTGTCCGATTTTCGGGCTTGCAGGCTGCAAATCCCGGCTTTCAGACGCAGTTCGACTACGGAACGCGCTCATGCGCCCTCCAATGCGGCTATCCGTATCAGGGTGTAACTGGCAAACACCCGCTTGGCTTGAGCGGCGACTCGATCCAGCCCACGCAGCATCGTCTGCTTCAGCGGTCGGGCGTATTTCCCCCAGCCGAATGGCGTCTCGACGCCATGGCGGGCATTGATCGACTTCGCGTAGCCGACGTGGCGTGTTGTACGGGCGTCGATCGCCGAGCGGCGGCCGTTGTTTTGTTTTCCGGGCTAGGTGCGGCATGACGCGGGCCCGGCGCGCGCCGTCCACGAAGCGTCATTGATCGTAGTGCTTGTCGGCGCCCACCGCCAGTCGGCGGCGGCCCGGCCTTCGATACCCTGCATCGCCAGTGCCGCGCCGACTACGGCGCTGCCGCTGGCGTGCGTGGTCTCGGCATCGACCACCAAGGCGTGCCGATTATCGGTCAGGACGTCGATCAACGTGCCGTCCACACAGAAGTGCTGTTCGGACAACAGCCGGCGCCGGCGGGCTTGTTCGACCACCGCGCCCAACAGCCCACTGGTCACCGCGCCATCGATGAACCGCTGGCGGTTCTTGGTGAACGTCGTGGCGTCTCAGACCGCATGATCCAGCGACAGGGGGACGAACCAGCGAAAGAGCATGTTGTAGCGCAGCCGCTCGACGAGCTGGCGCTCGCAGCCGATCGAGTACAGCACCTGGAGCCACAACGCCCGGATCAGGCGTTCCGGGGCAATGCCCGGTCTCCACCCGTATGTGAATAGCTGGCCGTCAGCGTGGCGTCCATCGAGTCCCGTGCCCAATCGACCGACAATCGGATCCGGCGCAGGGGATGAGCAGCGGGCACGAAACCCTTCGTCTGTAAATACGAAAACAGCGACGGCTGTTCGGCGTCCGGACTTCGCATCGGTTCGGTTCCTATTCACTCTCCAGTGCTGCTGACTATTGTCCCGAGACATGCCGGTTTTTTCAGTGGCGCCCTAAGTCGTGATTCTCGCCCTATTTTCGCCGCTATTTCGAACGTACGCGTTCCTGCAGAAAGCTGCCGCTCGCGATAAATTGCCATCGCGGCGAATCGCGCCCTACCGCAAACCAGCCTGTTCATGGGCCTGACCACCCCGCACCGCTTTGCCACAATATGATAATTTTGATTACACACCATTAAGTCGAAAGTCTATAGAAGACTCGAGACAAGGTTTGTTTATACTCAAACTCACGGAGCCGGACGCCGATAACTTAGCGCGATCGGTCGAAAATTGGAAAGTAATAAAAAGGTGCAATCGATTGCCATGCCATGGGGCATTAACGTGTCTGGCCTGCGCCGTGCCCTATAAACTTATCAAGGGAGTAAATTCATGAAAAAAAGAAACAAAAATATAACGCGAATAAAGTACGCGCTTGTTTCGAGCTTTCTTGTCGGCAGCTCAGTTCTTGCAACTCAAGGGATGGCAGCAACGTCAGCGGTGCATAGCGACACGGCCCCCCGCAACCCGCTCGGCGCAGCCATGCATTACATTGCCCACAACAGCTTCGTCTCGGCCGGTTGGCTGCACGTACAGTATATCGGCAACAGCAGCAATCTTACGATCAACCCTGGCGGCCTGACCCTGCCCGGTTCAGAATCTTCCCAGAGCAATACCACGACAGCCGAGATTACCTACGGGCTGTATCTGCCACGAACCGGCCATCACCTCGCGCTGCAGTTCCAGCTGACGCCGCCGTTCAACTTCAACTTCGAAGCCAAGCAGTCCGCCAATAGCAGCTCCCAGAAAATCGGCACGTTCCGCTCCTTTCCGCCCGATTTTACGGTGGTCTTCCGACCGTGGGTCGATACGCGCATCCGTCCCTATATCGGCGTCGGCGCCACCTACTTGAACACCTACGACACGACGATCACAGATCCGACTTACAAGGCCCTCGGAGCCAAACTCAAGCTCAGCGAACCGGTGGCCTTCATCGGCCAGGTGGGCGCGGATGTCAATCTCTGGAGCCGTCTGTATCTCAACCTCGACTTCCGCTACGTGGGCTTTGCAGACGTTAAGTCGAAGCTGTCGATTCCAGGGTTGGGGGAGACAATCAGTTCGACCAACCACTGGAAGGCGGCGCTGTATACGATGGGCATCGGTTGGCGCTTCTAGGATCTGTTCACACTTGATCTCGTGCAGGGATAAGGCAATCCCCCCAAGAAATAGCGCGCTTTAAAACGGGCGGATTACCGACGCGTATGGTGCTCGAAGCGCTGTGTTGCGCGATATGCCGACGCGCTTCGGCCGGCTTGTCAATATCCGCCGGCCAAGATGGCGTACCCGCTTTCGGTAAGCTTAAAAACGTGGCGGGACCCGTTGCTTACGCGTCCCTATTATCCTTGCCGAGCCGAATTCCCCTTCTGGGCTTTAAAGTCCCTGTCCCGGGTCCGGGTAGTCAGTTGACACGGGCTTTGACCGATGGTCATTGTTCATAGGGGGTTGCCCGCGTCGGCGGGCTTTGGGACATACAAAAACCACAACTGAGGATTTTTCATAATGACGCCCATCAAAAGATGTCTGCGCGGCGCCTTCGCTGCGGCGATGACCGCTGCCACAGTGTTGTGTGCGGCGCCTTCGGCCCTGGCGGCAGAACCTACGCTGACGGTCGCCACCGACCCGAGCTTCGTGCCCTTCGAGTCGCTGGATATCAAGACCCGCAAGCACGTCGGCTACGATATCGACATGATCCATGCGATCGCGAAACGCGCCGGCTTCAAGGTTCGTCTGCGGACGATGGATTTCAACGGCATTATCCCGGCGCTGCAGGCCAAGAGCGTGGACATGGCCATCGCGGGCATCACCATCACCAAGGAGCGGGCGCAGAAGGTCGACTTCTCCAATCCCTATTACGACTCGGGCTTGAAGTTGATGGTGCGCGCCGACAACAACACCATCAAGACGATCAAGGACCTGAAGGGCAAGTCGGTATCCACCAAGATCGGCAGTACCAGTTACAACTACTTGACGCACAAGGTCCCGGGCATCGGCAAGGTGGTGCCGTATCCGGGTACCTCGCAGATGTATATGGCGTTGATCAGCGGCAACGTAGACGCGGCATTTTACGATGTGCCCAATGTGCTGTACTTCATCAAGACCAAGGGCCACGGCAAGGTCAAGGCGGTCGGCCCGACCTATGCCGGACAGCAGTACGGCATCGCCTTCCCCCAGAACAGCAAGTGGGTACAGCCGGTGAACAAGGCGCTGACGCAGATAAAGAAAGACGGCACGTTCACCAAGATATACAAGAAATGGTTCGACAAGGCCCCGCCGGCCGACTTGACCAAATAAACCGGTCTCGAGCGGGTAATGAAAAAAGGCCGCGCAAAAGCGCGGCCTTTTTTATGCTGCCCTACTCCGTTTCAGGCATATCCTCGGTTCTGTCGCTTCTCCAGCTTACGCAGGAAGAAGGAAAACGTGAGCGTGATGATCAGGTACATGATCGCCACGACGAAGTAGATCTCGAAGGCATTGAAAGTCGCGGCGATATAGACCTGCCCCTGACGGACAAGTTCACCGACGCCGATCACCGAAAAAACCGATGTATCTTTCAGGCTGATGATGCCCTGGTTGCCCAGTGGCGGCACGATGCGACGCAGCGCCTGCGGCCAGATGATGTAGCGAAAGGTCTGGGCGTTGGACAAGCCGACAGCCAGACCGGCCTCGCGCTGACTCTTCTCGATCGATTTCACCCCGCCGCGAACGATTTCGCAGATATAGGCCCCGGAATTGAGCGCGATCGCCGCCACGCCGGCCGCGAATGCCGGAATCGGATGGCCGATGACATCGGGCAGACCATAGAATATGAACAACGCCTGCACGAGTATCGGTGTACCGCGGAAAAACTCCATGTAGGCCGTACCCGGCCAGCGTAGCCAGCGCGTCGGGCTGAGTGTGCTCAGGCCGACGAACAGGCCGATGACAAACCCGATAATCAGACCGAAGACCGTGATTTCGAGCGTCAGCTGCAGCCCCTGCAGCAGGAGCGGCATCGCCGATTCGATATCGCTGATACTGATCGGAAAACTCACGAAAACGATCTCCCTGGTTGGCGCATAGCTGCGCAGCGGCGGCGTTCAACGTCGCGCTATTTGATCTGAATTGATCGCGTTAGACGATCCCTTTTTCAGTATTGCATACATCGACCGCCACGCCCGGTGGCGGTAATGCCACACCCTGCGAGGCAAAAAAAGATAGGATGAGTCAAGGGGAAGCGCACCAGCGATGATTCGGGCCGAGCACGGCATACCGGTGCGCGACGATCGAAACCTATATCAACTTCCGGGAATACTTCATGGCCGAGCCCATCGTCCAGATCGAGAACGTCCACAAGCATTTCGGCGATCTACATGTGCTCCGCGACGTCAACATGACGGTCAGCAAGGGCGAAGTGGTCGTGGTCATCGGTGCCAGCGGTTCGGGCAAATCGACATTGATTCGCTGCGTGAATGCGCTCGAGGCTTTCGAGGCCGGCCGCATCGTGGTCGATGGCATCGAACTCCTGCCCGACCGCAAGATGGGGTCGGGTGGCCAGCAATCGATCCGCACGGTGCGGCGCGATGCGGGCATGGTGTTTCAGCAGTTCAATCTGTTCCCGCACATGAGCTGCATCGACAACATCACCCTGGCGCCGATCAAGGTGCGCGGCCGCGGGCAGCAGGAGGCGCGCCAGGAAGCCATGGAGTTACTTGAGCGCGTGGGTATTCAGGATCAGGCGGGAAAATATCCCGGCCAGCTCTCCGGCGGGCAGCAGCAGCGACTGGCGATCGCGCGTTCCCTGGCAATGCATCCCAACGTCATGCTATTCGACGAACCCACGTCGGCGCTGGACCCGGAAATGGTCGGCGAAGTGCTCGATGTGATGCGCGAACTGGCCAAGAGCGGCATGACCATGATCGTGGTTACCCACGAAATGGGATTCGCACGTGAGGTCTCCGAACGGGTGATTTATATGGACCACGGCGCCATCGTGGAGGAAGGTACCCCCGAGCAGCTCTTTTCAGATCCGCAGAGCGAACGCACTCAGTCGTTCCTCGCCCGCGTGCTGCACCATTGATTTGCGCCGCGTGCGGCCATGCCTTGTCCGCAGGTTCACGGTCCGGCACGCATCGCGCGCGTTGACGCAGCAAGACTGGCCATTCCCACACTGCTGTCAGCTCCGTATGGCAGTTGCATGCGACATGTCATCGCCTCGCGGAGACGCCGTCCGCCTTCCCTATCGTGCCGTGCTGTGAGCGTTGCACGATACGCCGATGCATCCATGGCGACTGCTTGATCTTTTATCGTGCGGAGGCGGGAAGAATGGCCGTGTTGCACGTCCGACACGGCGCCATGGCTTATGCTGCGATTGTCGTTACCGAATAGCTCTCGCGTTCGCTTGATCGAGCTCGGCGAGCGTGCGCTTGTCGCCGGGGATTAACGTGAAAACAACGACAGACCACGGTTTCCCGGCCCGGCTCAGCCGCCTCTTTGTTCGGCCCACCCGGCATACGGTAACTCGCTCACCACGCATCCTTTTCCGCGTGATGTCAGCTTTGCTAATCGCAGTTCTCTCCGATCAGGTAACGGGCCGGTACCGCGAGGCTCCGAAAGCTTTTACCCATGGCAATCGACGTCCGAAAGCCACGGATATTGGGGTCGTTTAAAAACAGTCGCCGGGTCATGGCTTCGAAGTCGTTCATATCGCGCGCTACCGAGATCAACACAAAATCGCCCTCGCCGGTCACGTAATAGCATTGCTGGACAAGATCGTCGGCCATGGCTTTGCGGCGAAAGGCATCAATCTGGTCGCCCTGATCCCGCTCAAGCTCGACGAAAATAATGAACGTCATAGACACATTGAGCGCTTCGGCATCGACTTCGGCCACCTCGCGTTTGATAACCCGCGTGTCACGAAGCTTTTTGATACGGCGCTGCACTGCAGGCACAGACAGCGATACGGCGTCGGCGAGGCGGTCCAGCGGCTGCCGGGCATCCTGCTGGAGCAGATCGAGCAAGTGGCGGTCCTTATCATCCATAGGTTGCAAAATTACATCGTAAACAGTCGTCGAAACAAAAAAATCGGTCGCCAGATCCGATGATTACGCAACCTGGCCTCATCGGCGCACGTCATTATGAAGCTGTGGCGGCGAACCACTCGTTTCGGATTAATGCCAGGGATGCTGCCTCCTTTCATGCCCATTTGATCATCGGCGCGACGCCGCGCTCTGCGAGAACACGGACACAGCCGGTGCGTCGGATTTCCTACCCAGCCCGCAACGACCATGAATGACCGATCCTTCTGGCTCTACATCCGTAATTTCGTCGCCCGCACGGGCGGGACTTATTGGCTCCTCGTTCGGGTTGTCGTGCCGGCGATGCTCGTTGTCAAGATCGCTTCAGAGCTGGGCCTGGTGCAGGAGTTCGCGGATCTGTTGGCGCCGATACTCGGCGTTATCGGCTTGCCGGGCGAGGCCGCTGTGGTCTGGGCAACCGCGCTGGTCACCAACTTGTTCGCTGGCGTGGTGGTGTTCCTCCAAATCGCTACGCCGGATGCGTGGACGACGGCCCAGGTCTCCGTACTCGGGTTGATGATGTTATTCGCGCATGCCTTACCGGTGGAATGTGCGGTCGCCAGAATGAGCGGTCTGCCCGTGTGGTATTCGATGACGCTGAGGGGGGGCGCCGCCCTGTTATCCGGCTACCTGACCATGCTTGCCCTGTCCACGTCAGGCCTGTGGCAGACGCCTGTCACGGCCGAATTTTCCGCGCTGTATAGCGCACAAGCCCAGTCGCTCTCGGCCTGGACACAGTCCCAACTCAAGACGCTGGCAACGATCTACGTGGTCATCGCGGTGATGACGCTGGTCCTTGATCTGATCCGTCGAACGGGTTTCGATCGCGCCATTGCTCTTCTGCTCACCCCCTTTTTTCGCGTTATCGGATGCCATTCTGAAGCATCTGACATGACGATTGTCGGGCTGACACTTGGACTGAGCTACGGTGCCGGTCTGATGGTTCAGGAAGCAAAAAGCGCCCATGTGAGCGCATACGACCGCACCTCTGTTTTATCCTTTCTCAGCCTTTCCCACAGCCTTATTGAAGACACGTTGGTCATCGCGCTAATGGGCGGATCGCTGCTGATACTTCTACTCGTCCGGCTGTTGTTGACCTTCGCGCTCGTGATCGTTCTGCGTGTCGGGCACGTGTTTACATGGTTGGCAAGGATGGAACATGCCGTTAGCTGACCTCGAAAATGCTCGGACGGGCTGGTCAACGCCAACCGCAGCTGAAGGGCAAGTGTCGAATTACCCGATTCGATGGCCGTCCTGCGTAACGTGCAACAACACCGACGCCGATAAAATCCCCTGCGTCATGTCACCTCACCAGGGTTAGCGCCCTACCCGCCCGTCATCTGATACGCCGGCCCGGGGAGATCGAATCTCAACGGTTCGCCATGCCTCTGACTCACGACGAACACGTTTTCGGGTACGCATCCCATGAGCTGAATGTAGAATCCCCGGCTCCGACGAATATCCACACCCCCCTCAACCCCTTCATTTTTAGGTCATATCGCCTCATGCGGAAGTCAGTTCTCTGTTCGTGCCTGTTCCTTGTCTTTGTCGCCACCGGGGCAGCGCAGGCGGCCGACACGCCGTCCGCGCCGCCGCTGATCGTGCCGCATATGGCGCCGCTGGGCGCCAAGTCTTATGTGCTGATGGACTATCGAACGGGCCGGATACTGGCGGCGAAGAATAAGGATAAGGAGCTGGCACCCGCGAGCACGACGAAGCTGATGACCGCGTTCGTGGTGTTCCGGGCACTCAAGCGTGGGCGGATCACGCTCGACACGAAGTTCCGCGTGAGCAAGAAGGCCTGGCATGAAGGCGGCTCGCGGATGTTCCTCAAGGTCGGCTCGCACGTGAGCGTCGACAATCTGCTGAAAGGCATGCTGGTGCCCTCGGGCAACGATGCGGCAATGACGCTGGCGGAAGGTGTCAGCGGTAGCGAGCAGGCATTCGTGGCGCGGATGAATCGCGACGCCCGCCAGCTCGGCCTGCACGACACGCATTACACCGATCCCAACGGCCTGCCCCGCCCCGGCCTGCATAGCTCGGCGCTCGATCTGGCCAAGTTGTCGCGGGCGATCATTCGCCGGTTCCCCAAAGAGTACGCGCGCTTTTTTGCCGTGAAATCATTCACCTGGAACAACATTCATCAGAATAACTACAACAAGCTGTTGTGGCGCGATCCGAGTGTCGATGGGTTGAAGCCGGGCTATGTGAGCGCGGTGGGCTATAACCTCGCGGCTTCGGCGAAGCGCCATGGCATGCGGCTGATCGGTGTGGTGATGGGCGCAGACAAGCCCAAGGCATCGAGTGCGGCGAACTACATCAACCTGGCACAGGTGACCGGCTCGCTGCTGGACTATGGCTTCCACAATTACGCCACGCACAAGATGTACGCGGCGGGACAGTCCGTATTCAAGGCGCCCGTCAAACACGGCGATCAGGACAAGGTCGCGCTGGGGCTGCGAAAGACGCTTTACGTGACGGTACCGCGCGGGCAATACGCCCAGTTGAAGGCGAGCGTGAAGTTGCCCGGTTCGATCACGGCGCCCGTCAAGCAAGGGCAATCGATCGGGCACCTGGTCGTGAAACTGGGGCCGCGCGTTGTAGCCCGGGCCCCGCTCGTCGCGTTGGCGGGGGATAAGCGCTATAGCTTTTGGTAGCACGCGCGTGCCCGCGAGCCCCGGGAAGCCGGCCGCGCGGCGCGCATGCGTTTGTAATGCCCGGCCGAACTTCCGTCGTAGCACCGGATGTTTACCGGCTGGCGCCGATGTCCGCCGCGGCAGCAACGCCCGTGGCGCGGTTTATGTCTCGGGGTCGCCGGTCAGGCGCTTGCGCAATTCGTGTTTCTGGATCTTGCCGGTGGCGGTTCGGGGCACGTCTTCGAAAATGAAGCGGCGCGGGATCTTGTACGAGGCCAATGTATTTCGACAGTGTTGTTCCAGTTCCTCACTGGTGGCTGTTTGCCCCGCGGCGAATTCAATGAACGCGCAGGGCGTCTCGCCCCACTTGTCGTGATGCATTGCCACGACGGCGGCCACCGCGACCGCCGGATGCTTGTACAGGGCTTCCTCGATCTCGATTGACGAGATGTTTTCGCCGCCGGAGATGATGATGTCCTTGGACCGATCCTTGAGCTGGATATAGCCATCCGGGTGCACGACACCAAGATCGCCCGAGTGGAACCAGCCGCCGGAAAACGCCTTTCGATTGGCCTCGGGATTACGGAAGTAGCCCTTCATGACCGCGTTGCCGCGAAACATGACTTCGCCGACGGTTTGGCCGTCCCGCGGGACGATTTCCATGGTCTCCGGGTCCATCACCTCGAGTCCTTCGAGTGGCGGGTAGCGCACGCCCTGACGGGCCTTTCGCGCGGCTCGCGTCTTTGGATCGAGCGCATCCCAATCCGGCTTCCACTCGTTGACCACAGCCGGGCCATAGGTTTCGGTCAGACCGTAGAGCTGCGTCACGTTGAAACCAGCGCTCTCCATTTCGGCCAGCACTTTCTCCGGCGGCGGCGCCGCGGCGGTGAAGAACTCCACCGTCCGGTCGCCCGGGCGCGCCCGCTCCGGCGCCGATGCGACCAACAGGGACATCACGGCCGGCGCACCGCACATATGCGTGACCCCGTGTTCGGCGATCGCCCGCCATATGGGTTCCGCGCGGACCTGGCGCAGGCATACGTGCGTGCCGAAGACCACCGACATCGTCCACGGGAAGCACCATCCATTGCAGTGGAACATGGGCAGCGTCCACAAATACACCGGATACCGCGGCATGTTGGAGATCAGGGCGTTGCCCTGGGCGAGCAGATAGGCACCGCGGTGATGGTAGACCACTCCCTTGGGATCGCCTGTGGTTCCGGACGTATAACTGATCGAAATCGCGTCCCACTCGTCTTCGGGCATGAGCCATTCGTAGTCCGCGTCGCCCGTGGCAAGAAACGACTCGTAGTCGAGCCCGTTAGACGTATTCTCTGTCGCGCCGGGCGCCTCGGGATCGTCGTAGACGATGAGCATCGGCGTTACCGCCACCGTAAGATCGAGCGCCGACCGGGCCAGGGGCAACAGCTCGCCGTCGACAATCAGGGCGCGTGAACCCGCATGCTCGAGCTGGAAAGCCAGTGTTTTGGCATCCAGACGTGTGTTGATCGCATGCAAAACGGCGCCGCACATCGGCACGCCGTGGTGGGCTTCGAGCATCGCGGGCACGTTCGGCAGTAGCACGGAAACGGCATCGCCCCGGCCCACGCCCTTTCCGGACAATGCGGAGGCGAGCTGTCGGGCGCGGCTATAAAACTCGCGGTAGGTGTAGCGCAATTCGCCATGAATGATGGCAAGGCGATCGGGCATCACGCTCGCCGCGCGCTCAAGGAAGGTCAGCGGTGTCAGCGGCTGGAAATTGGCCGGGTTCCGATCGAGATCGACATTGAACGGATGGGTCACGATATCGCTCCTGAGGCGAGGCGCTAACGGTTGGACCACTGCGGGGCGCGCTTGTCCAGAAAGGCGTTGATCCCCTCCTCGGCGTCGTGCGCGAGCATGTTCTCGACCATCACACCCGCGGCGTATTCGTATGCTTGTGCCAGCGGCATCTCGCGCTGCCGATAGAAAGCCTTCTTGCCGGTCGCGAGGGTCAGGCCCGATTTCGCGGCCACTTGACGCGCCACGCCGTCCACATGAGACGTCAGCTCGTCCGCCGGGACGACTCGATTGACCAGTCCGATCTCGGCTGCCCTTTCGGCTGTTATCAGATCGCCGGTCAGCAGCATCTCCATCGCGTGCTTGTTCGCCACATTTCTCGACAGCGCAACCATCGGCGTGGAGCAGAACAGGCCGATATGAACACCGGGGGTGGCGAAACGCGCCTGCGGGCCGGCGTACGCGAGATCACAACTGGCAACCAACTGACAACCGGCGGCGGTGGCCACACCCGTGACCTCGGCGATGACCGGCTTGGGGTTGTTTACGATCGCCTGCATCACACCGGAGCAACGGGCCATCAGTTGACCGAAGTAGGCGCGGCCCCGATCCGGTGCCTGCCGCGCGGCCGTGATCTCCCTGAGGTCGTGCCCGGCACAAAAGGCCGAGCCATGGGCCGCCAGCACGATCACGCGGACCGACTCGCGCGCCGCCGCCCGGTCCAGCGTCTCCCGCAGGCGGGCGAGCATGGCCTCGGAAAGCGCGTTGCGGCGAGCGACATCGTTCAATGTCAGCCGGAGAATCCCCCGGTCGTCACACGCTTCCAGGAGTATGTCGTCGTGTTGCTCGGCGCGTTGTTCTCGCTGCATGGCTGAATCTCCAAATCGGGCCGTTAACTGCCGAAATCAAACCCTGCAAAACCGAACCGTCCCGACTCCAGGCTCGTCGCACTGGCCCCACTCGGGTTGGCATCGTCCACACAGTCCAGCCTACCAACTCCCGGGCACAGAGCCATCACTGCGCTCGTGATATCCGCCCGGCCGCAGGCGTTGTTGCGCCGGTTATTGCGGGGACCGCGGGCGCGTTCACGCAGCGCAAGGTCTGTCCACAAGGCCTGGCTATTTCGTCGCACCCGGCAACGCATCACACGCCCATATAGGCCTTGCGAACCTCCGGATCTCGGGCGACTTCGCGCGACGGGCCCTGACTATGCAGCCGGCCCTCGGCCAGTACATAGGCATAATCGGACAGCGCCAGTGCAAGGTGCAGGTTCTGTTCGACCAGAAGAATGGTCAGTCCCTCGGACTTCAGCTCGCGCAGGGTCCCGAACAGTTGCTGCGTGAGCAACGGCGACAGCCCGAGCGACAGTTCATCGATGATGAGCACCTTGGGATCGGCCATCAGGCCCCGGGCGACCGCCAGCATCTGCTGCTCGCCGCCGGAGAACGTGCCGGCCTTCTGGTCTCGGCGCTCCTTCAGGCGCGGGAAATAGTTATACACGCGCTCGAGGCTGGCCGAGAATTTCTGCCGCGCGCGCTTGGCGTAGGCGCCGAGTTCGAGGTTTTCCTCGACCGTCATGTCATTGAACAATTGCCGGCCTTCGGGCACCAGAATCAGCCCACGGCTGGCCTTGTCGTGCGCCGACAAACGCGTCACGTCCTCACCGTCGAAACGCACCCGGCCGCGCCAGGCGCTGATACTGCCGGTGGCCGCGCGCAGCAATGTTGTCTTGCCGGCACCGTTGGCACCGACCAATGTGGTCATGCCATGCGGCTGCACCTGCAGGCTCACGCCCCAGAGCACCTGGAGCTCGCCGTAACCGGATTCCACATCCTCGAGTTGCAATAGGGCTTCGCTCACGACTCCTCCATCAGGCGGTTGGCCAGGTCGGCATCGCCGAGATAGGCCTCGATGACAATCTTGTCGTGGGCGATTTCCTCCGGCTGGCCCTCCGCCAGTTTCTCGCCGAAGTTCAATACCATGATCCGATCCGACAATTGCATGATCACCTGCATGAGATGTTCGATCATCAGGATCGAGATACCGCGCTCCTCGCGGATGCGCCGGATGACGCCGATCATGTGTTCCACCTCGGTCGGATTCAGGCCCGCCAGGGTTTCATCGAGCAGCAACAACTGCGGCCGCCCGGCCAGAGCGCGCGCGATTTCGAGCCGTTTCTTGCTGGCGATGTTCAGATGCCCTGCCAGCATTTCGGCACGATCGGCCAACCCCACGGTTTCGATACTTTCACGGGCCGCCTTGGCCGCCGCCTTCAGCGGCAGATGCTCGGCTCCGAAACAGGCGCCGACGGTGACGTTATCCAGCACCGTCATATCGTTGAGCGGTTTCACAATCTGATGCGTGCGAGCGAGCCCTTTGCGAACCACGTTATACGGCGCCATACCCGTGATCGTCTCGCCCTTGAACACCACCTCGCCGGTGTCCGGCGGAATCACGCCGTTGATCAGGTTGAACAGCGTCGTCTTGCCGGCGCCGTTCGGGCCGATCAGGCCGAATATTTCACCTTCGGCGATCTCGAAATCGACACCGTTGACCGCCTGAACGCCGCCAAAGCGTTTGCTGAGTCCGCTGACTTCCAGTATCGCGCTCATTCAATCACCTTGCGTAGCCGGGGCACGCGGCGATAGACCCAGCCCATGAAGCCTTCCGGCAGGAACAGCACGATCAACAGCAACAGGATGCCGGCCACCACCAGCTGGAACTGCGAAAAAGTCGACGACACCAGCAGATAGCCGCGGAACTGCTCGTAGGCGAAGGCGCCCAACGCCACGCCGAGGACCGTGCCCTGGCCGCCGAGCATCAGCATCACGATGGCCTCGATCGACAGCGTCAAGTCGAACGCCTGCTCGGGCAGAATCACCCCGTTCTTGAAGAAATAGATCGTGCCGGCCATGGCAGGAATGAAGGCGGAGGCGGCGTAGGTCAGGCTTTTGTACAGTGGCGCTTTCACACCCAGAACCTGTGCTGCGTCCTCATCCTCGCGAATGGCGAACAGGCCCAGCCCGAAGCGCGAACGCTTGATCACCAGACTCAGGATCATGGACAGCGCCATGAGCGCAATCATGGCGAAATAGGCCAGCCACAGCGCGTGCCGGGCTCCACCCAACGCGTTGAAGCTCGAAAACGACAGATACATTCCGCTGGCGCCCCCGAACGGCTGAAAATTGGTGACGAACGCCTTGACCGCCTCGTTGACGCCGATCGTGGCCAGTGCGAAATAGGCGCCGCGCAGCCGCAGAATGCCGCTGCCCAGGACCAGCGCCAGCAGGCTCACCACGCAACCCGCGATCAGGCACGCCGGCCACAGCGACCAATGCAGCGTGTTGACCACATACAAACCGATGTAGCCGCCGAGGCCGAAGAACGCGATATTGCCGAAATTGACGTAGGCGGTGTAGCCGATCATCAGATTCAGATTCGACGCGAGGATGATATACACCGCCCCCAGCAGCAGGCTTTCGCGCAGGGCGATGTCGCCGGTCACCGCGGGGATCAACGCAAATGCCGCCGCGATCAGCAGAATGATCCACAATGTGGGTCGCTTGAGAATCATCGCTTACCCCGCCCGAAACGCAGCAGGCCCTTCGGGAAGAGCACCAGAATAAGAACGAACAGCGTGAACTCGATCACCGGGGTCCAGCTGACATCCACAAACGGCGCGCTGACGCCCTCGATCAAACCGAGCAGGATGCCGCCCAGCAACGCGCCGGCGGGATCGCCCAAACCGCCGAGCACGACCACCACGAAGCTCTTGAGCTCGTAATTTGCGCCCGACAGGATGGTGAACGGAAACAGCGTGGCGATCAGCAGCCCGGCCGCCGCGGCCACCGCAATACCGATCCCGAAGGATATAGCCAGCACCCACTGGGTATTGATGCCCATCAGCTCGGCAGCCTGACGGTTATTGGCCACCGCGCGGATGGCCTTGCCCAGCCGGGTGTAATAAAGAAATGCGTACAGCAGGCCGGCGAGGATCACGGCCAGTGCCGCCGCCACCAGCTGGGTACCGGGAATGGTATAGCCATGCAGGCTCGCCGTCAGCTGCGGCACGCTCACGTCCACGTTGTACGGGCTGGTGCTCCAGACCGCGGTGCCGATACCGATGATGATCATGTTTACGGCAAATGTGGCCAGCAGGGTCATCAGGTCGGAACCACCAATCACCCGGTGAACCGCAATCCAGTACACCCCCACCCCGAACACGAATCCACCGGCGAGCACTACAGGAATGGACAAATAAGGATTGAGTCCGGCCGCTGTTACCAGAAAATACAGCGCGAACATGCCCAGGGCGATCGTGGCCCCGTGCATCAGGTTGATCACGTTCATCACGCCGAAAATAAGCGTGAGCCCGATGGCCGCGAGCCCATAGATCGCGCCCACGAGCACTCCGTTGACCAACGAAGCGATCAAGTCATAGAACATTGAGACGGCCCCTGCCGTGGATGACGCCACCGGGTCAGGGCCAGCGCTGGCCCCGACCCGGATCCGGACCCGGATTTAGTGCGATTTCTTCAGCGGATACACGATCGCGGCATTGCTGGCCGACTTCGGCCAGACCACCTTGCTTTCGAGTTTGCCGTCACTGCCCTGCTGCCACTGTGCCAGCACCATATCGTGGCCGATCTGCAGCCCGTGCTCGTCGGCCTTGGTGGCAAAGCGAATATGGCCGTAGAACGTGGTCGCGTCCATCGCGTTCAGCGTCTTGGCGACCGCGGCGGTCTTGATCGAACCCGCCTGCTCGATGGCATGCTGCAGCACCAGACCCGCCGCGTAGCCGCCGGCGGCATGATAGCCGGGCGTGGTGTGGTATTTGTTCTGGAACATCGTGGTGAACTGCGACGCGGTCGGCCCGAAGTCCGGCTTATAGGCCACGCTGGGTTCCCACTGCGACGGCACGGTCACGCCCTCGGCCGCTTCGCCCAGCGATGCGAACTTGGGGATATCCGGCGCCACCAGCAGGGAAATGAACTCCAGATTGGCTTTCTTGTCGTAGAGCTGGCGAGCCAGCGTACTGCCGTCGGCATAGTGCCCACCGCCAATCAGCACATTGGCGCCGGAGGACACGATCTTGTTGATGATCGGGCCGAAGTCCGTGGTGTCGGGCGAATAGGACTGGTTGAGTACGATATTCAGCCCCATCGACTTCGCCGCATCCGCCGCGCCGGCGGCTGCCCCCTGCGAGAAACCGTCGTTGGAGTAGACCAGCGCGATCTTCGCCTTCGGGTTGTTCGCCTTGACCACCTCCAGCGCACTCTTGAGGTATTGCGCGGCAGGCGTATACATCTGGAAGAGATACTTGTTGCCGAGCTTGTACGTCTTGCCCTCGGCGGCCCCGGTGGTCAGCATGATCTTGCCGAACTGCTCGGAAACCACGGCCGCGGTGGAGGTCAGGCCCGAGGAATACGGGCTGAATAGAAAGTCGGCATTATCCTGCAGGATCAACCGGCTATACAGCTGCTGCACGCGGCCGGCTTTCGACTGGTCATCGTAGTACTTGAGCTTGATCTTGTAGTCCGTGCCGCCGGCCTTGATGCCGCCATTGGCATTGACCTGATCGCGCCACATCTCGAAGCCGCGCAGCTGCGGGGTGGCGTCGGCGTTAAGCTTGCCCGTCTCCGACGAGGTAAAGCCGATGGTCAGGGTCTTGGCTTGGGCAAGACCCGCGGCGGGCAGCACGGCACTGGCCACCAGCAGTGCCGCCATTAATGATTTGCGCATTGTTGTTCTCCTCGATTGATCTCGTTCGAGTTAACCCGGACCGAATGGCCTGTCGGATATCCGGGCACGTACCCGAGACGACACGCAGGCCTGCGCCGACCCTCATATCGAGGCCGGACGGCAAGGAACCGAATTAACCTCCCCCAACGGCACGCCTGGCAGAAAGCGGGCTTGAGATAACTATAGGCGAATTGGATTCGGTTGTGGTCGATTTGGTGCAAATCGATTTGCCAAGCCAGAGCAAATGCCGGTCGCAACAAGCCGGGGCCACTGACTGGACCGCGGCCTTGGGGCGATTCCCGCCGGATGGAGACCGTCCCTGCGGCGGGTAAACGGGCACCCAAGGCGTTCGGGCCCGCCATTGGCGCGTCACCGTGTTTGATGAGCGCGGATGTGCCGGATGAATGGATCGCGACAAAATCATCGGGTCCGCTTGCGTCCAGGCCATGATCGCACGGCTCGCGCCCCTGTCACCGCTGATGCGCCGGCCGCTACACACCCACGCTCGCTTCATGGTTTCGTATAAGCAGTTCGGTCGGCAGCTCACATGATCGCCGACGATTGCTCGCCGGCCAGAACGGTGCCTCGCCTGAATGCCTCCATCAGCTCGGCCGGGCCGATACCCCATTCGGCGAGTTCGTCCCAGCGGATTGCATCGAAGTCGTCCTGCTCATGCCGGATGACGGTATGCAGGATGAGCCCGAGCGCGCCCTCGTATCGTAGCAAGGCCGCCGTGATCCTCGAACTCAGGGGCACCGGCTCGAGGATTTCCGCCAGCGGATGATCCAGCAGCGCATCCAGACAAGAGAAAAGCCCGACCGTGAATCCCGTTTCCGGGCCCTCGGGCAGCCGCGCGCACAGCAACTGACAGATCAGCCCGCGCGTGGCCGCGAGCTGATGCAGGGCATGCGGCTTGTCCTGCAGCCGCGATAGCGCCAGCAGGCTGGCCAGCGACCGAATACGCCCCAGGCCCAGAGCCATGACGGCCGCATTCAGGGAGGTGATCTCCGACAGCCGCCGATAGAGTGCCGAGTTGGCCAATTTCAGTAGCCGCAGGCTCAAGTAGGCATCGTTGCGAATGACGGCTGTCGTTTGGTCGAAACTGGCGTCGGGATCGTTCAATGCCGCGAGTAGCTGGATCACATGCAGTCGGCTGACCGGTATGGACCTGCCATACACCAATTCAGGCCGGGCGAGGAAATAGCCCTGGAAGAGGTCGCATCCGGCTCCGCAAGCTACCCTGTAGTCCTGCGGCACCTCGATCTTCTCGGCCAGCACGGTGAGACCGGGCCTGGCGGCCCGCAGCATCTCCACCGTCCGATTCAGTTCGCTTTCCGAAAAACTGGGGTATTCGAGCTTCACGATATCGGCGTAGGGCAACAACGGATGATCCGTCCCCTGCGCGTCGTAATCATCCAGTGCGATGCGATAACCCTGCTGCTTCAACTGCGTCAGCGCCCGCGTCACTGCTGGCGTCGCTGCCACATCCTCTAGCACTTCGATCACCAGCCGCGCGGGCGAAAACGGGATCTCGCCGAGCAATGTATCGCCGGTGAAATTCACGAATGCCGATGTGTGGTTGCAGATCTCTTCTATATCGCTTTCCATGAAGGCGTTGAGCAGCACGCGGCTGGTCGCGACGTTGCCATCGAACTCACTCGGCACGGTATCGGATGGCGTACGAGGTTCACGAAACAACAGTTCGAAACCGGCAACGCTTAGCGAACGATCGTAGATCGGCTGACGCGCAAAGAGAATTTCCAATTCTGTCGTGGCCATGAGCGTCCCTCATAACGCTGTGATCAACGGGGCGATGGCACCGTCACTTTTCCACGCATTCCCGATAGCGAAAAGGGGCAACCGTCAGATTCGTGCAGCGGGTGATCAATACACCCGCACTGTCTTTTCGCCGAAGTCAGCACCGCGATTCGACTTCGCACGAAACGACGACAGAGATCCTGGAGGCACTCGCTCTGGAAAGATCGAGACTGGTCCAGGTCGGGACTTGAATCGTCACGCCGTTGTCATATATCGGCGCGATATGACCGAACTTTACAGATGGCCGTGGCACCTTTTATCGAAGCCTGTCGGCCTCGAAGCAATACCGCCACGCGCGCTCGCCCAGGTGCCGATACGCCAGACTCGATCGCCGGATCGTTGCGCGCCGGAAACAACAGACACCTCGAAAACCCGAGCTGCGCTGAACTCGAAACGAACTCGCCACACACAAGAAAGCCCCCGGCCCAAACCGGGGGCTTTGGATCCCTGTCCGACCGGACGGTTCGAACAGGAAGTTGATGGGACCGTCGACTACTGCGCGATCATGAGCGACTTGCTGTTGACGAATTCGCGCATGCCGAAGCCACCGTGTTCGCGGCCGTAGCCACTGTCCTTGACACCACCAAACGGTAGGTTGGGTTGGGCGATGTAGTAGCCGTTGATGCTGACCATGCCGGTATCGAAATGGTCCCGCGCCAGACGCTCGGCACGCTTTTCGTCTTCCGAAAAGATGCCGCCGCCCAGGCCGTAGACCGAGTCGTTGGCAATACGAATGGCATCGGCTTCGTCCTTCGCCCGGATGAGCGAGGCGGCCGGGCCGAACAACTCACCATCGTAGGCCGGCATGCCGGGTTTGACGTTTTCCAGCACGGTGACCGGATAGAAGAAACCTTCAACATCCGGCACTTCGCCGCCGAGGGTACAGGTCGCGCCATTGGCGACCGATTCCTTGACCTGTTCGTGCAGCTTGTCGCGCAGGTCTTCGCGCGCGAGCGGGCCGAGCTGGGTGTTTTCGTCGGCCGGATCGCCGAATTCCACCTGCTTCATCTTTTCGACGTAAGCATCGCGGAACTTCTCGTACACCGCATCGACCACCACAAAGCGCTTGGCCGCCACGCAGGTCTGGCCGTTGTTGTTGATCCGGCCGGTAACACAGGCATCCACAGCCTTGTCGATATCGGCATCCTCGAGCACGAGAAAGGCGTCGTTACTGCCCAGTTCCAGCACTGTCTTCTTGAGATGCTGACTGGCATCGGCGGCGATCTTGCGGCCGGTCGCTGCACTGCCGGTGAAGGTGACACCACGCACAAGCGGATGCTTGGTGACCTGGCTGGCCTGTTCATCGTGAATATAGAGCACGTTGAACACGTTCTCGGGCAGGCCGGCCTCGCGGCAGATCTGCTCGAGCGCCTCGGCGCAGCCCCAGACGTTGGGCGCGTGCTTGAGCAACACGGTATTGCCGGCCATCAGATTGGCGATGGTATAGCGAATCACCTGATAGAACGGAAAGTTCCAGGGCTGGATGCCGAAAATGACGCCGATCGGCTGATGCGTGACCACTGCGCGGCCGCCGGGCAGATCGCGCGGCTCGTCGGCCAGCACCTGGGCGGCATGGTCGGCACTGTAGTCACAGATGCCCTTGCAGAGTTCAAGCTCGCCCGGCGCCTGACTGATGGGCTTGCCCATTTCGTCGGTCATCAGACGCGACAATCGATCCGTTTGCGAGACGAGCAGTTCGCCAATCTTGCGGACGATGGCACCGCGCTCGTCGAACGAACGCTGTTTCCAGTCGAGAAACGCCTCATGGGTCTGCTCGATCTTCTGCTGTAATTGTTCGTCCGTGATCGTGTCGAATTCACGGATGGTCTGGCCATTGGCCGGATTGATGCTCTTGACGGTGGCCGTCATACAGGACTCCAGAATTTTGGATTGGGCGCGAAGCGGGTCGACCATAATCGACCGCACGCCAATGCGTTCCGTATCTAGGTGCCGTTAAACGATCGGTTTTTCAAGGCAGGCGGCGATTTCCGGCGCGTTGTCTTGTGCCGCAAATGGGCAGACACGCGGGCCCCGTGGGTGCGAATTACCCGACTCGACCGCCTGCGGCGTACTCAATCGCCGTCGGATCTATCCCACGCCATCCAGGGGTGTCACCGGCGTGGGTTGCCCGCCCGCCGATAGCGCCGCCGTAGACACCACGCAATTACGGCCGCGCTGTTTGCTTTCGTATAGCCGCCGATCGGCGCGTTCCAGCGCACTGGCCAGCGTGTCGCCGGCGGCCAGCATGGTGACGCCGAAAGACGCGGTCACCCGCGACACGGGACCGATCGGGGCGTTGGCGATCGCCCCGCGCAGGCGTTCCGCCAGACGGCATACGCCAGTGATATCCGCACCCGGGATAACGACCAGGAATTCCTCGCCGCCCCAGCGCGAGACACAGGCGTCGGCCCGCAACAATTGTTTGCACCGGGCCGCGACGACGGTCAGAACCTGATCGCCGATGGTATGGCCGTAGGTATCGTTGATTGCCTTGAACCGATCCAGGTCGAACATGATCAAACCGGCCCCAACCTGCTCGACAAGACAGTCGCGCAGCACCTGCTCGCCCACGCGCCGGTTGTGGATGCCGGTCAAGGGGTCCTGGTTGATCAGCGCCTCCATCCATACGCGGTCGGAGACGAGGCGTTCTATCGTTCCGCTCATGCCGCGCAGAATCGGTAACAGGACCACGAGCATGACGGCCACCGGACCATAGGTCATCACCAGCGCCCTACCGCGGGGCGTCCACATCTCAGCGGGATGGCCGAACAGATACAGCAGAACCGGCACCCCGACCAGTATCCAGGCAAGCAAAGCCATGCCGAGCGCCTGCCGCCCCGGGAAGAAGATCATCACCATGACGATCAGCACCAGCAAAAGCGCCGATATCGGCGGCAACGTCGTGACCAGTTGGAGCCCGGGGGTCACGATCGCCTGGGTGGTGTAAAACCACGTCGGCACGATCAATGCCGCACTCGAAGCGAGCAGCGCGATTCGGGCGATGGCCAACAACCACCGCGGACGCCGGAGCAATGCGATAAGCAGCCCGGCGAACAACACAAACATCACCGGCGGGACGATCATGTCCAGCGGGCGATGCGGGGCACTGAGCACGTTCATCAGCGTGGCACTGGCCGAAGCAAACAGGGCCAGCGAAAGCAGGGTCGTAACCGCGGTATGGAGGTAACGTCCACTCGCAACATACCTCGGCATTGTCGTTACCCCGAAATCGCAAACAACAGAACGCGGCCCCTTGCCATCCCGCTGCAGGCCGACAATACAAGACCTTACCTCGCCCTTCTATTTTCAGGCGATCTCGGCACGCAATGGACGCGGGCCGGGGCCGGCCCGCCGGGTTCATTGGTCCCGGGTCGGCGTTCGGCCGGCCGCCGACCGGGGACCGGCCGGCGACGACCAACACGCCGAGAATGATACAACGTCCCCTCGACCGGAAGGGGTGATCGCAGGGCAGATCGAAGCGTCCGCGCGGACCGGTCGCCGAGGCCACGCTGTCGACACAGACCGTATGGCGCCCCGCCGGTTTGGCGCTGTCCAGACTGGTCTCAGCACGACAGACGCGCGCGCTGGCGTCAATGTCCGATTCCGCCGGATGCCAGCGGGCCACGCCGTTACGGATGGTGACAAACGCGGTGGGCCACCACAGCTTCGCGCCGGGCCTGCGCACAACGCCGTGCGCGCGACGAAGGTGGGCAGTATCGGCCCGTCGCCGGTGAACGGGGCCGCGGCGTGGCACCACCGGGCACGCGTCGGCCCGTCTCAACTGCGATCCCGGGCCAAGCCGCCGGGCGACGCTTGCAGGGCCGCGGCGACATCGCGTGCGTACGAACATTGCACACGCAGCGGCGCCAGAGCCGTTAAACTAGACGCTTCCGCGCCGAGCTGGCGCGGCGGTTTCCCGGCGCAACACGGCGCCCGAGTCTGCAGGCTTTGAATGTCCTCCCCCAGTACACCCGAAAACGATCGCATACCATTCTCGGCCATGGGCCTTTCCGATGCGGTCATGAAGGCGTTGGCCGACGTCGGTTACGAAACCCCTTCGCCCATTCAGGCCGCCACGATCGGCCCCCTGCTGGCCGGGCGTGATGTGCTGGGCCAGGCGCAGACCGGCACCGGCAAGACAGCGGCGTTCGCCCTGCCGATCCTGTCGAAGCTGCCCTTTGGCAAAGAGGCGGGCAAGCAGCCGCGCGCTCTGGTGCTGGCACCGACGCGCGAGCTGGCGATTCAAGTCGCCGAAGCATTCCAGCGCTATGCCTCGTTCATGCCGGGCTTCCATGTGCTGCCGATCTATGGCGGCCAGGGCTACGGGCCGCAGCTGGCCGCCCTCAAGCGCGGCGTGGACGTGGTGGTGGGCACGCCGGGGCGCGTGATCGATCATCTCAAGCGCGGCACACTGCGGCTGGACAGCCTGGAATGGCTGGTGCTGGATGAAGCCGACGAAATGCTGCGCATGGGCTTCATCGACGATGTCGAATGGGTGTTTGAAAACACGCCGCCCGAACGGCAGGTGGCGCTGTTCTCGGCCACCATGCCGAGCGCCATCCGCCGGATCGCCAAGACACACTTGCGCGATCCGCAGGAAGTCACGATCAAGACCCGCACCACCACCGCCGACAATATCCGGCAGCGCTACTGGATCGTGGGCGGCGGCATCAGCAAGCTTGAGGCGCTGACCCGGCTGCTGGAGGCCGAACCGTTCGACGCCATGCTGGTGTTCGCGCGGACCAAGAAGGCCACCGACGAGCTGGCCGAGAAGATCTCGGCACGTGGCTACGCCTGTGCCGCGCTCAATGGCGATATCGTCCAGGCGCAGCGTGAGCGCACGATCACCCAGCTCAAGAACAAGCAGCTCGATATCATCGTCGCCACCGATGTCGCGGCGCGCGGACTGGATGTGGATCGCATCAGCCACGTCATCAATTTCGATATCCCGCACGACACCGAGTCCTACGTGCATCGCATCGGCCGCACCGGGCGCGCGGGCCGCCAGGGCGATGCGATCCTGTTCGTGACCATGCGCGAGAAACGCCTGTTCAAGAACATTGAACGGGCCACGCGCCAGGCCATCGAGCCGATGGACGTGCCGACCATGGCCGACGTCAACGCACAGCGCGTCGAACGCTTCAAGCAGAGCATCACCGATACCCTCGAAGCGGGTGGCCTGGAGCCGTTCGTGGAACTGGTCGAAACCTACCGCCAGGAACACAACGTCGACCCGACCCGGCTGGCAGCCGCCCTGGCCCGGCTGGCCCAGGGCGGGGAACCGCTGTCACTGGAGGCCGCGCCCGTCGCCAAATCGGCCGGACAGGCCTTTCACGACAGCGACGACGGCGGCGACAGGCCGGCGCGCCGGAAACAACCCGCGACTGGCGCCCTGAGCATGGAAACCTTCCGCATCGAGGTCGGTCGCGAACACGGGGTCGAACCCCGCAACATCGTGGGCGCGATCGCCAACGAAGCCGGCGTGGACAGCAAGGACATCGGCCGAATCGCAATCCGGGACGACTTCAGCCTCGTCGACCTGCCCGGGGGTATGCCGGAAGAAGTCTTCGCGCATCTGAAAACCGTCTGGGTCGCCAATCGCCAGCTCGCGATCAGCCGGGTGAAGAACAGCTTTGGCAGCGCCGCCCCGGGCCCTCGGGCGAAACCGGCCGGCGCCAAGGACAAGCCGCGCCACAAGAAGTCGGCCAAGAAGAAGGCGGCGACCAAAAACAAGGGCAAACCCAAGCCGAAACCCAAAACACCGTAAGCGATGGGCCCTGCCCTGGCCCGCGACGCACTCGGCATCGCCGGCCTGTGTCGGCGCCAAGCCGGTCAGCGGCGTCGATTCGGAACACCCGGGCCCGCGCGGCGCACGGGGGCGGCCCGATGACAGCGACTACACGGCGTTCTCGGCGCGTGCCGCGGCGTTGCCGCGATCGAGTTCGTCGATCGCCTGCTTGCCACGCTGGCCGATGTCCTCGAGCCGCCGGATCTGTTCGTCGAGCTTCGGCAGGGCTTCGCGCCGGTACCGCGAGACTTCGTCGATGGCGCCGATGACATCGGCAAAGGCGTTTTCGAGCTGCGCCGTGTCCAGCATGGCCGAGGCACTGCGGTTCTGGATGTCCACGCCCTGCGAGCGCAGCTGTTTCGCCGTGCCGGCGATCATGTCCGAAGTGGTCTGGTTGAGCGATTCGATACGATCCAGCACGAGCCGCTGGTTGGCCAGCGCGAGCGCGGTCGTGACCGCCACGTTGAGCGCCGAAACCGTGACGTTGAGCGCACGATCCACCCCGCGCATCAGTTCCCGGTTGTTGCGGATGACCACCTCGAGCGCCAGCACACCCTGCTGGCTGACGGTGAGTTGCTGCTGCAGGTCGACGATGCGCTGGCGCAAAGGAAACAGCAGTTCCTCCTCGATGAACCGGCGCTTGGCGTTGTCCTCGGACAATTCCTCGGCCGCGGCTCTCAAGCGCCGGTCGATGAGCCGGCCGAGCTCGATCTGGCGCTGGAGCTGGCCGAGTGTTTCCCGCAGCGCATCCTGATCGTCGGCCAGCGTGAGATTGTCCCGGCGCAGCATATCCTTACCGGATTCCAGGTCGCGGATAATGGCATCGATGGCTTCCTGTGCGGTCTCGAACTTCTGGAAATAGCGCGCCAGGCGATTACCCACGCCGGGGATGAACGAAAAAGTACGCGCAAGCCGGCCATCGGCGAGCTTGTGGCGATTGGGGTTCAAGTCTTCCATACGCGTACGCAGCCCGACCAGCGCCTGGGCGACCGGCCCGCCGTCGCGCCCGTGCTCGGCGAGCTGGCGGATCGGCGTGTCGAGCATGGCGCTGCGGTGGGCCGCCTGACGCTGCACCTCGGCGCCCATCCCGTCCACGGCTTCGCGCTTGGCCTGCGCGCTCGCGGCCTCGGTCTCGTCCATGGCCAGCACATCCGCCACGAACGCATCCGCGGTACGCGCCAGCTCGGGATCCTCCGCCTCGGCTTCCGGGCGCGGGCGACTTTCCGACTCGATTTCGCTGGCGATCTCGTCGACCGGCAGCGACAGACTCAGCGGGCTGCGCGGCGTTCGCGCGCCACGGTCTCGATCAGGTGTTGTGTCCATAGCGCTCTGCCTTGTCGATGAAGCGTTTGAGATCGTTGAGCGCCTGCTCGGCGCCAACTTCGGCCCGCGGCCGGTCGGTGTTCACCCGCGACATCACCACCACTGCGTTGTCGAGTGTGGTCAGCGCGGTTTCGTTGGTCGCCGCCCGTTCGGCCAGGCGGCGCTCGGTGTCGGCCACCAGATCGAGCCGGCGTTGCAGCGCGTCGCGTTCATCGGCGACGCCGCGCGGGCCCATTTCGGCCAGGCGCCGGCGCACATAGGCGGCGTCGATACCGGCCACACCGGCCGCCAGTGCGCCCATGGCGCGCAGGTTATCCGCCGCCGTCAGCCCAACCTGCACCACCATGGCTCGCGAGCGATCGAAGGTCACCTCGCGCGCATCGAATTTGTCCCTCAGCACGTCGAGCACGCGGGTGTAGCGTGTATAAACGCGATCGGCATGACCGGCCAGATCGGCGCGCCGGGCCTCGAGCAGCGCCTGCTTGGCGCGACACAGCGCCAGCACGACGTCGTCGGCGTCCGCTGGCGGTGCGGCCGGATCCAGTTCGGCAACGCCCGCCTCGCGCCGGGCGCGCTCGGCATCGGCGCGCTGCTGGCGGGCCCGGGCTTGTGCCGCCGCCTGACGCCGTCTTGCCTCGCGCCGGGCGCGCCAACGGCGCCAACCGCGTTCCGCCGGGATCTCCACCGCCAGCGCCGCCAATCCGGCAACCCAGCCGAGAAAGCTCGGCGAGAAGCCACCCCAGAGCGAGGTCAGCCACAGCACGAACGCCAGAAACGGAATACCGAAGGCATAACGCAGGATGACGCGCCAGCGCGTTGGCGGCTCGGTGGGTACGGCAAGCCGCGGATCGAGCATGCCGGCGAGAAACCACGGCAGACAGGACAAAAACAGCCCGTATGCAAAGCCCTGAAGAAAATCGAACATGTCGTGCAGTTTAGGCCCTCGTATCGCACCGCGACAGGCCCCGGCGCCCCATCGCAACTACCCGCTTCAGAGCCTGCGGCAACTGGCTCCCAATCGCCGATATGGGGGCATATCCACCCGTGCGCAAAACACCCACCGGCGCGTACCTCGCCGTGGAATGCCTGCTGACATTGCGGGGCGATAGCCACGGCGTATCAAACCCGTGACACTGACGTTTGAGCGATATGGCAGCACAGATCGAACCGCGCGTCCCACGCTGAGGCGGGCGGCCGGTACAGCAATTATCATACCCCGGCCATGCCCTTGCCCACATGACCCGGCATCCGAGTCTGGGCGCTAGCAAGCCACGCTAAACCGAACCAGCCACGGCCGCTTCGGTTGATTCTGCGGCCATCGGCGCCATCTCTTGAGCGTTATCTTTCACGACTCGGTGGTTTTCCGAGCCGAACCAATGGAGCATTCCATGGCGAACACAGAACAATCGATCAAACCCGTACTCGTCGTGATGACCAGTCATGGCACCAAGGGCGAGTCGGGCGATCCGACCGGTTTCTTCCTAGGCGAGGTGACCCACCCCGTGTCGGTGCTCGAGGCGGCGGATATCCCCGTGGCCTTCGCCTCGATTCAGGGCGGCGAGCCGCCGGTCGACGGCTTCGACCTCGACGACGAGACCAACCGGCGCTACTGGGACAATCCCATGTTTCGGGCGGCGATCCGCAGTACGCAAAAGCTGGCGGACGTGAATCCGTCCGACTATTCGGCGATTTTCTTCGCCGGTGGCCACGGCGCGATGTGGGATTTTCCGGGCAACCCGGCGGTCAACGACAAGACCCGCGCGATCTATGAGGCGGGCGGCGTCGTCGGCGCGGTCTGCCACGGGCCGGCGGCCCTGGTGGACGTGACGCTCGGCGATGGTCGCCATCTAGTTGCGGGCCGGCGCGTGAGCGCATTCACCGACGCCGAGGAAAAAGCGGTCGGGCTGGAGAACGTGGTCCCGTTCCTGTTGGCCAGCCGGCTGGTCGAGCGCGGCGCGACGCATGAGCCGGCCGACGACTGGGCGACGCAGGTGGTCGTCGACGGTCGACTGGTCACCGGGCAGAACCCTCAGTCTGCCACCGGCGTGGGCGAGGCCCTGCGGGATCTGCTGACGGCTGGTCGATAGCCCGTTGCGACGGCTACGCTGGCGATTCGCCGGCGCGGCCGTTATTCGGTGCGCCGTTTCGCCGCGCGGCTGGCGCGGCGAAACGTCATCGCCGATGGCGCGATCGTTTCATGTATTGCCGGCCAATAACTCTCTGATATCGCGGTCGATCTTTTCCGGCTTGTCGGTGGGCGCATAGCGCTCGCGCACATCGCCGTCGCGATCGACCAAAAACTTGGTGAAATTCCATTTGATCCGCCGGCCGAGCAAGCCCCGTCGCTCGGCTTTGAGGTGCCGATACAAAGGATGCGCGTTGGAGCCGTTGACATCGATCTTGGCGAATAGCGGAAACGTGATGTCGTAGCGCGTGGCGCAGAAATTCCGGATTTCGGACTCACCCCCCGGCTCCTGCTGCCCGAACTGGTTGCAGGGGAAACCGAGTACCGCGAGACCGTCGTCCGCGTAGCGCCGGTAGAGTGCCTCCAGGCCCGCGTACTGCGGGGTGAAGCCGCATTCGCTGGCGACATTGACGATCAGCATGATGCAGCCACGGTAGGTATCGAGCTGAATACGCCGACCGTCGATGGTGGCAACTTGGATGTCGTAAATGGACATGACTGATTCTCGCGCCGAATGAGACAGACCGCCCGGGCCTCCACGGCTCGAAGCCCAGATAAAATCCCGCTTACCGCACCGATTGGCCCCGCTGACTCACCACCGTAGCATTGCCGGCCGAGGGATCCACGCCGGGCCAAGCCAACGCTCCAGCTTATACGAATGCGGGCCGCGCGGCGCGCAAAAATGCCGCGCCGATGGATGACATCGTGGACCACCTCAGCAGTCGTGCGCGCGCCTGCGCAGCCCCGTTCATCGAAAATCCGCGCCGACAATCTTCACCGGAGCGGCGCCGCGGGTTAAACTTGATGCGCGCCGAGCAATGGTCCGCGTTCGAAGATATCGTTCCGGGGGATGGATTTGACCGTTTGCAGAGTACCCGCTGCTCGCGGCCCGGAGCGATTTATCGCGCCGTTCGTCGTGGCTACATCGCACCCCATTTACTGGCTCTGGCACACACGGCACGGCTCGCTTTGTCATGCCGTTTAGCCGCTCGGGGTGTGAAGCTGGCGTGATGAACTATTCCGATCTGCTGCTGGATGCCTTATGCATCGTGGACGCGCAGGGATGCATCGTATCGGCGAGCCCGGCATGTGAGCGGATCTTCGGCTATACCCCGGCGGAGCTGGCGGGGCGCCAGGTACTGGATCTGGTGATTCCCGAGGACCGCGAGCGCACCCGGGATATCGCCGAGCGCATCATGAACGGGGCCCTCCAGCCCCATTTCGAAAACCGCTACCGGCGCAAGGACGGCAGCATCGCGCATATCATGTGGTCGGCGCGCTGGTCGGAAGCGGACCAGGTACGCGTGGGGCTGGCGCGTGACATCACCGAGCTCAAGCAGGCCGAATCGCGCCAGACCGCGATTTACGCGATTTCGGAGGCAGCGCATGCCGCGGGTGATCTGACCGACCTGTTACGTCGCATACACGCGATCATCGACGCACTGCTCGGCACGCCCAACTTTCTCGTCGCCCTGTATGACGCCGAAGATGACAGCGTGACCTTGCCGTATCATGTCGACGAGCCCGAATCAGCACCGCCGATCGGGCCACTGGCGCCCGATTCGCTGATCGCGGAAGTGATTCGCAGCGGCAGGGAGTTGCTGGTCACCCCGGAGTTGCGGGCCGAGCTGCCGGCGCACCTTCAGGCCGCCGCCGAGATCGAGGCGCGTTACTGGTTGGGCGTGCCGCTGGTGGCAAGCCAGGGGGCCATCGGCGTGCTCGTGATCAAGAGCCATGGCGACACCAGTATCTACGGCGACGCCGAACGGGAATTGCTGCAGTTCGTCTCGACGCAGATCGCGAGCGCCATCGAACGTAAACAGATGCTGGACCGCATACAACGCATGGCGCAATACGATCCGCTCACCGGCCTGGTCAGCCGCGGATTCTTCCATGAGCGCTTCAAGGCATTGCTCGGTGCGGCCTGCAATGCCGGTCGAAACATGGCACTGCTGTATCTCGACCTCGATCGTTTCAAGCCCATCAACGATATTCACGGCCATGGCGCGGGCGACCGCGTTCTCCGTCTGGCTGCCAAACGTCTGCTGCGCTGCGTGCGCGAATCGGATATTGTCGCCCGCTACGGCGGGGACGAGTTTGTGGTGCTGCTGCGCGGGAGCGACCACGTCAACCAGGCCGAGATCGTGGCGGACGCCATTCGCCGCGTGCTCAGCCAGCCGTTCTTCCTGGGCGGCAAGCGGGTGACGCTCGGTGTCAGCATCGGGATCGCCATTTACCCGCAGCACGGCCCGAACGAGCAGTCGCTATTGAATCACGCCGATGCCGCGATGTACCGCGACAAGCAGGCGCGCTGAGCCGCACGCGAGCTCACCTTGAGGCCGACCATGCGCGTCGACCGAGCCTGGGCCCGTGTTCCCCAGATGCGTCCATCAACGGCGCCGCCGTTGCCTGCCTGCCATTGGCATCCAGGTCGCCACAACGCCGTCACGTGCGTTGCGGCAGGCGCGCAGCCCTTCTGATATATCCGGCCAGACATCCGGGCACAACACTGGATATCGCAGGCCGAAACGTGGCACGGCATCTTCGCGGATTTAAATGTAACTACCATATATCTGCCCTGTTTTCAGGTTGTTGCGTCTTTTTTTTGTTACATTGCGCCCACACATGGCTGAGATAATCGCGAAAATCGATAATCGACTTCTACTCGGGTGAAAATGAACCGCGACCAGTCCTTGGCGCAGGCCGCCTGCGCGGACGCCGATACGACGAGTCAGCCCACCGCCGCCACGAACGCGAGCGGGCCACCATCCGAACCGATACTGTATCTACATATCGGCCTGCCCAAGGCGGCCAGTTCGTATCTGCACGGCCACGTCTTCCCCCACCTCATGCCCGGGCAGTATTTGATGCCCGGGGCGCAAAACGCCAGGCTCCCGGCCTATCGCTATCGCCGCAACCGCTACGGGGTTCGCCGGTTCTCCGATGCGTTTCAAAAACACCCCGGGTTCTGGCGCGACCACGGCGACGCCTTTCTGCAGCAATTCCTGTCGCCCTTTCTCAGGCAGGGGCGAGCGCAACGATCGGTGCTGATCTCCGAGGAAGCGATCACGCGGCTCAATCATTTCGGCATCCGCGCCATGCCGGATGCGTTCGAACGCGGGCGATTGCGCGACAATCTCGCGGCATTCGACCACCGGGCGCGCCAACTGGGATTCGCGCGCGTTCGCATCCTGCTGATGATCCGGCGCCAGGATCTGCTACTGGCCTCCAGCTATGTGCAGTTGTCCCGCAAGATCATCGGCGCCTCGCAACAAGACTTCGAACGTCGGGTTGCGCGTCTGCTCTCCGGCCCACCAGCCGGCGCGGATAACACGTTCTACCCAATGGAGTATGCAACGCTGCACGAATGCCTGACCCGCGTCCTGCCAGCGGAGGACGTGTGCTTCCTGCCGATCGAGAGTATGGCGAGCGCCTTTGACGAATTCGCCCACACGGTTCGGCGCTTTCTGAATGCGCCCGCGATCGACACGCAACTCAACCGGCGTCCTTCCAATACCCGCTCGATGGGGCGCGACCGTTGGGCGCTACGGCCACTGCTGGCATTCAAGTCGCGGCGCGGCAGGTTCGAAATCACCATCCCACCCAGGCTGACCGGGCGCGGTTCCGCTATTGAACTGCGTGCCGACACCGCCGAAACCATCCGGCGACACTATGCCGAGGGCAATCGCCGAATCGCCGACGCCCTCGCCCTGGATCTGGGCGCCTACGGCTACTACTGAGGTCCCATCGCCCTCGCCCGGTGGCGACGACCGGGCAACGCAGTGACATCTGCCGGCATGTGGCGCGGTCCTTGTCACCGCCGCGGGGCGGTCGCGCAAGGGCCAAAAACGCCCAGTGACGATTATCCGGCCAGCGGGTCAGGCGGTCCCTGCGGGCTATCCGGTGCCGGGTTGAGTCGCGCCGGGAAGACGTCGATGCGGGGCGTCGCTTATGATCGAACCTGACGGCCATCGCGCACTGCATTCGTGATACCGCGCACAAAGCGCCGTGAAGGGAGCGAGTTCGTGAGTACAGAGCATTCTCCGGCCCGACAGACCGTACCGCCGGTCGCGGCGATCCCCAAGAAAGAGTACAAGCACACGCTGCGCCGCCTGCAGATTGAACTGGTGAAGTTGCAACGCCACTTCATTCGCTACCATGAGAAGATTCTGGTTATCTTCGAGGGCCGCGATGCGGCGGGTAAGGACGGCACCATCAAGCGCATCGTCCAGCATCTGAGCCCGCGGGAGACGCGCGTTGTCGCGCTGGGGCGCCCGTCGGAGGCCGATCGCAGCGCCTGGTATTTTCAGCGTTACGTGGCGCATTTGCCGATAGCCGAAGAATTCGTTCTGTTCAACCGCAGCTGGTACAACCGGGCGGGTGTCGAGAGAGTGATGGGGTTCTGCGACGACGCGCAGTACGAGGAATTCATGGCCACGGTCGTCGATTTCGAGCACATGCTGGTCCGCTCGGGCATCAAACTGTTCAAATACTATCTCGACATCAGCCAGGCCGAGCAGACTGAACGCCTGGACGAGCGTCGCAAGGACCCGCTCAAACAGTGGAAGATCAGCCCGATCGACGCCGAGGCGGTCCGGCAATGGGACGCCTATAGCCAGGCGCGCAATGAAATGTTCGCGCGCACCCATGCGCCGCTGGCGCCGTGGACCGTGGTGCGGGCCGACCGCAAGCGGGTGACGCGCCTCAATGTAATCAAGGATCTGCTGCTGCGGCTGGACTACGACGGCAAGGACGAAAGCCTGGTTCTGCCCAACCCCGATGTGGTGTTCACCTACGATGAAGCGTGCCTGAAAAACGGCATGATCGCGGCCTGATGCCCCGCATGCGAGCCGCCATCGATCTCCAAACCCGCCGTGTCACGAACTGAGCACGCCCCGGTGTGCGAGGCACCGGCGCGCCAGCGGCAGCGCTATCGCCAACCCCGGCCTGGATGTCGACCCGAAACCCGTCCCGGCGGCCCGGGCCGGCCGGTGGTCCGCCACAGGACCCCATGACAACGCTCGCCATACTGCTGGTCGCCGGCATCGCCGTGGTACTCGCGTTCGATTTCACCAACGGCTTCAACGATGCCGCCAACATGGTCGCGACCCTGGTGGCATCGCGGGCGATGACGCCGCTGCAGGCCGTTATCCTGGTGGGCCTGTTTACATTCGCCGGCCCGATCGTCGCCGGCACCGCGGTGGCGGATACGATCGGCGGGTTCGTCGACCTCGGCGGCCTGCCGCGCTCGCTCGGTGTCCTCGTGGTCGTCTGCGGCGTCCTGGGGGCGGTGGTGTGGAACGTCATCATCTGGTGGTGGGCGATGCCGTCGTCATCCACCCACGCGCTGGTCGGGAGTCTGGTCGGTGCGGTTTGGGTCAGCACCGGCGCCGGCGCGGTCAACTGGGGCATGGACGCATTGGCACACGGGCAGATGATGGGGGTGACCAAGGTCTTGTTGTCCCTGCTGCTGTCACCGCCGGCCGGTTTCCTCATCGGCTGGCTTGTTCATCGGCTGATGCGATTTCTGCTGCGGGCCGCACATCCCTCGGTCAATCGACGACTACGTCAGGGCCAATGGCTGACGGCCGCGGCGCTGGCTTTCTCGCATGGCGCCAACGACGCCCAGAAAGGCATGGGCATCATTACGTTGCTGCTGCTGCTGGCCGGCGTTTTGCCGGCGTTTCGGGTGCCGGTCTGGGTAATCGCGCTGAGCGCATCGTGCATGACCCTGGGCACGGTCCTTGGCGGCTGGCGAATCGTGCGCACCGTAGGTTTCGGCATCTACAAGCTGCGCCCCATCCACGGCCTGGACGCCCAGATGACGTCCTCCGCGGTGGTGTTCGGCGCGTCGTTGTTCGGCGGGCCGGTATCGACGACACACGTGGTGAATTCGTCGATCATGGGCATCGGCGCGTCTGAGCACGTGCGCCAGGTACACTGGCTCAAGGCACGCGAGATCGTGCTCACCTGGGTAATCACCCTGCCCGGCGCGGCGCTCGCCGGCGCCAGCGTATGCTGGCTGGCATTGACGGTTACACATTGAGCACAACGACGGACGATCATGGGCAATGATACGGAATCTCGGACCCGCCGTTGGTTGGGGCGCATTTTCCCGCGCACCCCGGATTTCTATGCCCGTCTGAATGCGCAATGCGACCTTGCCGTAGCCGCAACCGAAGTCTTCGTCACCTACATGCAAGGCGCCGATGAAGACGTCGCCCGGCGCGTGCTGGCCCTGGAAAAGCAAGGTGACACGCTCAAGGCCGACAATATGACCACCCTGCATCGCGCGTTTGCCACCCCCATCGATCGCGAGGATGTGTACCGCTCGATTGCCGCCATCGATGAGATCCTCAACTATGCCAAGGCAACGGTTCAGGAAATGCGCGTGCTCCAGCTCGAGCCGGACGAACACACTCGTGCCATGGCCGATCTGATGCACCGCGGTGCACTGGCGCTGCAGCAGGGCTTTGCCTGCCTTGCCGATGACCCGCTGACGGCCGAGCAGCATGCCGACGCGGCTCGAAAAACCGAGCGTGCCACAGAAAAAGTCTATCGCCGCGCTCTCGGTGAGTTGTTCGACGCCGAGCACTACCGAGCAACCCTGACACCGGAACAACAACGCAGCGCCGACGCGCTGGCGGTTCTGACCGGCGAGTTGAATGCGCGGGAAACATCGGCCGTCAGCTCGGCGGTCGGCTTCGTTCTGGAAATCCTCAAACGCCGCGAGGTGTATCGGCACATGTCCAACGGCGCAGACCGCGTGGCCCGAGCCGGCGAAGTGCTTCACGACATCGTGGCCAAGATCGCCTGAGCGCGCCGATCGACGCGTTTATCTCGTGGCGCCACATTGACTTGCGGCTACACTGAAGGGCCCAGTCAACTCAAGGCGACAGCATGGCGCTCTCCCCCTTTCATCTGGCGATACCGGTTCACGACCTGGCGGCCGCGCGCAATTTCTATGGCGAGACCTTCGGCCTGCGCGAGGGCCGGTCCAGCGATCAGTGGGTGGATTTCGACTTCTACGGCCACCAGCTCGTGATTCACGAGCACCCGAAGACGCCCGCCCAGGCACACGCCCATACCAATGCCGTCGACGGCCACGACGTGCCGGTGCCCCACTTCGGCATCGTGCTCGAATGGGCCGAATGGGAAGCGCTGGCCGAACGACTGCGCGCGCTCGGCACCGAGTTCGTGATCGAGCCGTATATCCGCTTCAAGGGCGAGCCCGGCGAACAGGCGACGATGTTCCTGTTCGACCCCTGCGGCAATGCGCTCGAATTCAAGGCATTCAAGGATCGCGGTCAGCTTTTCGCGACATAGACCGGCCCGGTGATCCAGGATCGACACGAGATGCCCGCGCGGCCCCGGCCCCGGCGTGTGCGCGCCCAGCGCGGCGATGCCACAACGCAGGAACGCCTCGCAGTCAGCGACTGAAAAAATCACGCGCCAGGTTGTGCACGATCTGATCGATACGCTGCAGGGCCGCTCGCGCAGCCTCTTGCTGCGCCGTCTCGTGCTCGAAGCGGGCCGATCGGACGCTGGGCGGCAACTGCTGTTTTCTGGCCGGTAGTTGTTGTTTTCCACCGACTCGGTCGGCCAACCTTTCGATAGGTCGCACCCGGAGCCAGCGCCACGGTGGTCGTGGTCCGGCTGGCGAAACGCAGGCGTGCCAGCCCCGGGGCGGACGTCACGAACCCGTCCCGATAAGCGGTCAACGTTCGTTGCGGCGCCCGTATCCTGCAAACCCTAGAAAGGGTCGATGGCATACCGAACGACACGGCCTCACAGCCCAGTCGCCGCGGTTTGGGCTACTCATTCGCCGATGCGACGTCGCAAGTCTGCATCTCCGGCAGGCCGCGACCGCATCCTTCGGGGCCGGGCCGCGGAATCCTGTCCTTGGACGCGGGGCGTCACCCTCAGGCGAGCGTTGGGTGCAGCAGCATCCAGCCGCCCTTGCCGAGCAGGATGATCGATAGCAGAAACAGCATGGTTTCGATCACCCGCCGATAACTGCTCTCGGAGAGCACGAGCGAGATCGCACGCCCGATACGGGTGCCAACGATGCCGGTCGCGGCCAGCGCCAGCGTGGTCTGCCAGTTCAGATCCTGGAGATTACCGATCTCCCAGTAGGCCGGCAGCTTGGCCAGGTTGCAGGCCGCGAACGCGATCGCGATGGTGCCGGCGAATTGCAGTTTCGGCAGCCGTTGCGGCAGGAGATAAGCCTGGGCAGGCGGACCACCGGAATGGGTAATGAAGCTGGTGATCCCGGTGATCGTGCCCCATAACACACCGGGCAACACGCGGGCTTCAGTCCGCTCGGCCACGCCGCGCCGGAGCCAGGTGCGCAAGCAATACCACAGACCGATCAGGCCGGTGACGATCAACAACAGACTTTCCGGCGTATACGGCGTGACCACGGTGGCCACGGCAACGCCGAGCAGCATGGCCGGAATCAGGATCACGAGATTCCGGCCCGAATACTCATGCCGGTAGAGCCACACCGCGACCCAGTCGGTCACGATGTACACGGGGAGCAATAGCGCCGCGGCATGGATCGGATTCATGAACAGCGACAGCATCGGCACCGAAATCGCCGCCGCCGAGGCCAGCCCGCCCTTGGACATGCCCACGACCAGAGCCGCGATCAGCAACAGAACCGTCTGTTCCATGGTCTTTCCTTTCCGAGCACAACACACCGCGCGAGTCGCGCATTGTGCCCGGAAAGACTTGCTTCGGGCGACGGGACTGAACGGGCGGCCGGTCGATTCCGGCGGTGGCTCCACCGGCCCGTTGCGCAAGTATCACGATGCGGCGGCCTGGATCTCGGCGACAGTATCCGAATCGGCGGTGGCGAGCCGTTTGCGGCCGTCCTTGAAGTGCGCGATGAATGTGACCTGTTTTCCCTGGGTGCGCAGAGACCGGCCAGCACGCCGCGCGCACCGGACAGGACGCCACCTGCGGCCCTTGGCGGAAGGTACTGCTCCATTTGCGGACGTTACGCGTTTCGGGTCGGGCGCCTTGCGGGCAATCCCGGTGTTTGCGCCGCACGGTCACGGCTAACCAAACGAAACCATGAGATGCTCGCCGAGAATATCGGTGATCGGCCGATCGACCCGGAATACAGCATGCGGCGTTCCCGCGGCTGCCCAGAGAATGTCGTGTTTCAGTAAATCATGGTCGACGAATACCACGCAGGGTTCGCGGTGGCCGATCGGCGCGACGCCGCCGATCGAAAACCCGGTGCGCTGTTTGACAAATTTCGCGTCCGGTTTGTCGATGCGCTCGCCGAGAGCCTCCGCGATGGTGGATTCGTCGACGCGGTTGGTCCCGCTGGCCAGTACCACCACGGGCGCATCCGAGCCGATGGCCCGGAACACCATCGACTTGACGATCTGAGCCTGATCGCAGTCAAGCGCGGCGGCCGCATCCGCGGCGCTACGCGTGGACGCCGGCAGTTCGATCACTTCCAGCGGCAGTTGCTGCTGTTCGAGATAACGCTGGAATTTCCGGGCACTCCTGCTCAACTCAGCCATGCGGATCACCTCACGAAGCCGGGGCCAACATCCGCGCTCGCCCAGCGTTCGTCAAAAAGCGGGACGAGCGCGGGCGGCACGGAAACCGGTAGACCCGGCCGGCTATGACATCGCCTGGGCCTGCTGGACCCGGTGTGCCATTTCCCGGGCCGCGTCCTCGGCCGACATATTCTTATCGTTGTAGAACTTGGCGATTACGTCGAAGATCGCGCCCTTGACCGCGCCTTTCTCCGCCATATCCTGCGAGAACGTGGGCACCAGCGCGTTGTTCTTCTCGGCCGCCTTGAAATCCTTCTTCGCCTTGTGGGCACAGGCGTCAAATCCCTTGAGCGAGACATCCTGGCGTACCGGGATCGACCCCTTGGCCTTGTTGAACTTGCGTTGGAACTTCGGCGAAAGCGCCGTACGGGCGAAGGCGTACTGTGCGTTCTGGTCGGAATTGGAATGCGCAAACATTTCGAAGCTGTCGGACTGATAGCTGTAACCGGTATGCGCGCCGGGGAAGGCGATACAGGCGATTTCCTTGCCGGGAGTGGCGTTCGCGTTGGTGATTTCACCCTTGGCCCAGTCGCCCATGATCTGCATCCCGGCCTTGCCCTGTACCACTTCGCCGGTGTCATGATTCCAGGACAGTCCCTGCGCATTCGGATCGCTGTACTGCTGGATTGTGCGCAGATGTTTGAACGACTTGATCATGTCGTCGCCCGACAATGCGCTCGTATCGAGGTCAACGAAGGCCTTGCGATAGAAATCCGGCCCGCCGGCCGCCAACGCGATCGCGTCGAGTTCGGTCGCGACCTGCCAGGTGTTGCCGCCGCCGGCTATCGGCGTGATGCCCGCCTGCTTGATCTTCTTGAGCGCGGCCACCAACGAATCCCAATCGGTGGGCATCGCGGCACCGGCCTTGGCGAGTACGGCCTTGTTGATCCACAGCCAGTTGGTGCGGTGAATATTGAACGGCACGGCGACGTAATGGCCGTCGCACTTCATGTATTTCGATACCGCCGTGGGCAGCACCTGATCCCAGTGGCTCTTCTCGGCGAGCGCATCGATGCTCATGGTGAGCCCGGTGCTGCACCATTGCTGGATTTCCGGGCCCTTGATCTGTGCCGCCCCGGGTACGTTGTGCGACTGGATGCGCGATTTGAGCACGGTACGGGCGTTCGATCCACCGCCGCCGGACACGGCATCGTTGACCATCTTGTAGCCCTGGTCCGCGAGCATCTGCTGCAGGATGTGCATCGACTTGGCCTCGGAGCCCGAGGTCCACCAGTTGAGCACGCTGACCTTGCCCTTGGTCGGCGCTGCCGTCGCCGTGCTCGCCATCATCGTGGTCGCGGTCAGGCACAGGGTAAAAGCCGCCGCCGCGCGCAGGATTTGCCGGTGTTTCATCATCTCCTCCTGGCGACACTGGCCCCACGAGCCGTGTCTTTATTTTTATTGCGCTTTGAGGGTGCAGACACACCCGTATTCCGCCTGCCGAATTTAAAACAATGCTTTGCCGGTAGGTCGGATTAGCGCGCAGCGCGTAATCCGACGCTCGATCGGCGGGCTCTGTGGCTCGGCGGTCGGGTTACGGTGCGAGCACCTATATCACCGACAGTTAATTTGTCTGCACCCTTTTTATCTAGGGCCTGTTGCCGTTTCGTGCGAGCGCCGCGTTGGAGACCACAAATCGTGTCCGGCAAGGCGCGAGTCGCCGGTCGTGGCGTGCCACGATCAAGACTTGCAACGCCGCCGGGCGCGATTTGCGGCCCAACCCTTCGGGACAAGCGCTGTGTTGCGGCAATCCAGTGTTGTAGCACGCTTGTGCAGAGTGACTGCACGGCGCGCACTACGCCTCGTCTTGCCGCAACACAGCGCTTGGCGCGGACTCGCACGAAACGGCAACAGGCGCTAGTACGCCAAAATGCCCGAACATCCGGTTAACCGTCAGATAAATACCGGCCTGACGCAACGAAACAAAGGTCGCATACGTGGCGCGCCCCATTCTTCGCGCGCCGACTATTCCGGTCCGTGCCGGCCGAGTATTCGTCAACACGATCCCCCCTCCCTTCAACGGCTGATGGGCCGCAATGTGCCGACGCCTTTCGTCCGACCGCCCCGGCACTGCCAATCGCCGTTCGCGATCCGATTTCGATAACGAGCATGACCGATCGTAGCCATAAGCGACGGTGTAGGCATTGACAGACAATTCGGTCTGTCTATTATGGACTCATGCACTCACCACGACACACTGCGGTCGTCCGCGACGGCATCCTCGATACCGCCACGCGGCTGTTCGCCGCCCAAGGCTATCGGGCCACGGGGATCAACCAGATCATCCGGGAGGCGGGCGTTGCCAAGGCCAGTTTCTATCATCATTTTCCGTCCAAGCAGGCGCTTGGCGAAGCCTTTGTACAACGTCGCCATGAGCGCTGGTTCGCCGTGGTCGAGCAACGTCTGGCGGCGCAGGCCAATCCGCGCGACCAGTTACTGGCGCTGTTCTCGCTCTGGGACGATCAGATACGGGCCGAAGGATTTCGCGGCTGCATGTTTGTCAACATGGCTGCCGAGTTTCCGGACCCCGCATCACCGATACGCGAGCAGATCAAGGCGCACAAAGAAGCGGTTCGCGCTTTGATCGCGCGATTGCTCGCGGCACACGACGCTGTCCAGGGCGAGGCCAAACCATCGCCCGCTGCCGCTGACACCATTTATCTGCTCTACGACGGTGCGATCGTCGAGAGCCAGAACTTTCAGGCCGTCTGGCCGATCGAGTCGGCCAGGCGCGCCGTTGCGCATCTGTTGTCCGCGAGGGCCGCAGCGTGATGAGACCCAACCGGCCAACCGCCTTCGGTCTTGCCGATCCGGCTTCGTCTTTTCACGTGGTGGGCGCCGGGCTATTGATCGTGGCGGCAACCTACGGTTTGGCCCGCTATACCTACGGTCTGTTCGTGCCGGCGATCCAGGCAGAGTTCCATCTTTCAACGGCGATGGTCGGCCTGTTGGGCAGCGCCTCCTATGCGGGCTATCTGGTCGCAACCCTGTTGGGCTCGACGCTGTCCGGCACACTGGGGCCCCGAGGGCCAATCATCGCCGGCGGGCTCGCCGCGGCCTGCGGGATGACACTGATCGGTCTGGCGTCGTCGGTGCCTTGGCTGGCGGCCGGTATCGTACTCGCGGGCACCAGTCCAGGGCTTGCGTATCCTCCCCTGTCGGATGCCGTGGTGCAGTTGCGAACGCCTGAACGTCAAGGCCGGACTTACGCGCTGATCAATTCCGGTACCAGTTACGGCGTGATGGTTTCCGCGCCCGTCGCGCTCTGGGCGGGCCAGCAATGGCAGCTCGCCTGGCTCGCCTTCGCCGCTATCGCGGCCGTTGCGACGCTATGGAATAGTCGGATCATGCCCACAGCGGCGCCCCGTGGTAACCCACGGGCCGCGCAACCGCTGCGCTGGCAATGGCTCGTACAGCCTCGCGCGATCCCGCTGTATGGCGGCGCGCTGTTGTTCGGCGTGACATCGGCCGTGTATTGGACGTTTGCAGTCGATCACATCGCAGGACGGGGCAACTTACCCGGGGGAAGCGCCCAGCTGTTCTGGATACTGGTCGGCCTGGCCGGTGTCGCCGGTGGCGGCGCCGGCGACGGTGTCGCTCGGTTTGGCCTGCGGGCCACGTTTCGAGCCGCGTTGCTCGCCAACGCCGCTGCCTGTGTCTTGTTGGGGCTTCTTGCCAGTCAGTGGTGGGCATTGCTGCTTTCGGCCGTGCTTTTTGGCAGCACATTCATCTTGATCACCGGCCTGTTCGGGATCTGGAGCGTCCATGTGTTTCAGGAGCGGCCGTCCGCCGGATTTGGCACCACCTTCTTTCTGATATCCGCGGGCCAGCTCATCAGCCCGGCCATCGCAGGTTACGCGGCCGACCATCTTGGTCTCGGCTTGGTTTTCGATCTCGCCGGCATCGGCACGCTCGCCGTGATCGCTTGTTTGCCGAGTGCGGATATATGGCGGATGTCAGATGCCAAAGACCGCAATCCGCCCGACAACTGACGCGGATCAGACGTGGCGTTTTCCGTAATTTAAACCGGCGGGGTTCGCCTGAACTCATCCGTTGCGCCGACAGCCAGGTTCTGACGATCCTGAAGCCGGCCGGGTCCGGTACGCCCGTACCGCAATTCTGCCGTGAGCACGGCGCGGGCTCTACAACGTTCTACATGGGGCGCGGGGCCATGTGCATCGCCGCGGCCGCGGTATGCCTGGGCCAACTCCCGCGAGAACGCCGACGGGCGGCGGCGCCCTGCTCGCATTGACGCCGACCGGTCTCGGTGCGCTGGCGTCGCGAGCCCGGCCGCTTGTGTTCAAGACATAATCTGGCTGACGTCGCGTACCGCGCCTTTCGAGGCGTTGGTCGCCAGAGCCGCATAGGCCTTGAGCGCCGGAGAAACCTTGCGCAGACGGTTGCTGGGTTTCCAGGCGCCCGCGCCTTGTTCTTCCATCGCCTGACGCCGCGCCGCCAGTGTGGTGTCGTCGACCTGGAGTTCAATCGTACGATTGGGGATGTCGATGACGATGGCATCGCCGGTCTCGACCAGACCGATCAACCCGCCTTCGGCGGCCTCCGGTGAGACATGGCCGATCGACAGGCCCGAAGTACCCCCGGAAAAACGGCCGTCGGTAATCAGCGCGCAAGCCTTGCCGAGCCCCCTGGATTTGAGATAGCTCGTCGGATACAGCATTTCCTGCATGCCGGGGCCGCCCTTCGGGCCTTCGTAGCGAATGACGACGACCTCGCCCGCGGCGACTTCGTTGCACAGAATGCCGGCCACAGCGGCATCCTGGCTTTCATAGACGCGGGCCGCACCGGTGAAGCTGAGGATCGAGTCATCCACGCCCGCGGTCTTGACGATACAACCTTCGGGGGCGAGATTTCCGAACAGCACGGCGAGCCCGCCGTCGGCGGAAAACGGGTGATCGGCCGAGCGGATGACGCCGGTCTCGCGGTCGGTGTCCAGCGTTTGCCAGCGGGCCGACTGGCTGAATGCGGTCTGGCTGGGGATACCGCCGGGGCCGGCGCGATACAGATTGCGCACCGCCTCGTCTTCGGTGCGCATGATGTCCCAGTGCGCGAGGGCTGCGCCCAGGCTCGAAGAATGGATGGTCGGCCGCGACGTATCCAACAGGCCGGCGCGGTCGAGCTCGCCGAGAATGGCCATGATGCTGCCGGCACGGTGCACGTCTTCCATGTGCACGTCGGCCTTGGCGGGAGCCACCTTGCACAGGCACGGCACGCGCCGCGAGAGCGCGTCGATCTCGGCGATGGAGAAAGCCACTTCGCCTTCCCGGGCCGCGGCCAGCAGGTGCAGCACGGTGTTGGTCGACCCGCCCATGGCGATATCCAGGCTCATGGCGTTCTCGAACGCGGCACGTGTGGCGATGCCTCGGGGCAAGGCGCTTTCGTCGTCGTTTTCGTAATAACGGCGCGCCAGATCGACGATGGTCCGACCGGCATTGCGGAACAACGCCTCGCGGTCGCTGTGGGTGGCCAGAACCGAGCCGTTCCCGGGCAGCGCCAGGCCGAGCGCCTCGGTCAGACAGTTCATGGAGTTGGCGGTGAACATGCCCGAGCAGGAGCCGCACGTGGGGCAGGCGGAGCGCTCGATGGTCGCGACGTCCTCGTCGCTGTAGCTGTCGTCGGCCGCGACCACCATGGCATCGACCAGGTCGAAGGAACGGCTGCTCCCCTTGATGACGGCCTTGCCCGCTTCCATCGGCCCGCCGGAGACGAATACCGTGGGGATGTTCAGCCGCATGGCGGCCATGAGCATGCCGGGGGTGATCTTGTCGCAATTGGAAATGCACACCAGCGCATCGGCACAGTGCGCGTTGACCATGTATTCCACGCTGTCCGCGATCAATTCACGCGACGGCAACGAATACAGCATGCCGTTGTGGCCCATGGCGATGCCGTCGTCCACCGCGATGGTATTGAATTCCTTGGCCACGCCGCCGGCTTCGGCGATTTCTCCGGCAACCAGTTGACCCAGATCTTTCAGATGGACATGACCCGGCACGAACTGGGTAAAGCTGTTGGCGATGGCGATGATCGGCTTGCCGAAATCGGAATCGCCCATGCCGGTGGCGCGCCAGAGGGCGCGGGCACCGGCCATGTTGCGGCCGTGGGTACTGGTTCGGGATCGATAGGCAGGCATGGGTCTTGTCTCCAGTTCATCGCACTCAGCCATGCTATTTCCCGCCGTACGGTTTTTGAAATATATTATTTATGCCTTATTAAGTCGCACAGGATATGACAGATGGATTTGCGACGGCTCAGGCATTTCCTGGCGGTTGCCGAGACGCTCCATTTCGGCAAGGCGGCCGAGCGGCTGCATATGACCCAGCCGCCGCTCAGCCAGTCGATCCGTGCGCTCGAACGCGAACTCGGCGCTGCGCTGTTCATGCGCACCAAACGGTCCGTGGCGCTGACCCCTTTCGGCGAGGCATGGCTGGAGCCCGTGCGCGCCGCGCTGGCGGCGGTGGATGCCCTGCCGGAAACGGCACGGCGCATCCGGCGCGGCGAAACGGGGCGCTTGAACCTTGCGTTCGTCAGCACCGCCGATTACAGCCTGTTGCCGACTCTGGTCCAGCGCTTCCGCACGCTCTACCCCAACGTCGACCTGGCGCTGACCGAAGCCACCAGCGATGTGCAGATCACGGCTCTGCTGAGCGGCGAGATCCACGCCGGAATACTCATTCCACCCGCGCATGCCGCACTGCCCGTCAAGCTGGCTTATCGCCGGCTCATGTCGGAACCGTTGATGGCGGCCGTGCCGGAACAATGGATCGCCAACGGGCGGCTGACGCTGACCCGGGGACAGCTTTCGCCGGATGCCGTGGTCACGTCGCCGTTGATCGTGTTTCCGCGTCAGGTCGCGCCGTCGTTCTACGACCTGGTGACGAACTATTATCTGGAGTGCGGCGGCCAGGCCGATATTGTCCAGCACGCGATTCAGATGCAGACCATCATCAGCCTCGTCTCCGCCGGCCTGGGTATCGCGCTGGTGCCGGAGTCGCTGCGTCATCTGGCCCGCACCGGTATTCGTTATGTGCCGCTTGCCTGCCATCCGCCACAACTGGACACTGGCGTTGCCTGGCGGCGCGATGATCCAAGCGCCACACTCGCCAACCTGCTCCAGGTATTGGATCGAGCCGACAACACCAGCGACTGAATCCGCCCTTACCGCTTGCCCGGCCCGGCATGCGGTCGCGGTCAACCAAGCTGGCGTGCAGGCCAGCCGGGGCCCGATCGATCGCGGGCGCAACGTGGCCGGATTTCAACCATTCGGCGGGCGCGGTTTCGGTACGGTCGGCTGCTATGACCGGAGCCCGCACGGCCTCAAACGGGCGCGTGCCGGCGTTGCGGCGACTGTCATCCGGCGCGCGCGGGTGCTCGATGTCGCCGCCCTCACCACGCGCATTGACGCGGCCTGTCATTGCGCTTAATGTGCACATGTGTACACAAACATGACACGAAACCCTTGAATCCGATCGTCAAGCGGATGCTCGGCAGTTCGCTGGCCCGGGCGCTGGCCCATCCGTCCTCGGTGGACGACTACCTGGCGCTGATCGACGATCGTTTATCGCTGGCCGAGCCGCGCGGACGCGTCGTGCATGCTGTGCGTCAGACGCCCGACAGCGTCACGCTTGCGATCGAGCCGAACAGCAATTGGCGTGGCCATCACGCCGGTCAGCACGTATTGGTCGGCCTGACGCTGGACGGCGCTCGTCACAGCCGCTGTTTTTCTATCGCGAGCGCTCCAGACGAACCGTTGATCGAAATCACCGTCAAGCGAAACGGTGCCGGCCGCGTCAGCAATTATCTGGTGGACCAGGCGCAACGCGGCCAGTTGCTGTATCTGAGCCCGGCCGAAGGTGATTTCTGTCCGCGGTCGCAGGCGCCGGCCAAGGCGCTGTTGTTGAGTGCCGGCAGCGGCATCACGCCGGTGATGAGTGTGCTGCGGACGTGGCTGTCACACGGCGCGTCTACCGACATTGTCTTTCTGCATTACGCTCGCGCGCCGGTCGACATGATCTATGCGGACGAACTCGAGGCATTGGCGGCCGAGCACGCGCGGCTGCAGTCGATTACCGTATTTACCGGTGCCGGCGGTGCGCGACTCGATGCCGCCGCGCTGGATGCCCAGGTGCCGGATCTGGCCGAGCGCGAGACCTGGCTCTGCGGGCCGGCCGGTTTCATGGATACCGCCGAAACGCTGATCGCCGCACGTTCGAGCGCGCCGTTGCATCGTGAGCAGTTCGCGGCCAGCCGACGGGCCAGCGCCCACGGTCAGGGGGCAGTGCAATTCCTGAAAAGCGACATCGCGGCATCGGGCGAACACGGCTCACTGCTCGAAATCGCCGAAGACGCAGGCTTGTCGCCGCCGTATGGCTGCCGAATGGGCATATGCCACGCTTGTAAATGTCATATCGCCGAGGGCACGGTGCGGGATCTGCGCACCGATCGGGTCCGGCAGGTGCGCGACACCGATCTCCAGCTTTGTATCCACGCCGCCGCAGGCGACGTAGCGATCGATTTCTGATCCGCCAATATTTCTTCTCACATTTTCACCACGGAACGCCCGGCGCGTTCGGGGACACTTTGTCATGAGCAAGCCCACCCATCTGAGCGAGGCCGATCTGACCGCGTTCGGTCAAGCGCTAGACCAGATTCGCGATGACGTCATGAGCGATCTCGGCGAGCGCGACGCGCGCTACATCCTTCGCGTGCTACGAACCCAGCGTGCCAGCGAGGTCGCGGGCCGCGCGCTGCTGTTCGCCGGCCTGTTGCCGCCGGCCTGGCTGGCGGGGACCTCGTTGCTGGCGCTGTCGAAAATCCTCGAGAACATGGAGATCGGGCACAACGTCATGCACGGACAGTGGGACTGGATGAACGATCCGGCCCTCGATTCGGCCACCTACGAATGGGACAACACCTGCCCATCGGCACAGTGGAAGCACTCACACAACTATGTGCACCATACGTTCACCAATATCGTCGATCTGGATCGCGATCTCGGCTACACCCTGTTGCGCGTGAGCGAAGATCAGGCGTGGGAGCCACGATTCCTGGCCCAGCCCGGCATCGCGCTGTTGCTGGCGGCGTTCTTCCAGTGGGGCGTGGCACTACACGACCTGGAGTTCGAGCGTCTGGGCCGCGACAAGAGCTGGAAGGACATGCGCGCCCAGGCCGGCCAGATCCTGGCCAAGGTGCGCGGCCAGTTGCTCAAGGACTACCTGCTGTTCCCGACTCTGGCGGGCCCGCTGTTCGCACCGGTGCTGGCAGGTAATCTCTCGGCTAATTTCACACGCAATATCTGGTCGTTTCTGATCATCTTCTGCGGGCATTTCACCGACGAAGTCGAGATGTACGACCGGGCCGAAGCCACCGACGAGAGCCGTGGACAATGGTATCTGCGACAATTGCTGGGATCGTCCAACCTGACGGGCTCGGTGCCGTTTCATGTGCTGTCCGGCCATTTGAGCTATCAGATCGAGCATCATCTGTTTCCCGATATGCCCTCGCATCGCTATCGCGAGATCGCCCCGCGGGTCCAGGCGCTCTGCGCAGAGTACGGCATCAACTACAACACGGGCTCGCTGGCACGCCAGGCCGGTGGTGTGGCGCGACGCATTCTGCGCATGTCGTTGCCCGGACGTCGCCGCCGACGCGTGACAAACACAGCCGCCGACTTCGCCGAAGCGGCCTGATGCAATAACACGAGCGATGGCCGGACAAGCCCGCGTCTACTGTGCGCTGGCAGGAACAGCCCGACCGGCTTCGGCTGATGTGCTGTAACGTAAGTTTCCGCCCCGCAGCCCGCGTGATGTTGCGCCAAGCGGAACCGGGCAACGCGCTGTAACCCGAGGTGCGGCGACTGGGCGCCACGCCGCATGGCCGCCACTGCCGCCCGATCATGGCGCGAGATGACGCAGATCAACATGCGGCGGGCGCAATGGCGCGCATCCTGTACTCCTGTCGGCGTGTTTGCCGATTACAGACCCGGAGTCGCCCGCCATGAGCCAGATGAAAGCCGCCGTATTTGTCGAACCCGGCCGTATCGTACTCGAAGACAAGCCGATCCCCGACATTGGCCCGCTCGATGCGTTGATACGCATCACGACGACCACCATATGCGGCACCGACGTACATATTCTCAAGGGTGAATACCCGGTCGCCCGCGGACTGACGATCGGCCATGAACCGGTGGGCGTGATTGAGAAGCTCGGGGCCCAGGTGACCGGCTATACCGAGGGCCAGCGCGTCATCGCCGGTGCAATCACGCCCGACGGTACGAGCTATGCCTCGTTGGATGGCTGTCATTCGCAATGCGGCTGCGGCGCGCCGCATGGCTGGAAAACGATGGGCGGCTGGCGTTTCGGCAATACCATCGACGGCTGCCAGGCCGAATACGTCCGCGTACCGGATGCCATGGCGAACCTGGCGCCGATTCCCGACGACCTCACCGGCGAGCAGGTCTTGATGTGCCCGGACATCATGTCGACCGGCTTTTCCGGTGCGGAAAGCGGCAAGATTCGCATCGGCGATACCGTGGCGATATTCGCCCAGGGCCCGATCGGGCTTTGCGCCACCGCGGGCGCACGTCTGCAGGGCGCTGCGCGAATCATCGTGGTGGACACGGTGCCGGAACGGCTGGCCGTCGCCCGACGCCTCGGCGCCGACACGGTGATCGACTTCAACAAGGACGATCCAGTCGAGACCATCCGCTCGCTGACCGATGGCCGGGGCGTGGACGTGGCCATCGAAGCGCTGGGCACACAGAACACCTTCGAGTCCGCCCTCAGCGTGCTTCGCCCCGGCGGTACGTTGTCCAGCCTAGGCGTGTATTCCCAGGATCTGACCATTCCTCTGAGCGCATTCAGTGCCGGTCTGGGCGATAACCGCATCGTGACCACGCTCTGCCCCGGCGGCAAGGAACGCATGCGCCGCCTGCTCAACGTGGTGGCGTCGGGACGCGTCGACCTGGCGCCGTTGGTCACACATCGCTACAAGCTGGATGACATCGAGGCAGCCTACGACCTCTTCTCGCATCAGCAGGATGGCGTACTCAAGATCGCCATCACCCCTTAGCGCCTATCCCGATCGGGCGGCGTGGGCTGCGGCACTCGCCCGGGCCGGGGTCGAAACCACGCGCCGGGCGCCTGTTTGCAGTGCACGCCCGGCGCGCCGTCGTGACGGGACGGCGCAAGCGACTCGCCGCGACCGCCGACAGTTCCCGGGCCAGGCGACGGGCAGAACGGGCGACTGCGGTCCGGAGATGTGCCCGAATCGACCACGACGTCGCGACCCGCTGATATCTTGTACGTGATTCATTCAGCACGTTAGATACAAACACGGGAACAGGACATGAGTCAGGCACAGGCAGCGCAGGGTGCGCCCGCGGCCACCCATTACCGCTGGGTGGTGGTTGCACTTCTTTTCGCCATCATCATCATCAATTATATCGATCGCTCGGCGATCTCCTATGCGATCGGACCAATGGCGAAGGAACTCGGCATTGGCGATTCACAGCGCGGTCTGGTGCTCGGGGCATTCGGCATCGGTTATGCGTTGACCACCTTCCTTGGCGGCATACTGGTCGATCGCTTCGGCCCGCGCATCGTTCTCGCAGTCTCGGTCGCTCTTTGGGTCGTGTCGATCGGCGGCACCGGCCTGGTCCAGGGCTTCACGCTGGCCTTGGTCGCTCGGGCAGCACTGGGTTTGGCCGAGGGCCCGATGTTTCCCGGCATGACCGGGGCCATCAGCCGCTGGTTGTCGCCGCGCGAACGCGGCCGGGCGATGGGTTCCTCGCTGACCGCCGTCCCGGTCTCGCTGGCCATCGGCGCACCGGTGGTCTCCAGCCTGATCGCGTGGCTGGGCTGGCGCGGTATGTTCTTTGTACTGGGTGTGGTCAGCTTTATCTGGCTGCCATTGTGGTGGCTACTGTTCCGCGACCGGCCGGAACAATCCGGCTTCGTCAACGAAGCCGAGTTGAAAGAGGTACGCCGCCTAGGCGAGCACAGCGATTCGACGGCCGACGAGAACGACGACGCCGCGCCCGCCGAGGCCAATGGTGCCACCTCGACCTCCTGGCGCCGCCTGATGACCAATCCGACCTTGCTGGCGAACTACTGGGCTTTTTTCGTGTTCGGTTATTTTCTGTTTTTCTTCATGACCTGGCTGCCCGGTTACCTGGAAAAGGTCTTTCACCTGAGTGTATCGGCCGTCGGCTGGTTTTCGGTCGTGCCGTGGGCCGCGGCCGCAGTGGTGCTATTCAGCCTCGGGCATTTCTCCGACCGGCTGCTTAAACGCAGCCGCCGCCTCCGGCCGGCCCGGAGTTATCTGATCGCCGGAACGCAAGCGATTGCGGCGGTCGCCATCCTGCCGGTCGCGTTTTCGTCCAGCCTGACGCTGTCACTGATTCTGATCACCATCGCGCTGGCGGCTTCGATGGGCGCCAACTCCGCCTACTACGCCGTGAATGTCGATATCGCGCCCGATCGCTCGGCGACCGCGCTCGGCATCATGGATTTCGGCTTCGCGATCGCCGGCTTCCTCGCGCCTGCCATCACCGGGTGGGTGGTCGGCAGCCAGGGCAGTTTCGCCGATGCATTCTTCCTGTTGACCGCATTGGCGGTATCGTCGGTCATCCTGACGCTGCTATTCCACCGGCCGGATACGCACGCCATCGGTCACCCTTACGCGGCCGATCGCAAGCGCTGATTCGCCCCGCACCCGGGCGCCCGAACGGGCACGGCCGCCAGCCTGGCCGTGCCCGTTGCAGGCCGGCGTATCCGGGCTTTAACGGCAGGCCCGAACCCACCCTCGCAAGACGCGCGGACCCAATATGGCAAAGGATGATTCTGTATACACGCTCTATGGCACGGCGTTTTCACTCTATACCGGCAAGGCGCGCGCTTATCTGCGATACAAGGGGCTCGCGTACCGCGAGCGCCTGTCAACATTACGGGTGTACAAGCGAATCATCGTGCCGAAGACCGGTGTGGCCTTCATACCAGTGGTCGAAACGCCGGAGGGCCAATTCATTCAGGATACGACCGCCATCATCGATACCATCGAGGCCCGCGAACCGGCACGCTCGGTATACCCGCCGACCGCGAAACAGCGTTTGACCGCGCTGCTGCTCGAACTATACGCCGACGAATGGCTATTGATCCCGGCCATGCACTATCGCTGGAATTATCCCCGCCAGAACCGGAAATTCCTGCTGGCCGAGTTCGGCCGCGTTGCCCTGCCTTGGGCGCCGGCCTTTCTCCGCCGCCTGATCGCCCGCCGCCATGCCGACCGGTTCGCCGCGATGCTGCCCACGCTCGGCATCCATCCCGAAACCGTGCCGGCGATCGAGCGCAGCTATGAAGCATTGCTGGATGACCTGGAAACCCACTTCTCCGCGCACCGCTATGCATTGGGAGACCGCGCCTCTCTCGCCGATTTCGGCCTGATCGCGCCGCTCTACGCCCATTTGTACCGGGACCCGGCACCGGGCCGGCTCATGCGCCAGCGGGCGCCCTCGGTCGCTCGCTGGGTGGAGCGCATGTTCGACTTCAACCCACCCTGCGGCACCTGGATGCAAGGCGACGCGATTCCGGAAACGCTCTTGCCCATCCTGCGCCGGCAATTCGCCGAACAGTTTCCCGTGCTTCGGGATACCGTGGCCGCAGTGGCCTCGTGGACGCAGGCCCATCCCGGGGAACGACTGCCACGGCAAATCGGCAGCCATCGTTTCAGGCTGAATGGAACTGAAGGCGAGCGCGCCCTCATGCCCTATCCGCAATGGATGCTGCAACGGGCCATCGATTTCTATGCCTCATTGGCGCCTGCCGAGCGCGCATCGGTCGACGACCTGCTGCGTGAAACCGGCGGCCTCGAAGCGCTGTCGATGGACATCCCGACCCGATTGCGTCGCGAGAATAATCGCCTCGTGGCGGCGCCCGGCCCGAGTCAGACGGCGACCAGTCGCTGACAACGTACCCGGGCATCCCATCAGAATCGTCGTAGTGGAAGCATCAGTCTGTTTCTTGGCCGTTGATCATGTACGACACTTAGCTGACTGAGTAAGAAGGGCATTTTATCCGCAAATGTACGCGAATGAGCGCAAATAAAAGAAATACTTCGGGCGCCAAATAATGTAACCGCTCAGCCCCCGATGGTCGGGCGCTACCGCAGCGGCCGCTCGGTATATTCGAGCATGCCGGGGATCACCAGATCCTCTTCGTCAGTCAGATGCTGGGCGAGTAATGCGAGTAATCGATC